>JADLCD010000016.1 GCA_020847395.1 Chitinophagaceae bacterium
AAATTGATTACCGGAAATGTTCTTTGGTATATTTTTCCATATCATGATATACTCGCATCAACTCTTATACCCTTTCTGTTTTAAGTTTTCAACATATGTGGATATCGTTTAATGCAAGAGGTCTATTATAGCCCCTGTGTAGTTAGTTGATATTTTGTCAAGCAGCAATGTTGATGGATTCTGGTAAGGCTTACTTTAATTGAGCAAACAGATAACACTGGTCAAAATGGCTCACTACTCTCATTTTCGATGTCTCCATAACACTACTACCAAAGCATGCCGGGCTGAGTTATTTTTCTTTCTGCAAATAATACACATTGTCTGTTTCCTTTATTTGCAACTCATTCTTTTCAGGGTTAAATTCAAAGAATGAACCTGTTTTTAAATTCATAAAATAATTTGTATTTACCGGTTCAGCTTCCATTGTTCTTCCCGCTGCTTCAAAAATAAGTTTATTATTATCTTCTTTACAAACCACTTTAAACGGCAAATTGCCTGATGCATACGTGCCAACATATTTTTGAAAATCTGTAACAACAGGCTTTGAAAATGGAATAGTATAATCATCATTAAAACAAATTTTCAATATGCCTTTTAGTATATCAATTCTCGGGTATAAAATTCCATTCGTAATGTAAGAAACAGCGAGTTTCTTTTCAGGATAATATCTTGTTGCGGAATAAAATTCTTCTATTCTTCCGTTGTGCCCGTAACCTTTTATTGTATCAAAATCGTAAGGAAAAATTCCCATTCCATAATCATCAATCATTGTTGTCATGCTGTTAAGATTTGGATGGCTGATGAGTTTACCGTTGAATAAATTTTGAATAAACACGGTTAAATCTTTTGGCGTAGAAACGATGGAACCTGCGCCACAATGAATACTTAAATTCGTTTCTTTTTCTTTCTTCCAAATGCTATCGGAATATTTGTAAGAGGTTGCTTCATTTCTGCGAATATCTATTGGCTTTCCGTAGTAAGTATTTTTCAATCCAATCTTTTCAACTATTCTTTTATTCAATACTTTCGGGTATGTTGTTCCTGTAATTTTTTCGATGATATAACTTAACAATAAATAATTTGAATTACAATAATCCGCTTTTGTTCCGGGCTCAAAATCCGAACCTTTACCCGCAATAATCTGCAACATTTCTTCATGCGTTTTCGGCTTGTTCATCCATTCGGTAAAATTGGTATCGTGCGTATAATCGTGCAACCCGCTTCTGTGATACAACATTTCTTCTATCGTAATTTTATTTGCATTGGGCAACTGCGGAAAGTACGTTGCCAATTTTGTATCAAGACTCAATTTCTTTTCTTCAATCAATTGAAAAATCATTGTTGCAGTAAACATTTTTGAAGAAGAGCCAACCCTGTATTTTGTATTTACATCAGGCGCATTTTTTTGTTGCCGTCGAGCATGGCAAAACCAATGGCTCTTTGGTACAAAGTTTTTCCGTTTATTGAAATGGCTACGCTTCCTGTTGCTAATCCCCGATTTTGCAACATATCAAATAAGCTGTCCAATTTTTTTGTGTTAAGGGATTGTGAGAAAGAAGCAAAGGAAGATAATATTGAAATTGAGAAAACAATAAAAAAAATTTTCATGCCGGGTTTAAATTTAAAACGTGTTGCTATATTGCTTCTACATTACTGCTAACGGTTCACGTATTGGCAGCATTTCTTTTAAACAAATTTTTCATTCATTGTATCGTGTGTTACTCCGCTATAAGTGTTCAATTTATCATAAAAAACATTTGGGTTTTGCCCTTTAAGGTCAGCAACCCCTCTTGTCCCTATATTCCAAAGGTCAAGTGAACAAGCTTTTCCAATACCGGGTATGGTTTGAAGTTGTTTTAACACACTTTCTTTATCTGCGATTATCTTACTCATCTTCTGCAAAAGTCAGGATATAACCATTGATATCTTGAATTGAAAATTCTGTCGCACCATAAAATGCTTTTTCAAGTCCTTTTACCACATTCACTTTGTCTTTTATTTGGTCGTGCAGTTTTCTGATTTCTTTTGTCTGTATATATAATAGCAGAGAGCCTCCGTCTTGTCTTGTTATTTCAGGCAAGTCTGCCGCTATTGCACCAAACCGCCAGTTGTACGTCGTTTTAATCGGTTTCACTAAGCCTTTGTCTTGTTTCTTATTAAGGCTATAATAAAAGATGTCAATTAAAGATGCTAAAAAACTTTATCTATCTATTTTGCAACATCTCTGTCAAAAACCCAAATACTATGATGGTCTTTTGGCCTGCCGGTAAATACTTCGTCAGCAACAAATTCATTTTGATTTGTTCCAAATTTATAATTAACACTATTTAAATAATTTTTTCTCCACATTGTGGCTTGCAAACTATTTTCTTTCTGCTCCAACTTACCTTTGAATATTATTTTCACGCTTCTTGTCTTACCATCAGCAATCATTCTGAAACCTATTTTCTTTTTTTTGTCACCATAAATGTGATATATCTTCAGGCTAAACTTATTACCATCTTGCTTTATAACGAATATCTGACCTGTAAGGCCATTCGGGTAATCACTTGTGTCTAACTTACTTTTTTCAAAATTTAGCACCCAAGTCCCGGTAAAGTTAGGCGTCTGGGCGAAAATTTGTGATTGAAATACAAAACCAAGCAGCAGCAATAAAAATTTTAGTTTGGTATTCATTATTTTTTGCATTTAGTTTTTAAAGGTCGTGTCATAGTTTATAGGAACTGATAATATTATGTTAAAAGTGATTACTAATTTTTGTCAACCTGGAAAGAAAGATCTTATAACCTGAAGTTGGGGGTTGTCAAAAAAAAGGCGCACAACGTTCGGGTATTTGCGAAGGCAGGGCAATCATTAATTGTCTAGTCGGGAACAAATGCCCAGTTGAAAATGTGTTGTTGAAGTTAAGAACTAAAGCTGAGTATTGAATGTCGAGCCCGAATCGCTGGTCATGCCTGCACTTAGCTGATATTACATTGCTCAGCCCTGCTTTTGCATACTTAGTCTATTACAAAAATTGTGTTGGCAGTAAAGATTTTCGCAAATACGTAAAACATTTTCATAAAAACCGGAAGTGGTTCAGGATCATAAGGATCCCGGATACGGTTTGCGCTATATTATCACACTCAGCAACATTACCCCTGCAAGGCCTACTATCGCTACAATAGTCTCCATCAGCGACCAGGAACGCAGCGTATCTTTTACACTCAGGTTAAAATATTCTTTAAACAACCAGAAGCCCCCATCATTTACATGAGAGAACATAAGGCTGCCGGCGCCAATAGACAATACCATAAGGTTGGGGTTAACGCCTCCCTGCGCAACTATTGGCGCAACAATACCGGCAGTAGTTAAACCGGCAACCGTTGCAGAGCCAATACACACTCTTATTACGCAGGCAATAAGCCAGGCTAATAATAGAGGATGCAGCGGCCATGATTCCAGCGCTTTTACAATTTCATTGCTTACACCGCTAACCGTTAGCACTTCTTTAAAAGCGCCTGCTCCGGCAATAATCAGCAATATCATTGCCACATCTTTTACCGCGCTTTCATATACCTGCATAATTCTCTTCATGCTCATACCGGTTGACCTGCCAAGTGTGAAGGTTGCCGTAATTACAGCAATAAGCATTACAATCATGGAGTTGCCGATAAATCCCGACGCATTTTTTATTGCCGCAGATTGCGGCATCATTAATGGAAGCACCGTTGTTACAATTAACAATACAACCGGCAGCAAAGAAGAAAAAAGACTATTGCCAAGTCCGGGCAATTTTTCTTCCGGTATTATTTCCTGCTGAAAAGTTTGTAAGGGTTTGGCAACAATACTTTTTAATGTTTTGGCAAAGATAGGTCCCGCAACAATAATAGCCGGAATAGCAACTGCCAATCCGTACATAAGCGTTAAGCCCATATTAGCATTAAACTGTTTAACCAATGCTGCAGGAGCCGGATGCGGCGGCAGGTAACCGTGAGTAACCGAAAGCGAAGCAAGCATCGGCAAACCTATATATACCGCAGGTAGTTTATATTGATACGCTACGGAAAAAATAAGCGGCACCATCAACACAAAACCTACATTATAAAACAGCGGAATACCAATTACAAAGCCGGTTATCATCAACGCCCATTGAATATATTTTACGCCAAATATCTTCATCAGTGATGATGCTATCTGTTGCGCTGCGCCACTTTCAGCTACCAGTTTACCCAGCATAGCACCCATCATAATTACTGCGGTGAGTGCGCCGAGGGTATCGCCCATGCCTTTTTCAACAGCGCCGGCAAGTTTGGTTACAGGTATGCCCAGCATCCAGCCTGCGAGCAACGATACGATAAGAAAAGCGAGAAAGGCGTTCGTTTTGCCCCATGTTATTAGTAATACAAGCAATACAATGCAGAATGCGATAATGAGCAATGTCATGAATGGAAGATGAAGTGATTGGAAACATCTGCCGGCACAGAAGCAAGCACAAAAATCCTTAATGGCAGTTATACTCCTAATGAAGATAGGTATTCCCTGTTAAACAGGTAAAATAAATATTGAGGTTAGTTACCGGGTTAAAATTGTTTACAGGAAGGAAGCTTCTCGCGGCGACCACAACGGGGAGCGCACACTGTGTATTTTTCTTTGCGGTTTTGCTCCTTTGCGATCTCTGCGTGAAAAATATTTTTCCGTTGGTATATACTACCAGTTATTCATTTGCTCCGGTACTATACGCTCCACACTTTCGGAAGAAATGGGTTTATCTTTCCAGTCCGGTTCATATTTTACAAACCAGGAAAGCCATAAGCTCCTGGAAAGTCGCATAAATAGCGGTTGAAGCAAAATCAACAAAACGCAATTAATAATTCCCCAGTATAATAACCTGTAGTCGCCATCCTGCACAGAAAAACCAATCAGCAACCACCAGGCCACAAAAGTAGTTACGCAAAAACCAACAGTCAGCGCATAGCTAACATAAGCAGTGCCGTAATAAAATCCCACCTCAATTTCTGTTGGTTGCCCGCAAACAGGGCATTCTTTATTCATTTTTACAATAGAGCCAAGCTTGTAAGGATTATTGCTTGCAAAAAGCTTTCCGGTACGGCAGCGCGGACACCTGTTGTCTAATACCGAAAACAAGTAGCTGGGCTTTTTTTCTTCACTCATTGCCTTTGAGATTTTTGCAAATTTCCTTTTTTAAACTGAATTAGCAGAGGATTATTTTAATACGAATATCGTGAGATGTGAAACGAGAATATAGAGACGGCTTTCACGTTTATCATCTCACATTTTACTTAAAATTATTATGTATTGATGCAGGTGCATTATAATACATCCAATATCGTTTCCATCCTGGTGCTTCTTGAGCCCTTTATCAGCAGCGAACTATTTTCCGGCTTATGCTGTTTTATCCACCCTGCAGCTTCAGCAGCATTTTTAAAATACATAAATGGTTCAGCAATGCCCTCAAAATCACCGCCCACTAAAATCACTTTGTTCCAGTTGTAATTTTTTATGATTGAAACAATGTCCTGGTGTTCTTTTTTACTTTCAGGGCCAAGCTCCATCATAGCACCCAATACCAGCAATTTTTTACCTGCCTGTATTTTTGAAAAATTTTCAATTGCCAGTTTCATACTGCTGGGGTTAGCATTATATGCATCCAGTATAATGTTATTGCTTCCTTTTTCTATTAATTGTGAGCGGCTGTTCGATGGCGCATACTGCTGAATGGAAGCAATGATTTTTTCATCAGGAACTTTAAAATATTTTCCAACGGCAATAGCCGCCAGCACATTCGGCAGGTTATAATCGCCCACCAACTGTGTTTGAACAGGCATGATATTGCCGGCTTTTATCCAGCCGATTTCAAGAAAAGGCTCACTCTTTATAGTATTGCCGGTTATATTTGCCGCATTAGTTCCGTAGGTGCATATAGCAGGAATTCCCTTGCTCATCTCTCTCAAATAATCATAATCCCACATTACAAAAGCGGTGCCATTATTCAGGCGCAGGTAATCATACAATTCGCCCTTTCCTTTTCTTACGCCTTCTATACCGCCAAAACCTTCCAGGTGTGCCTTACCGCAATTGGTGATTAAGCCGTGAGTAGGCGCAGTATATACGCAATAGCTTTCTATTTCTTTTAAATGATTAGCACCCATTTCCACCACGGCTATCTCCGCGTCTTTCTGAATAGCAAGCAACGTAAGTGGTATGCCGATATGATTATTCAAATTTCCCCTGGTAGTATAGGTTCTGTATGCAGAAGAAAGTACCGCATGAATCAACTCTTTAGTAGTTGTTTTTCCATTGCTGCCGGTAATGGCAACAACAGGAATATTGAACTGCCGCCTGTGATAGCCAGCAAGATTTTGCAACGTAGACAATACATTGGCTGTGCGGATAATCCTGCTATCAGAAAAACCCGGGTCTTCATCTACCACCACATAAGCGGCGCCTTCGTCAAGCGCCTGTTTGGCAAAAAGATTGCCATTAAAACTCGGCCCCTTCAATGCAAAAAAAATATCATTGGGTGTAAGTTTCCTGGTATCTGTTTCTACAGAAGGAAATTGCAGGAAGTGGTCATACAGTTGTTCAATACGCATAGATGCAAAAATAGTTAATCTTGGGCTGTCAGCTTTCGGGTATGGGCTGTGAGCAGAGGGCAATGGGCTATGAGCAATTAGCTGCCCATCAGCATTCAACAAACCTGAAACCGCTGCCCACAGCCGATAGCTCAAAGCTCACAGCCAGTAGCTTTACCCCAATCCCCTAACTTTGCACTCATAAAGCATTTTCCATGAAATACCACAAACCTGGAAAGTCAACCTTATCTATAAGCGAAGTGGTGTTTGGCTGTATGTCTCTGGGAACAGATGACAAGGCTAATGCTGCTTTAATTCACGAAGCAATTGATGCGGGCATCAACTGCTTTGATACTGCCAATATTTACCAGGACGGCTTTAATGAGCAAACCCTGGGCAAGGCAGTTAAAGAAAAAAGAAGCAAAGTAATTATTGCAACCAAAGTGGGCAACCAGCGGCGCGCAGATGGTAAGGGGCTTGACTGGAATCCGCGAAAGGAACATATTATTACTGAAATTGAAGAAAGCCTTAAAAGACTGCAAACAGATTATATTGATATTTACCAATTACATGGCGGCACCATTGACGACCCGATAGATGAAACAATTGAAGCGTTTGAAATACTAAAGCAACAAGGTAAAACCAGGTTTTATGGTATCTCCTCCATCAGGCCGAATGTGATACGCGAATATGTGCAGCGCTCAAATATTGTGAGCGTAATGATGCAATATAGTTTGCTCGACAGGCGACCGGAGGAATCCTGTTTTTCTTTACTGGAAGAAAACAAAATCGGTATTTTGGCGAGAGGAAGTTTAGCAGGAGGATTGCTGGCCGGCAAACACGCTAATCCTTATCTTAATTATAATGAAGACCAGGTATACAAAATGGCATCTGCTGTTCAGGCAATTTCCGGTTTGCAGAGAAATGCATCGCAAACAGCTTTGCAGTTTGTATTGATGCGGCAGGAAATAACGGCTGCGGTAGTAGGCATCCGTACGCTTGAGCAACTTCGCGATATTATTGCGGCTACTCTTGCGCCGCCACTTTCAGAAAATGAAATTGCATACCTGCGTTCCCAGCTTCCGGCTAATTATTATGAATTGCACAGGTAAATAAACACAAAAAACGCTAATGGATTTTTTAAAAGTATCGGCAATACACAGAAAAGATGAACTGGGTTTTGAAATAAAGAATATCAATTTTACTATTGAGCAATTCAGCAAAACGGCCATTGCCGGCGCAACCGGTTCAGGTAAAAGCACGCTGTTAAAAATTATTGGCGGACTTGCCCATGCAGACTCCGGCACCGTTTTATTCAGGGGAGAAAAAGTAACAAGCCCTTTTGAAACACTTATTCCCGGGCATAAAGGCATTGCATACCTGTCGCAATATTTTGAATTAAGAAATAATTACCGTGTTGAGGAGATCCTATCTTACGGCAACACGCTTGATGAAGACGAGGCGCAAAACATTTATAAAATCTGCCGCATTAATCATTTGTTGAAGCGCCGGACAAATCAAATTTCCGGCGGAGAAAGGCAACGCATTGCGCTTGCCCGGTTGTTGGTTACTTCTCCCAAACTATTATTGCTTGATGAACCTTTTTCCAATCTTGATTTTACACACAAAACAATTTTAAAAACGGTTATAGATGATATTAGCGAAAAGCTGCAGCTTACCTGCATGCTTGTATCGCACGACCCGCAGGATGTATTATCGTGGGCGGAGCATATTTTAATTATACAAAACGGGGCAGTTATTCAGCAGGGTTCACCCAAAGAAATTTATAAAAAACCGGTTAATGAATATGCTGCCGGGCTTTTTGGTAAATATATTTTACTGCCTGGCAGTGTTATAAATTATGCGGTGCCGGATGGAAAAAATTTGTTTGTCCGCTCATCTCAATGCACGGTGAACGGAACACAAAAACCAATGCTGAAAGGAGTAGTAAAGAAAATATCATTTGCCGGAGATTATTATGAAGTTGATATCATCATCAATCAACATCCTATAACCATCAAAACAGGCACAAGCAATTTAAAAGTTGACCAGCCGGTAACAGTATCTATACAAATTCCGGAAGAGCCGTGGTTTATATAGGTGAATAGGCAATGGTGAATCAATGTCGTTTCCTTAAGAAAAAAGATAAACAAAAAGTTCTTTGACAGGTATATAATTAAAGAGGACTGTTTTATTTTTGCGGACAGGATTATAAGGGGTATATAAACTCCAGT
>JADLCD010000017.1 GCA_020847395.1 Chitinophagaceae bacterium
AATGGTGTGTACTTCATATAAAGCTTATTCATTGAAAGTTACAATAAAAATTTTATGATTTTGTACATCAATTGAGTATTTATTTTTTTTAATTCCTTATTGTATATGTTTATACTTAGCAATTGCACCAATACTATTACGTAATTGAGCTGGAAGCAGACTATTATTTTTTATAATTGAGGTCAAATCTCCCTGAAGTAACTGTTATAATTCTACCGGGATCGTCTGGAGAAGTAGCGGTAAACTCAAATGTGCCGGATAAAATAGTATTTGCTCTGTCGTCTTTTGTGATTGCCACCTTGCCTGATAGGGTGTGTAAAGATGAATAGTTTACAACAAAAGGGATTGCTGTAGTATATTCTGTATAAGTTATTATGTTATTCTCATTATTAAGAAGATATTCCCCTACCCCATGAAAATGATCTATTTCTATTGTAATATATTTTTGCGGATAACTAGCTTTATATGCTGCAGTAATTGATGCAATAGAATAGTCATTAGATATAGACAACCCACCATATAAAACGGGATCGTTGTTAAATAACAAGCCTTCACTTTTAGCAGGTTTAAAAATTTGCCCATCAATTAAACAGGAAAATGTATTGGCTCCGTTTTGCGTTTCCTTTGTGAGTTTGTCTTTTTTGCAGGAAATAACAATGAGAGAAAAAAAAAGGAGTAATAATGGCGTGTACTTCATATACAAAGCTTATACGTTGTAATATAAATCAAATTTCAACAGGTTATTTTTATATCTTTTTTCTACTGGTGGTGTCGATACCTACCAGTAAGTAGAACATACAGCGTTCTCAACCTCAAAGGTCCGGAACACTGTTCGCTATGGCATGTGTCTTACAGGCATTTCAGTATTCTCTCAGGTAAAGCTCCTGTAATACCTGTTTCCATTCTTCGGCATTACTGATTTTGGATATAAAGCTGTTTACCCCGCAACACAGCATTTTTTCTTTCTTGTCTTCATTATAAAATACGGAAGTCGCCAGTATTTTTATGGATGCATGATGTTTACGCAGGTAACAGGCCGTTTCATAGCCATCCATAACCGGCATATCCACATCCAGCAGGCACAGGTCCGGCAAAGTGCTTATATGATTAAGCTGGTCGAGCAGGTGTTGTCCGTTGCTGGCCTGTATGATCACGTTATAACCCTGGTTATGCAAAAACGCCGCTAATGTATCCCGCATTAAACGATGGTCGTCGGCAATAGCGATTGTTGGCTGGATGTTATTCATATTGTTGATTTGGTTTGGTGCTGATTAATAAGTCAGGAAGCACAAATATATATAATAGTTATCATTTAAGATAACCTTCAATCCTTACTAAATCAGGACTTTTCCTCTCTTATGGCCAAGATCAGCAAAGAGGATGATGTGTTCCTGAAAGCATTAGGTAAGAGGATCCGTGATATCAGGAAGGAAAAAGGACTTACCCAGGTTGACCTGGGTGATTTGATTGATATGGAGAAACCAAATATCAACAGGATCGAAAAGGGAGGCACCAACCCAACAGTGCTGACGCTGAAAAAGATATGCGCTGCACTTGGAATAACCTTAGACCACCTGCTGTCGGGCATACATAAAAATGAATAAGTACTCGCGTAAATCAATTCCCGGCTTTTCAGAAAAGATGCGGTAGCTTAATCCTGAATCCTCCGCCGCCGTGGTTTGTGCCTCACGAACCACTTCTTCGATGGTTAATGAGTTAGTTTAGCTTTTTCGCTTAGCTTAACGAATATTGCGTCTCACGAGCCACGGCGGTAGCAGTAGGGGTTCCGAACCTTTAAAGGTTCGAAACCCGCAACATTACACATCGCAAAATCAACTATTTACCTACCTTTACCGGCAGATATTCACAGTTATGCACACATATCCACAGCATATACAGTGCCTCTTCATAATAACACCTGCAAATTCGCCTCAAATCCAATACTGTTAAGACTTCCAAAAAAACTTTTGCTGTGGATAAAATATTTAAATTAAAACTTGCGTTTAAGGTGGGAAAATGTGTTATTTTGTGGGAATTAATGGGAAATTGATATAACGTTTTGTAAATGATACGGTTTTTAGGGGAATATGAAGCTACTCTGGACGCAAAAGGTCGGTTTCTCTTTCCAACGGGATTTAAAAGGCAGATCCCGGAAGGAGAAACCGGTAGCTTCTTTATTAACAGGGGTTTTGAGCGTTGCCTCACCCTTTACCCCATGAAAAACTGGGAGCCGATTTTTGAGGAAATGAGCAGGAAGAATGATTTTGATGCGAAAGTGCGTGAATTCAGGCGCTACTTTTTAAACGGGGTTACAGTGGAAGCGGATAGTGCGGGAAGGTTACTATTACCCAAAAATCTGATGGAGTATGCCGGGTTACAAAAAGACATTGTATTGCTTTCCGCAATTGATAAAATAGAAATCTGGGATAAGGATAAGTACCAACAGCTCTTTGACACTTTTTCACCCGAAGCATTCAGCACACTGGCTCAGGAAGTAATGGCTAATAAACCACCACAGGCTTAGCGGAATATGGTGAAAGGTTGAAGATAACATCATTAGGTTTTCCACTAACCTGGCGGTTATAAGCCGGCAGGTTTCACTTTTAACTGGCAACTGTGTCGCAACAATATCACATACCCGTTTTAGCTAAGGAAACAATTGATCTGCTTCAAATAAAACCTGGCGGCATATACGTTGATTGTACTTTTGGTGGCGGCGGACACAGCAGGGGCATCCTTGCCCAATTAGGCGAATCAGGAAGATTAATTGCTTTTGACCAGGATGCTGACGCAAAAGCAAATATTCCCGATGATCCGCGAATAACCTTTCTTCAATACAATTTCCGCCATATTCAAAAATTTCTTCGCCTGCATAAAATACAGGAGGTTGATGGTGTACTGGCAGATCTTGGTGTATCGAGCCACCAGTTTGATGAAGCAGAACGTGGATTTTCCACCCGCTTTGTTGACGCTGATCTTGATATGCGCATGGACCAACGCCAGGAAACAACTGCAGCCGATATTGTAAAAAACTATAGCGAACAGGATTTGCACAAAATATTTGAACGCTATGGCGAGGTTACCAATTCAAAAACGCTGGCAAAAATCATTGTTCAGCAAAGGCAGGTTACTTCTGTTAAAACCATCAATGATTTCAGGAATGCCGTTGCTTCCGTGGTGAAAGGTAATCCCAATAAATATTTTGCCCAGGTATTCCAGGCTTTACGCATTGCAGTGAATGATGAGATTGGAGCGCTGGAAGAAATGCTGCAACAAATCCCCAACATCCTTAAGAAAGGCGGCCGTGCTGCCATCATCACTTTTCACAGTATTGAAGACAGAACGGTAAAAGACTTTTTCCGCTATGGCAGTTTCAAAGAACCGGAAACTGATTCTATATACGGAACAAAATCTGAAAGTCCTTTTAATGTGATAACCAAAAAACCAATATCTCCTTCAACAAAAGAGTTGAATGAAAACCCGAGAAGCAGGAGTGCAAGATTAAGAGTAGCTGAAAAAAAATAACGGCAGCAATGAACGAAACAGAAAATATAACAGCGCCAACGCAGGAGCAGGAAAAAACAACTGCACCGGTAAAAAAATGGAAAAGCTGGTTCAGCAACGATTGGGTTGCTAAAAATATGTATTACTTCCTTTTTCTTGCAGTGCTGGCTGTTGTATACATATACAATGGTCACTATGCCGAAAACACCATTAAGGATATTAACAGAACGGCAAAAGAGCTGAAAGAATTGCAGTATGAATATAAAACAGTGAAGGGCGAACTGATGATGCGCGGTAAGCAGAGCGAACTGGCGAAAGCTGTTGAACCTCTGGGCTTGCAGGAATTAAAAACGCCGCCGGTGAAGATTGTTGCAAGCGAGGAGAAATAAATAAACCTACTGGTGGGTGTCGATACCCACCAGTAGTATAAACCAAAAACACTTTTACCGTCACTGCGAGCCCGCCAGCGGGTTGCCTGAATTAAAAGTGTGTTGCGGCGGGAGAAGCAGTCTCCTGATAGTGCCAGAGATTATTAACCTACAGATGAGTGTCAACACTTACCTGTAAAAGAGGCAATAAAAAAACCTTGGAAGTAAAAAAAGACATATTATGGAGAGTATCGCTTTGCTTTCTGGGCATTGTGGCTTTAAGCCTGTTTATTATTGGTAAGGCATTTTATATACAACAGGTACAGGGTGAATACTGGAAAAGCCTGAGCGACAGCCTGCACTTAAGTTATCGTACACTCGATGCAGACCGCGGCACTATTTATAGTGAAGATGGAAGCATGCTCAGCACTTCCATTCCGTTCTTTGACATACATATCGATTTTATGGCCGACGGGCTTCGCGATAAAGAAGGAAAGCGTTTTAAAGATAACCTCGATTCCTTATCCATAGGCCTGAATAAAATTTTTGAGGATCAGCCTGCTGCTGCATATAAAAAACAATTGCAGGCAGGCTACAAACAAAAAGACAGGTATTATCTCCTGAAGAAAAAAGTAAGTTTTCAGCAATACCAGTCGTTGAGAGCTTTGCCACTTGTAAGGCAGGGAAGAAATAAAAGCGGTTTTATAATAGAAGACATGGAGAAAAGGCTAACGCCATTTGGTTTGCTGGCAAACCGCACTATAGGTTTAGCAAGAACTTATGTTGACAATAACAAGCAGGTTGTTACACAAAACGTGGGATTGGAAAAAACCTACGACAGCTTGTTGAAAGGTGTATCAGGCAAAAGATTGGTGCGGAGAATTTCAGGTGGTGCTTATGTGCCTGTTGAAGGTTCTGAAATTGAACCTGAAAATGGAAAGGATATCGTAACAACACTTGATGTAAACATCCAGGATATTACGCAAACCGCTTTAATGCGCATGATGATAGATAACCAGGCGCTTGAAGGTACTGCTATTGTAATGGAAGTGGCTACGGGAAAAATCAAGGCAATAGCCAACCTGGGTTTAATGCCCGATGGAACTTATTTTGAAAAAGATAATTACGCACTGAAAACTTCTGAACCTGGTTCAACTATTAAGCTTGTTACACTCATGTCGGTGCTTGAAGACAAATATGTAACGCTTAATGATATGATTGATATTGATGGTGGTACCTGGATGTTGAACGGGCGCAGGATACAGGATGCGGAAAAATCTCCCAAGAGCCATTTAACAATTAAAGAATCCTTTGAGCATAGCAGTAATGTGGCAATGGCAAAGCTGGCGTACACGTATTACAGTAAATCGCCTTCAAAGTTTATCAGTCATTATGAAAACCTGCACCTCACTTCGCGTACGGGTGTTGATTTAAAAGAAGAGTTCAGGCCAATGGTTAAAAATCCCAAGCGCAAAGACTGGCATATGCAAACATTGCCATCGATGGGCTTTGGGTATGAAGTGATGCTTAGTCCTTTGCAATTATTAATGATATATAATGCGGTTGCCAACAATGGTAAACTCATGAAGCCTTATCTCGTTAACAAAGTTGAGAAAGACGGAAACCTGCTTACTGCATTTGAGCCGCAGGTATTGAATGAAAAAATTTGTTCAGACCAAACACTGCATCAGTTGCAGGAATGTCTTGCAGCGGTTTGTACAGATGGCACAGCAAAAAAAGTGTTTAAAGCTGCTGTGTATAATGCGGCAGGGAAAACCGGTACAGCAAAGGTGAACGACGGAAATTTTAAATATACAGATGGTGTATACCAGTCATCCTTTGTAGGATATTTTCCGGCAGGAAAGCCTAAATATTCGTGCATTGTTGTGATTAAAAATAAGCCTCATTCCGTGCAATATTTAGGTGGTGCGGTGGCTGCGCCTGTTTTCAGGGAAATAGCCGATAAGTTGTATGCAGGTGATAAAGAAGATATGCAAAGGTATATGGCAACCACTGCTACAGACAGTACAAAATACAAATGGAGTGGCTATAGCAGCGATGTTAAAAATATAATGAAAGAAATGAATATTCCATTTACCGATTCAGTTGAAAAGGAAAAATGGGGTTATGTATATAATGATAATAATACACCTGGTATGAAGGCGCTTGCAGTTGCAGAACAGGTGGTGCCGGATGTAAAAGGCATGGGTTTGAGAGATGCACTTTTTCTGCTGGAAAATATGAATTTGAAAGTGCAGGTAAAAGGAAAAGGAAAAATCATCAATCAGTCTTTAGCAGCAGGGCAGGCTATCGGTAAAGGACAAACAATAATGCTGGAGTTGAATTAGAGAGGGGGAGGGGGTAGGTAGTAAGTAGTAAGAAGTAGGTAGTAAGAAGTAAGTAGTAAGAAGTAAGTAGTAAGAAGTAGGTAGTAAGAAGTAGGTAGTAAGAAGTAGGTAGTAAGTAGTAGGTAGTAAGTAGTAAGAGGTAAGAAGTAAGAAGTAGGTGATAAGACAACAAGAAACTAAAAATGAAAAAGCTACTGTAACTGAGGGCTCACAGCCGAAAGCTCACAGCCGAAAGCTCATTTAACGACAAATAATGGCGGTTTTACAGGACATATTGTATAAAGTAAATATCAGGTCGGTGCAAGGCAATCTTGCTGTTGCCTTATCTGATTTACAGATTGATTCCCGGAAGGTTTCAACAAATTCCTGCTTTATCGCTATTAAAGGAACTGCAACTGATGGTCATGCATATATAGATACCGCTATTCAAAAAGGCGCTTCATCAATTGTTGCAGAACATTTGCCTGAACAAAAACAGGAAGGCATAACATATATACAGGTAGAAAACAGTGCGCTTGCAGCCGCCTATATGGCTGATAATTTTTTTGGCTCACCTTCTGCTAAAATGAAAGTGGTTGGCGTTACCGGCACCAATGGTAAAACAACCATCGCTACATTGTTGTTTAAATTATTTTCCGGTTTGGGATATAAATGCGGATTGTTTTCAACAGTGCAAAATCAAATAGGCAATGAGGTGTTGCCATCAACACATACCACACCCGATGCAATCAGCATAAATGCTTTAATGAAAGAAATGCTGAACGCGGGTTGCACACATGTGTTTATGGAATGCAGCAGTCACGCCATTCACCAGCACCGTATATCAGGATTGCATTTTGCCGGCGCTATATTCAGTAATATCACGCATGATCACCTGGATTATCACAAAACTTTTGATGAATATATCAGGGTAAAAAAATCATTCTTTGATAATCTTTCTTCAGATGCATTTGCCATAAGCAATGCTGATGATAAAAGAGGCGTAGTGATGTTGCAGAATACCAATGCTAAAAAGCATTTATATAGCCTGAAAACACTCACGGAATTTAAAGGAAAAATTCTTGAAAATAATCTTACCGGTTTGCTGATGAACATTAACGAACAGGAAGTTCATTTCAGGCTTATCGGTGAGTTTAACGCATATAACCTGCTGGCGGTATTTGGTGCGGCAGTTTGTTTGGGCGAAGAAAAATATAAAGTATTGCAGGTGCTGAGCAATATTACCGGTGCGGAAGGAAGATTTGATTATATCACATCAAAAGCAGAAAGAATTATCGGCATAGTTGATTATGCACATACGCCAGATGCATTATTAAATGTGCTGGCAACCATTAAAAAGTTAAGGCAGGGTCACGAAAAAATAATTACGGTAGTAGGATGCGGAGGCGACAGGGATAAAACCAAGAGACCCATAATGGCTGAAGTGGCCTGTGAGCATAGTGATAAAGTGGTTTTTACTTCAGATAATCCACGGTCTGAAGACCCGGAAGCAATTTTGAATGATATGCAAAATGGTTTGCAGCCATCAATGCGTAAAAAATATATTGCTATAACAGATAGAAAAGAAGCGATTAAAACAGCCATCAGTCTTGCATCAGCAGAAGATATTGTTTTAATAGCAGGAAAGGGACATGAAAAATACCAGGAAATAAAAGGAGTAAAACATCCTTTTGACGACAAGCAGGTTTTAAAAGAAACAATTGAGTTATTAGGTAAATAAGCAATAAACAACAAAGCCAAAATGCTGTATCATTTATTTGAGTGGTTAAAATTTGAAGGCATAAAATTCCCGGGCAGCGGCTTAATGCAATTTCTGACTTTCAGAATATTGCTGGCTGTGCTTTTGTCGCTATTCATCTCAAC
This sequence comes from Chitinophagaceae bacterium, assembly GCA_020847395.1. GTDB lineage: Bacteria > Bacteroidota > Bacteroidia > Chitinophagales > Chitinophagaceae > Agriterribacter. The sequence continues at coordinate 8,084 of JADLCD010000017.1, forward strand.
GGTATACGGTAAAAGGCTTATCAATCTTTTAAAAAGAAAACAGATTGGTGAAAGCGTTCGTGATCTTGGTCTTGCAGGTGAGCAGCAAAAAAAGGGAACGCCAACAATGGGCGGCATCATTATCCTGCTGGCTATACTCATACCAACACTGCTGTTTGCTGATCTTGATAAAGTATATATAAGGCTGATGCTACTTTGTACTGTGTGGTTAGGTTTGATTGGCTTTATGGATGATTATTTAAAAATAAAAGCAAGAAAAGCTGCGCAGGCAAAAGGAGAAAATTATAAGAAAAAAGACAGTGATGGTTTGGCAGGGGTATCAAAAATAATAGGGCAGATAGGTTTGGGTATCATCATTGGCGCTACTTTATATTTTAATAATAATGTAGTTGTGTGGAGAGAATACTATAATCCGCAAGGCACTAACCAGGTGACAGATATTCTTAAAAGAGGAGAAAAAAAGATTGGAGATACCATTGTAACAATGGAAGGCAAAGAGCATCGCTACGCGGTTGTAAAAACGCCTATCACAACTATTCCTTTTGTAAAGAGTCATGAATTTAATTACAGCCGCCTCATTAGCTGGCTTGGTGAAGGCATGGAAAAATATACATGGATCGTATATATTATTGCTGTTACGCTTATTATAACTGCAGTATCAAACGGTGCAAATCTTACTGACGGACTTGACGGGCTTGCAGCAGGTGTAAGTGCATTAATAGGAGCATGCCTTGGCGTATTTGTGTATGTGAGTGGTAGTACGCGTTTTGCAGAGTATCTCAACATAATGTATATACCAAACCTGGGAGAGTTATCGGTTTTTGTAGGTGCATTTGTGGGAGGCTGTATAGGATTTCTATGGTATAATGCTTACCCGGCGCAGGTATTTATGGGCGACACAGGTAGTCTTGCATTAGGAGGCATTATTGCTTCACTTGCTATTATTGTAAGAAAAGAGTTATTGATCCCAATATTCTGTGGTGTGTTTTTAGTGGAAAACCTGAGCGTGATATTACAGGTAAGCTATTTCAAATATACCAAACGAAAGTATGGCGAGGGGCGGCGCATTTTTTTAATGAGTCCCCTGCATCATCATTACCAAAAGCTGGGATATCATGAAAGCAAAATAGCAGTAAGGTTCTGGATTGTAACCATACTGTGTGTATTGTTTGCGATCGCAACATTTAAAATGAGATAATTATATAAGGAGACGCATAAAGAGAATGGCAAAAAGAATGGTCATATTAGGCGGGGGTGAAAGTGGAATAGGCGCGGCTATCCTTGCAAAAAAGCAGGGTTATGATGTTTTCCTCTCTGATGGTAGTGCCATTCAACCAAAATATAAAAACGAATTGCTGCAATATGATATTGCATTTGAAGAAGGAAAACATAGTGAAGAAAAAATTTTGAATGCAGATGAAGTGATGAAGAGCCCGGGCATACCGGAAAAAAATGAACTGGTAAAAAAGATAAGAGCGAAAGGCATTGAGATAATCAGTGAAATAGAACTGGCATACAGGTATAAAGGTGATAGTAAAATCATTGCCATCACCGGAAGTAATGGAAAAAGTACAACTACTACGCTGATTTGGCATATGTGTAAAACCGGCGGTATTGATTGTGCGTTGGTCGGAAATATCGGTTACTCATTTGCCAGGCAGGTAGCAACAGATCCGAAACTACTATATGTAGCAGAAATCAGCAGTTTTCAGTTGGATGATATAAAAACGTTCAGGCCGGATATAGCTGTGTTGTTGAATATTACAGAAGACCATCTTGACAGGTACGAGTACAGGTTTGAAAATTACATAAGGTCCAAATTCAATATCATAAAAAACCAAACGCCGCAGGATACATTTATATACTGCGCCGACGATCCTGTGATCACTGATTATATATCAAGAAACCCATTACATTCTAATTCATTGCCATTTACTATGCACTATCAACTACCACAAGGAGCTTATATTAAAGACAATACTATGACGATACATGTAGACGGAGAAAAATTTACGACCAGCGTGTTTGACTTTGCAGTAAAAGGAAAACACAATCAATACAATACCATGGCAGCAGGATTAGCGGGAGCGAGTGTTGGCATTCGCAAAGAAAAGATACGGGAAGCGGTAGAAACCTATGAAAATCTTGAACACCGCATGGAAAATGTTGCCTCAGTACGTGGAGTGAGGTTTATTAATGACAGCAAGGCAACTAATGTAAACAGCACATGGTTTGCATTGGAAAGCATGACACAACCTACTATTCTTATACTCGGCGGTGTTGATAAGGGAAATGATTACTCCGCATTACTTGATTTAGTAAAGGAAAAAGTAAAGGCCATAGTATGTATGGGAGTAGATAACAGGAAAATTCACGAAGCATTTGTCAAACATGTGGAAATAATGGTAAATACCGGGAGTGCAAAAGAAGCAGTGCAGGCAGCTTTTCATTTAGCTAATAAAGGAGACGTAGTATTGTTAAGCCCCGCTTGCGCAAGTTTTGATTTATTCAAAAATTATGAAGACAGGGGAAGACAGTTTAAGGAAGCGGTGAGGGAGTTGTGAGGAGAAGGTAGAAGGTGTAAGGTGGAGGGAAGAAAGTGGTAAGGGGTAAGTGATAAGTAGAAAGAATTTCAAATCTCAAATCTCAAATCAGACATCACAAACAGATGCAGGCACTATTAAATAAAACAAAAGGCGACAAAGTTATCTGGGCAGCGGTAATACTGCTTACCCTGGTGAGTATGCTTGTGGTATACAGCAGTACCGGCACGCTTGCATATCGTTTGTCAAAAAGCGCGGAGTCATACCTGTTTAAACAATTTGCTTTTACAGCAGTAGGCCTGCTTATTATTTATTTTGCACACCGCATTAATTATACTATTTATTCAAGAGTAGCTTTAATACTCTACGTTATTTCTATCCCCTTGCTTATCTATACCCTTTTCTTTGGTGCTGAAATAAATGAAGGTACCCGCTGGATAAAATTGCCTATCATCAATCTTACTTTCCAGACATCTGATTTGGCAAAGCTTGCATTATTCATGTATTTATCGCGCCAGCTTAGCCGCTCACAAAATGAAATAAAAGATTTTAAAAAAGGCTTTTTACCATTGATAGTGCCGGTGGCTATTACCTGCGGGCTTATTGCTCCTGCAAATCTTTCTACCGCATTATTAATCGGCGCTACCAGTTTAATGCTGATGTTTATCGGCAGGGTAAGTGTTAAACATTTAGCATTGGTAATTGGCGTGGCATTAATACCATTAATAATACTGGTAAGCATTGCAACAAGTTATTATAACAAGGAAGAAGGACAGAGTAAAGAACTGCCGGCAGTATTACAGGTTGGGCGTATACCTACCTGGATAAAACGTATACAGGATTTTGCGTATGCAGATAAACATGAATCGGCTTACCAGGTGCAGCAAATGAAAATTGCCATTGCAAAAGGCGGATGGTTTGGTTTGGGGCCGGGCAATAGCGAGCAACGAAATTTTGTGCCGCATCCTTATAGTGATTCCATTTATTCCATCATTATTGAAGAATATGGATTGATAGGAGGTGTTGTGATTGTGTTCATCTACCTGCTTTTTCTTTTCCGAAGCATAAGAATATTTAAAAAATGTCCTTTTGCATTTGGCGCTTTTCTGGCACTTGCATTAAGCTTTACGCTTGTAATACAGGCGCTGGTAAATATGGCAGTGAATGTGAACCTGTTTCCGGTTACCGGTGTGCCTTTGCCGCTGGTGAGCATGGGTGGAAGTAGTTTTTTATTTACCTGCCTGGCAATTGGTATTTTATTAAGTGTGGCGCGGAACGCGGAGAAGATGGAAGGTAATGCAGCAGCTACCGTTAACGGATAAACGAAGAAATTAAAAACATTGGCAAAAAGAATAATTATAGCAGGTGGCGGAACAGGGGGACATATATTTCCTGCAATAGCCATTGCCAATGCGTTGAAGGAAAAAGATAAGAATATAGATATACTGTTTGTTGGCGCTAAAGGTAAAATGGAAATGGAGAAAGTGCCGCAGGCCGGTTATAAGATAGAGGGATTGGATATAGCTGGTTTTAACAGGAGCTCTTTGATAAAAAACATTGGCTTACCATTTAAAATCATTAAAAGTTTTTTGCAGGTAAAAAAAATCATTAATGGTTTTAAGCCCGATGCGGTAATAGGTGTTGGCGGCTATTCAAGCTTTCCGGCTTTGCGGTTTGCGCAAAACAAAAGCATTCCAACATTTATTCATGAGGCAAATTCTTTTGGTGGCAAAGCCAATATACAATTAAGCAAAAGAGCCAGCAGGGTTTTTACAGGCAGTGACGGTATGGAACAGTTTTTCCCGAAAGAAAAAATTCTTGTTACCGGCAATCCTGTACGTAAAAGCATACTTGCCAACACTGTAACTAAGGAAGAAGGCTTACAATTTTTTGGATTAAGCGCTGGTAAAAAAACCATATTGGTAACCGGTGGAAGCCTGGGCGCAAAATCAATTAATGAAGCGATAGCTGCAGGTATTGATGCATTTGAAAAGAATAATGTGCAGCTGATATGGCAAAGCGGTAAGCCATTTGCAGAGCAGGCAAGAAAAATTGCAGAAGGTAAAAAAGGAATATGGACAAACGATTTCATCACAAAAATGGAATATGCTTTTGCGGCGGCTGATGTGGTGATATCAAGAGCCGGCGCCATGTCGGTAGCGGAATTATGTGTGGTAAAGCAGGCGGTAGTTTTTGTTCCCTACCCTTTTGCGGCAGAAGACCACCAAACGGTCAATGCCCGCAGGCTTACCGAAAAAGGCGCGGCGTTGATGGTGAAAGACAGCGAAGCAAAAGACAAGCTGGTACAAACAGCTATTGATCTGGCATTAAATGAAAACGAAAAACAGCAATTAAAAAATAATATCAGCAAGCTGGCTATAACAGATGCGGATGAAGTAGTAGCAAATGAAGTTTTAAAAGTTATAGAAAGCAGGCAATAGTATAATGAAGGAGTTGAACAACATACAAAAAGTTTACCTTATAGGAATAGGCGGCATTGGCATGAGCGCACTGGCAAGGTATTTTAAATCGCTGGGTAAAGAGGTAAGCGGTTATGACAAAACAGAAACCGTATTAACGCAGCAACTGATTGCAGAAGGTATAAACATTCATTATACTGATGATGTGGAGCTGGTGCCGAAAGATGCTGATATTGTTGTGTATACACCTGCTATTCCTAAAGATCATACGGAGTTGTTGTATTATCAGCAACATCATTATGATTTATTGAAGCGGAGCGATGTATTGGGAATGATAACAAGGAGCTCTTTTAATATCTGTGTAGCAGGAACACATGGCAAAACTACCATTACTACCATGGTGGCGCATATACTGCGTTATACGGGTTATGGTTGTAATGCTTTTCTTGGTGGTATAGCTGCTAATTACAACAGTAATTTCTGGAGCAGCCCTAATAATGTTTGTGTGGTGGAAGCTGATGAATACGACAGAAGTTTTTTGAAACTCAGTCCTGATATTGCGGTAATCAGCGCGATGGATGCCGACCACCTGGACATATACGGAACAGCGGAAGAGATGGAAAAAACTTTTATAGCTTTTTCTGAGAAAATAAAAAAAGGTGGTACACTTTTTAGCAAATACGGATTGAAAAGAGGTGATGAGTTGAAGGCGGATAAGCACTTTACATATAGCCGGCAAAATGAAAAAGCAGATGTATATGCAAATAACATCAGGATAAACGATGGCGCTTATACATTTGATATTCGGTTACCTGAAAAAACAATCAGTGATGTGAAATTATATATGGGCGGCTTGCATAATGTGGAAAATGTGTCTGTAGCTATTGCTATTGCATCAGGGCTTGGTATAGCTAATGAAAAAATAAAAGCAGCGGTTGCTGATTTTAAAGGCGTGAAAAGAAGGTTTGAGTATATCGTTCCTGTGGCTGGTGACAGCAGCATTGTGTATGTAGATGATTATGCGCATCATCCCGCAGAGCTGGAAGCATTGATCAGCGGGGCAAAATCATTATTCCCGGAGAAAAAATGCACGGTTATTTTTCAGCCGCATTTATTCAGCAGAACAAATGATTTTGCTGATGAGTTTGCGGCAAGTCTTGACCTGGCAGACGAAATAGTTTTATTACCTATATACCCTGCACGCGAATTACCCATAGAAGGTGTAACAAGTGAAATGATTTTGAACAGGATGAAAAATCCTAACAAATCTTTAATGAGTAAAGAAGCATTGATGGATTGGGTAGAGAAAGTATATAAGCATAACAAAAATGCCTTGCTGATAACAGCCGGTGCAGGTGATATAGATACATTGACAGAACCAATTAAAAAAGCGATTACCGCATAAACAACATGAAGCTGAACAGGAAAAAAATATGGAGGTTTATTGCAACCACTTTGTGGGTTGGAGCCGGCGTATGCCTTGTTGTGTTTCTTATTGCTGCTATGCGAAAAAGAGATGATAAAACCTGCTCGGGCATAAATATTGAAATAAGCGATGTAAAAAACAACCTGTTTGCAGATAAAAATGATATTACCGGAATGCTAATGCATATGTCTCCGGTAATAAAAGAAAAGCCGCTAAAGAATTTTGATTTGCAACAGATGGAAAAAACACTGGAAGGAAATATGTGGATAAAGGACGCAGAATTATTTTTCGATAATAATGAAATTTTGCAGGTTAAAATAAAAGAGCGGGAACCAATAGCAAGGATATTTACCACTGCCGGAAAAACTTTTTATATAGATAAAGATTGGATGCGGTTGCCTTTAAGCACTAAGTTTTCTGCAAGGGTGCCGGCATTTACCAATTGCCCGCTCGACAAAACAAAATGGAACGCGGCAGACAGCTCAGTACTTAATCAGATACAATCTATCAGTGACTTCCTGCATAAAAACAGTTTTTGGACAGCGCAGATTGAACAAATAGATTATACAGATAAAAAACAATTTGAGCTATATCCAAAAATTGGCGAACATAAAATTGTATTGGGCAGTGGCACTGAGCTGGATGCTAAATTTAAAAAGCTGTATATATTTTATAAAGAGGTATTGGCAAAAACAGGATGGAATACGTACTCTTCTATTAATGTGCAGTATAAAGGGCAGGTGGTAGCCACAAGAAGAGATTCCACAAAATCAGCAATAACATTAAACCAGATAAATATTACCAACAATCCAACGCAACAAATCAACGACCATGAATAACGAACAACCCATTATTGTAGGACTTGATATAGGAACAACAAAAATTGCCGCCATAGCAGGGAGAAAAAATGAATATGGCAAATTAGAGATACTTGGCTTCGGTCGTGCCAACAGCAATGGTGTGCAGCACGGCATGGTGCTGAATATTGACCAAACAATCAAAGCTATACAGGCAGCACTTGAAAATTGCTATGCTTCAAATCCAAATCTTGAGATTAATGAAGTATATGTAGGTATTGCCGGGCATCATATTAAGAGCCTGCAAACGCGTGGTGATATTGTTCGCCATAATACGGATGAAGAGATTTCCCAGTCGGAAATTGATCAACTGGTATCAAATCAATACAAAACCTATATACCCGCAGGCGACCAGATTATTGATGTGATACCACAGGAGTTTACTGTAGATAATTTTCAAAATATTACCAACCCTATAGGATATAGTGGTGTAAAAGTTGGTGCTAATTTTCATATTATTACCGGCGACAGAAACGCTATCCGCAATATTAACAGGAGTGTTGAAAAATCGAACCTGCAGGTTAAAGACCTGGTATTGCAGCCATTAGCTTCTGCAGCGGCTGTAATGTGCGAGCAGGATCTTGAAGCAGGCGTGGTTATTGTGGATATTGGTGGCGGCACAACGGATATTGCTGTTTTTTATGAAGGCATTTTAAAGCATACTGCTGTTATTCCATTTGGTGGGGAAAACATCACCAATGATATTAAAACAGGTTTGGGTGTTTTAAAAACACAGGCTGAACAAATGAAAGTAAAGTTTGGAAGTGCCCTGATGGATGAAGCAAGAAACAATGCATACATCACCATTCCGGGTTTGCGCGGAATGACGCCGAAGGAAATCGGCGTACAGAATCTTGCAAAAATTATACAGGCAAGAATGAGTGAAATACTTGATTTTGTAACCTACCATTTAAACCAGGTAGGTATTGAAAAGAAAATGCTGAACGGCGGTATAGTGTTAACAGGAGGTGGCTCACAACTGAAGCATTTGATACAGTTAACGGAATATATCACGGGCTTAGATGCACGCATCGGTTTCCCTAATGAGCATCTTGCATCCGGGCATATTGATGAATTAACCAAGCCAATGTATGCAACCTGTATCGGTTTAATTCTTAAAGGATATAACGTGTACGAAAATACGCTGGAAAAACCCAGGTTCTTAAAGTTTACAGCTAAGGAAATAAAAGAAGAAGAACCCGAACATGAAACCCTAACAAAAGTGAAAGGCATTGGTGAAGAGAAAACAAAAAAACGTAAAAGCCTGAAAGATTTTATGGACTCCATAAAAGGCGGCTTAATTGATTTGTTTAAGGAAGAAGGAGATCAGCAATTGAAATAGACAGGGTGTAGATACAAGGCATGCCTTGTATCTACTAATAAAATTAAAAATACTTACAACCATTAATTCACAACATTCTTAGCAGTTTATATCATGCTGGTAAGAATAAAAAATTAACCGACAATATGATACACTTTGATTTGCCTAAAGAGAAGTCATCCATCATTAAAGTGATTGGAGTAGGCGGTGGCGGAAGCAACGCGGTAAACCACATGTTTAGCCAGGACATTGATGGTGTTAACTTTATCATCTGCAATACAGATGCCCAGGCGCTTTCGTTAAGTAAGGTACCCAATAAAGTGCAACTTGGGCCCATGCTCACACAGGGGCTTGGAGCTGGTGCCAATCCAGATATTGGAAGGCAGGCAACAGAAGAAAGCCTGGAGGAAATCAGGAGAATACTGGAAGTAAATACCAAGATGGCATTTATTACTGCCGGCATGGGTGGAGGTACAGGTACCGGTGGTGCGCCTATACTTGCAAAAATTTGTAAGGATCTTGGCATACTCACCGTTGGTATTGTTACTACGCCGTTTGCTTACGAAGGCAAAAAAAGATTTGCGCAGGCACAGGAGGGTATCAACAAATTAAAAGATTATGTTGATACATTGCTGGTAATCAGCAACGATAAAATGCGCCACCAGTATGGTAACCTTACCATGCGTGCCGCATTTGCCAAAGCAGATAATATACTCGCAACTGCTGCAAAATGTATAACTGATGTTATCAATTCAACCGGACAGATAAATGTTGACTTTGCTGATGTTTGTACGGTTATGCGTGATGGTGGTGTTGCCATACTCGGCAGTGCTTCAGCCGATGGAGAAAACAGGGCGCAGAAAGCCATTCAGGATGCTATTAATTCACCACTGCTGAATGATAATGATATACGTGGCGCAAAATGGATTCTTATCAATATCAATTCTGCCGAAGGTGAAACAGAGTTTACTATGGATGAAGTGGATATTATTCAGAATTACCTGATTAGCCAGGCTGGCGAACATACCAATGTTATCCTCGGTTTGGGTTATGATAATAACCTTGGCAACAAAATTGGCATTACCTTAATAGCAACCGGTTTTGATCATAAAGATCCGTTTGCAAAAGAAGAAGTGAAAAAGCCGGAAGAAAAGAAAGCGCCTGAAAAAATCCTGCTTACCCTTGACGGACAGGAAGTAAATAAGCAGGAAGAAGTACCAAAAGTAGAATTGGTGGAAGATCCGATGGCGCCAACCATTACCGAAGTTGTTGAGAATAAAAGTGTTCTGAATATAATAAATGTGGCGCCGGAAATTGAGCGAAAAGAAGACAAAGAAATGTTACATTTAGATATTTCTTCTTTACCTTCAACCCCTCTTCCATCCATTGAAAAAGAAGCTAAAGAAATCATTTTGGATTTCTCTTCTAACCCAACAACCCGTTTAGACAACACAACTTATATTAAAGAAGCTAGCACCACCCCGACGTCAGGTGGTTATTTGTCAAAGCCATCCAATATATATGCGGATGAACCTGTTAAAACAGATTCGGCTTTAAAAACCACGGATGACATTTCATCTTCTCAAAGTAATGAGGTTGCTGACGGGCAACCGAATGAAATGCAGATAGTGATAAAGGATTCCAATGCGGCGAACGAGCCCATCGTACCAATAACTCTAAGCGAAAGCACTTTTGTCGAGGAGCCTGCGATGCAGGACGAGGCAGAAGATCAAAAAAGGAGAGCGGCAGAACGTATAAACAAGTTGCGCAATTTGTCTTACAATGCTGCTGATCCTAATAATGAGTTTGAAAACGTACCGGCTTATGTTCGCCGCAATTTTCAACTAAAAGATGCGCTCGCATCAGTAGAAAAATTCTACAGCAATTATTCCGTAAAAAAAGATGAAAACGACCAAACCCAGATCAGTACTATCAATACTTTTCTGGATGGTAAACGTCCTGACTAACTTACAGGGCAAGTAACATATATGGTGAAGGCGGGCACAGGCTCCCTTCACCTGTTTGACCGTAACCCGGAGAAAGACCAACCTAATATCTTACCATCATGGCAACCATTCTTATCGGCGGTGGCTCTGGTTTAATAGGCCAAAGGCTTTCAACTATGCTTTTGGAAAAAGGCCATGATGTAATTATCCTTTCCCGAAAAATTAAAGAACCTGCACAACCGCATCTCTGCTATGCATTATGGAATCCGGATAAGCATACAATAGATATTAACGCCATTGCAAAATCTGATTATATTATTAACCTTGCCGGTGAGGGTGTTGCAGATAAAAGATGGACAAAAAAAAGGAAAAAGATTTTGCGGGAGAGCCGTACAAAAAGTTGCGCACTCATTGTACATACGCTTCGTAATAATGCCAACAAAATAAAAGCCGTAATTAATGCATCCGGTATTGGCTGGTATGGAGATGACACCAATAATAGTAAGCAGGCATTTACAGAAGACATGCCTGCTGCCAATGATTTTTTAGGTGAAACCTGCAAAGCCTGGGAAGAAAGTATTGCGCCGGTAACTGCCCTCGGCAAGCGGCTGGTTATTATAAGAACAGGCATTGTGTTGAGTAAAGAGGGAGGTGCATTACCCGCATTTATAAAACCCGTTCGTTTTGGTTTTGCTCCTGTTTTAGGCAATGGCAAACAAATACAAAGCTGGATACATATTGATGATATATGCAGAATGTATATTCACGCTTTGGAAAATGAATCTGTGCAGGGCGCTTATAATGCCGCTGCACCAAAACCTGTTGATATAAAAGAACTGGTAACCACGCTGGCAAAAAAAATGAAAGGCTCGTTTTATATTCCCATATATGTGCCTTCGTTTTTATTGAAGATAATTTTAGGAGAACTGAGTACCGAAGTATTAAAGAGTATAACGGTAAGCAGTACACGAATAAGAAATACCGGCTTTCAATTTATATTTCCTTCCATAGAAGCTGCTGTTAATGATGTTATTTAAAGTATTAGTTTGCTAACTTAGCTTAAAAAAAATGTATTATAACACACTATAAATTTATTTTGATGAAACGAATATTAATATTACCGGTTTTGCTATTGCTGCTGCACTCCTGCATAAACCGGGAAACCGTTCATGGCAATGGAAATGAAACTACGGAATCAAGAAATATAGGATCATTCAAACGGGTTCAGTTAATGGGCTCAATGAATGTGGAAATAAAGAAAGGAAATGAACGTGCTGTTGAAGTATCTGCAGAAGAAAACCTTCTCCCCTATATTGAAACCAGGCTTGATGGCGATAAGCTTATTGTAAAATTTAAAGATGATGTGAATATTGATGCGGATAAAGATATTGTTGTGAGAGTAACAACGCCGGCGCTAACCGAAGCTTCGGTTATGGGTTCGGGTGACATCAGCGGAAACGGAAAATTTGAAAGTGATGATAAAATAGAAATAAATGTTTTGGGCTCAGGTAATGTAAAGATGGAATTAGATGGCCCTGCTGTAGAAGCAAAAGTTACAGGTTCCGGCGATATTGATATTTCCGGCAATACCAAAGATGCTACCTACAACACAATGGGTAGCGGCAACATTAAAGCCGGCGATTTAAAAGCCGAGAATACTGAAGCCAAAACAATGGGCAGCGGCGATATTACTGCATTTGCGAGTGTTAAGTTAAATGCAACCATAACAGGCAGTGGCAATATTTTGTATAAAGGCGGTGGGGCGGTAACGTCTAATGTTCATGGCAGTGGATCTGTTACGGCTGCAGAATAGAATAGGTTTATTATCACTATGCAAAGTTTCCAAACCTTATATCCACTATATTATCCCGAGATTCCATGTGATCTAAGCCTGGCATGTTTTAAAAACCTGGCTGGTTTATTTACCTTCGCTTCTATTTTTTATTATGAAGATTTTAATGGTATGCCTCGGCAATATATGCAGGAGCCCGCTGGCAGAAGGTATAATGGCGCATAAAATACAGGAGCAGTATCTAAACTGGCAGGTAGACAGCGCAGGCACAAACGGATATCATGTTGGTGAAGCGCCGCACAGGCTGTCGCAGAAAGTTGCCGCTGTAAATGGTATAGATATCGGCAAACAAAGGGCAAGAGATTTTTCAGCCCTTGATTTTGAAAAATTTGATATTATCTATGCAATGGCAAAAGATGTGATTGACGAAATAAAATGGATTGCCGGCAAAAGCTTTGATGCAGGAAAAGTAAAATTATTAATGGATGAAGTATATCCCGGCAAAAAGGTTGATGTGCCAGATCCCTGGTATGGGCCTGAGCCAGGCTACCATGAAGTGTATAAAATGATTGATAAAGCCTGCGAGAATATTATTAAGAAATACGCGGAGCAGGAAACAAAATGATTGCTCTTCATACCAAATAAATCATTCAGCATTACCAGAATAAATATATTATGAGCAAGCCTTCACTCCCCCAGGGCACCAGGGATTTTGGACCAGATGTTGTACGCAAACGCAATTATATCATCAACACCATAAAAGCTGTATTTGAAGTATATGGATTTGAGCCGCTTGAAACGCCTGCTATGGAAAACCTTGATACACTCATGGGTAAATATGGTGAAGAAGGTGATAAACTGATTTTTAAA
>JADLCD010000018.1 GCA_020847395.1 Chitinophagaceae bacterium
GTGGTGAAAAAAATAAAACACATAGAAGGGGATAGAAACATAGGCACACATAGATTTCATATTTGTTCTATGCTTTTCTATGTACCTATGCTCCTATGTGGTGAAAAAAATAAAACACATAGAAGGATAGAAACATAGGCACACATAGATTTCATATTTGTTCTATGCTTTTCTATGTATCTATGCTCCTGTGTGGTGAAAAAAATAAAATACATAGAAGCATAAGAAACATAGGCACACGTAGATTTCATATTTGTTCTATGCTTTTCTATGTACCTATGCTCCTGTGTGGTGAAAAAAATAAAACACATAGAAGGGGATAGAAACATAGGCACACATAGATTTCATATTTGTTCTATGCTTTTCTATGTATCTATGCTCCTATGTGGTGAAAAAAATAAAACACATAGAAGGGGATAGAAACATAGGCACACATAGATTTTATATTTGTTCTATGCTTTTCTATGTATCTATGCTCCTATGTGGTGAAAAAAGATTAATCCATGACACAAAAAGAATTACACGATCAGCGGCTGTTTTCAGAGGCAAATCATGAAATACTGAAACATGTTACCCGAAGGCATTTTTTAAGAGATACCATGACAGGTATTGGTGCGATGGCGTTTGGCTCTATGCTTACGGGTTGTGACTTGTTTGGATCGAAAGATAAAATTGCGGCAACAGCATTTGATAGCGCCAATCCGCTTGCTGTAAAACCACCGGTGTTTCCCGGAAAAGCCAAAGCGGTAATTTACCTGCATATGGCAGGCGCGCCTTCGCAACTGGAGCTGTTTGATTTTAAACCTGATCTTCAAAAATTAGACGGGCAGGATTGTCCTCAATCCTTACTTGAAGGAAAACGTTTTGCATTTATAAGAGGCGTTCCCAAAATGCTTGGCCCTTATGCGCATTTTGAACAACGCGGACAAAGCGGTGCATGGATATCTGACCACCTGCCTCATTTAGTTACTGTAGCTGATGAGATCAGTTTTTTAAAAGCCGTTCAAACAGATCAGTTTAATCATGCACCTGCACAACTATTGATGCATACCGGTTCCGCAAGGTTAGGCAGGCCAAGCATAGGCGCATGGGCAAGCTATGGGCTTGGAACAGAGAACAGCAACCTTCCGGCATTTGTTGTATTAACTTCCGGAGGGAAAAATCCTGATGCCGGCAAAAGTGTCTGGGGCAGCGGTTTTCTTCCATCTGTATACCAGGGTGTGCAGTGCCGTTCTGAAGGAGACCCGGTTCTGTTTATCAATAACCCCGAAGGTATTGACAGGAATTTACGCAAAGCTTCTATAGATGCCATCAATAAAGTAAATCAAAAAGCTTACGAAGAATATAAAGATCCTGAAATTTTATCCCGCATTTCTCAATACGAAATGGCTTATAAAATGCAGATGTCTGTGCCTGAGGCTATGGATATCAGTGATGAGCCGGACTATATTCATGAAATGTATGGCACGCAGCCCGGCAAAGAAAGTTTTGCCAACAACGCTTTGCTTGCGCGAAAGCTTGTGGAGAAAGGGGTAAGATATGTGCAGCTGTTCGACTGGGGATGGGATTCTCACGGAACCGGCGCCGATGTAGCATTAGAGATTGGTTTCATCAACAAATGCAGAAGCGTTGACAGGGCAACTACCGCTTTATTGCTTGATCTCAAACAACGTGGGCTGCTTGATGAAACACTGGTAGTTTGGGGCGGTGAATTTGGAAGAACACCTATGCAGGAAAACCGTGAAGGCAAGAAACAATTTTACAAAGGAAGAGACCATCATGCCGAAGCATTCACTATATGGATGGCTGGCGGCGGTATTAAACGCGGTGCAAGCTACGGTGAAACCGATCCTATTGGCTATAGCCCGGTTAGCGGGAAAGTAACGCCACACGATATACAGGCAACTATTCTCAATCAACTTGGATTTGATCATGAAAAATTCACGTATCCGTTCCAGGGTAGGCAGTTCAGGCTTACCGATGTTGAAGGAAGGGTGATTAATGAAATAGTAGCATAAAGCTGACAGCTAAAACCAACTACCACATGCCTCTTAACCGAAGAAAATTTTTATCAGCCACCACAACTGCTGCAGGCGGCGCTATGCTGTCATCATTCACACAAGATACACCAATAAATAAACCTTCTTTTGCTATTCCCCGGGATTTTACTTTAAAAATAATGGCAACCAATTGGGGGCTTGCATCCTCTGTTGATACCTTTTGCGAAAAAGCAAAAGCAGAAGGATATGATGGTATAGAAATGTGGTGGCAGGGAAATAAGGAAAAGCAGGATGAATTATTTGGCGCTTTAAAAAAACACCAGTTGGAAGTTGGTTTTTTATGCGGTGCGCACGAAAGTAATTTTGAAAAGCATTTGCAAAATTTTCAGCAACAAATAATAGCCGCATCCACACAAAGCGTGCAAAAGCCTTTATACATTAATTGTCATTCAGGGAAAGATTTCTTTTCTTTTGAGCAGAATAAAAAATTTATTGATACAACCATTGAAGCTTCAAAAAAAAGCGGCATACCTATTTCGCATGAAACGCATCGTTCAAGAATATTGTTTGCTGCGCCAATAGCAAGGCAGTTTGCAGAAGCTATTCCGGGATTGCGGATAACGCTGGATATTTCGCATTGGTGCAATGTGCATGAATCATTATTGCATGACCAGGAAGAAACGGTAGATATTATACTGCAGCGGGTTGATCACATCCATGCACGTGTAGGTCATGCGGAAGGCCCGCAGGTAAACGATCCCCGTGCGCCGGAATGGGATGCCGCTGTTAAAAAACATATTGAATGGTGGGATAAAGTGGTAGCATTAAAAATAAAACAGGGAGTCAAACAGCAAACATTTCTCACTGAATTTGGACCGCCGGATTATCTGCCGGCTTTACCCTACACATGTCAGCCGGTAGCTAATCAATGGGAGATCAATGTGTATATGATGAACCTGCTCAGAAAAAGATATTTCAATAAATAATCGTTTGCCATACTTATGACATTACTTAATCTCTCCGGGTTCTTAGGAAGGTTTCACCCTGTACTTGTTCACCTGCCTATTGGTATATTGTTATTAGGAATATTATTGCATTGGTTAAGTCGTAAAGAAAAATACGCGAATCTTAAACCTGCTGTAAACATCACACTGATATTGGGAGTGGTAAGTGCAATACTTTCATGCATTAGTGGATGGATGTTGGCGCAGGGTGCTGAGTATAATGAAGAAACGCTCGACCAACACAGGTGGATGGGTATTGCTGTAGCGGTTGTTTCTATTGTATATTATTTGATATATGCCGAAAAGCCTGCTATAAAGGTTTCAACGGCTGTTCCTTACATTGTTTCGCTTGTTTTGTTTGTACTGATTACTATTACAGGACATTTAGGTGGCACGCTTACTCACGGTGAAGGCTACCTGACGCAGGAAATAGCTGCAACGGCATCAACGCAGGAAGTAAAAAAAATCATTCCTGATGTTCAGCAGGCGCAGGCATATGGTGATATTATACAGCCCATGCTGCAGAATAAATGCTATAGCTGTCATGGCAGTTCAAAGCAAAAAGGAAAGCTCAGGTTGGATGGAAAAGACTTTATAGAAAAAGGTGGCAAAGACGGAAAAATATTGATTGCGGGAAAAAGCGATGAGAGTGAATTATATAAAAGATTAATTCTGGAAGCTTTAGATAAAAAACATATGCCTCCCAAAGGAAAGCCACAATTTACGGAAGCAGAAATTTCATTAATGCATTGGTGGATCAATACCGGCGCAAGCTTTGATCAACAGGTAAAAAATTTACCACAGGATGTAAAAATAAAACCCCTGCTTACGGCATTGCAAAGTAACAGTACCGCCGCGCCCGCCAAACCCGATATACCTGATGCACCTGTAGCCAAAGCTTCGGATGATATCATCAATAAATTAAAAGAAGCGGGAGCAACGGTTGTTACCGTATCAAAAGAGAGTAATTACCTGTCTGTGAATTTTCTGTCGTCGAAAAAAACAGGTGACGCGGAAATCAAATTACTGGAAGGCATTGCACCTCAACTGGTATGGTTAAAAGCCGGCGGCACTTCCATAACAGACAACGGAATGGCAAGCATAGCAAAGCTCACTACGTTAGTAAAGCTTAATCTTGATAATACTGCAATCACGGATAAAGGTATTTCACAATTACAATCATTATCAAAGCTAAAATACCTGAACATTGTTGGAACAGGTATTACCACACAGGGAATGATTACATTGAAGGGATTGCCTGAGTTGCAGCATATTTACTTTTACCATTCAAAAATTTCCAAAGCTGATTCAGCGGTATTGCGGAAGGCATTCCCGAAAGTTGTATTGGATACCGGCGGGTATATATTGCCGCTACTGGAAGGCGACACTTCGGAGGTGAAGCAGAAGCCAAATTAACAGCCCATCCTGACCTTCCCAAAGGGAAGGAACTCCATTCACAATGGTCAAATTTTGTAACGGGAAACATTTTTTCTAAACATGCATCACTAATCAGAATATAAAACTTTTGCCTTTTGATTTATTATTATTTGAGGGATTAATTTTTTGCCCTGCATTTTGAGATGCCTGTTGTATTTCGTTTTTCATCCTGTTGATAGAAGTTTTTATAAAGAAAGACGAAATAAGTTCGAGGTTGTTGTGTTTGTGTGAGAATTTCAAAACGTCTATATATTCAGCTTTCCTGCTTGCTTCGATGATAACAAGCGGCTCTCCGGCTTTTGCCAAAATAAAGTTTGATATGAGCCGACCTAAGCGTCCATTGCCGTCGGGAAATGGATGCAGGTATATAAAATACTTATGGAATTTGGCGGATATTTCAATGGGCTGCGCCAGCTTCTTATTAATTGCCTCCTGCGTTTGCTCCATCAATGCCGGAACACTGGCAATACTTTCTTCGTGGTCAGGAAAGATCGTATCTCCTGCTGCCATACGCGACCTGGTATATTCTCCCGGCTGATAATTTTTTGTATACTGAATTGTATTAGCGGTAAGCAGTTTATGTGTATCAATGAGCAATTGCTCGGAGAGTGGAAGCTGGAGGTTATTAAACAAATACTCAAATGCCTTAAAATGGTCAAGTATTTCAAAAGCTTCTAACATAGATTTATTCTGAAGCTTTAAAGAAATGCCATGTTCCTTTAATTCCCTGGTATCATTTACGGAAAAACTATTGCCCTCAATCGCACATGAATGTGCAGATAAGAGTATCTCGTTATACTCAAAATGATTTTCGGCAGCAAAAGTTGAAACAACCTGCTCCTTATATAAGCCAAGCGTTTTTTTATATTCCGCTAAAAGTTGCTCTATTGTCAGGTTATCACTCATGCATTACAAAGGTCGTAGATATAAGTTATAATTAAAACGGGATTTTTATACGATTGGTATAAAAAACCCCGTTGCATTATTTTATGTAAATATTGATTTTGGCAAAAGCAGGCGCTAGTTGTTTATTGCAAGGTGAACAGCAAATAATTATTTTAACCTGAAAGCAACACCGGCATTAATATTTATTGTTTGTATATTCTGTTTCAGGCTATTGCTTTCATGTGTACCCACGCTGCTTGTCATTTGAACATTTTTAAAATTGGGTGTGTAATCCGAATAATCAGCATTAACAAGGAAGCCAATTCTTTTGCTCACATCAAATACAGTTCCGGTAGTTGCAAATCCGGCGTTGTTGTTATTAGCATCCTTGCTGGCAAAACCTCCTATAGGTATAGCCGGGCCAACTGATATACCGATATATCCTCTGCGGTTTTCTGTTATTTGTCCAAAAACAATTGAAGCGATAAAGATCGAAATGCCTGTCAGCATTATATTCTTTTTCATAATGGATCAGTTTAAGATTAAAAGATCAGGGTTATAAGATTTTAAATGAAGAGCGGTTTTATTACCATATATACGATACATATAACCTGAAAGCAACTGTGCCTCCGACGTCAAGCGTCAATACGGAAGGAAACCCGCTCGATTTAGTATAAGCAGTGAAAATGATTCCTCCCATAAAATCATCAGCATCAAAATCATCATAATCGTATAATCTGATTGTATATTGATCTGTAGGATCAGTAAGATCAACAGCAGGTATTACATCAAAAGAATATGTTTTAGAAGGATCTGCATTCTGGTAGTTATAAGTATTCGCGCTTTTCCATATTTGCGCATCACCTTTTGACAGGTTTATGTATATATCAGGGCCGCTTCCCATATCCCATCCGGCTCCATTATTTTCAGTTGCATGAAACCTGCTCACTTCAATTTTATTTATTTTGATTTTCTTTGGAGTTATTCGCTGGCTGCAATCAGCGCCTCCATATCCTTCAGGACAAACGCAGTCTCCATTAGCACAATATCCACCATTCATGCAGGTTGTTTTATCGCATGGGTCTGCATTTTCTTTTGCACACGAGGAAATGACTAATATACACGCAACAAACAGCATCCGGCTATAGCCGTTCAAACATTTGATCTTCATAGTTTTCGATTTAGATAAAATTTAGAATAGAGCAAATTTGCTCTAATATAATTTAGCCTAAAACGTCAATTTGGTCGCGTGAAGTATTTCAGGGACGATCAATTTGTAAAAAAGTTTGGAAAGCGACTCCGGGAAATTCGCAAAGCGAAAAATATTACCCAAGAGGAACTTGTTTACCGGACTGGTTTTGAATTGAGCCAGATCGGCAGGATTGAGAGAGGGACAGTCAATACTTCTATAAGCCATGTTGCCGCTATTGCAAAAGCGCTTAACGTAACTCCCGCAGAGCTGTTTATGTTTGATTGAACTTAATGCTCCTTCAGCTTACTCTTAAATACCTTTTCAAACTTCTCAAGCTTTGGGCGAATCACAAAGTAGCAATAAGGTTGTTTGCCGTTTAGTTTATAATAATTCTGGTGATAGTCTTCTGCAGTATAGAAATTTTTATAAGGCTCTATGGCGGTTACTATCGGGTTGGGCCATGCGCCGCTTTTATTTAACTCCGCTTTATATTTTTCTGCTTTTTCTTTTTGCTCTTCGTTGTGATAAAATATTACGCTGCGGTATTGCGGGCCAACATCATTTCCCTGCCTGTTAAGCGTGGTTGGGTCATGTGTTTGCCAAAACACTTCCAGCAATTCATCAAACGAAATAACAGTTGGGTCGTATTCAATTTGTATTACTTCAGCATGCCCGGTTGTTTTGGTACAAACCTGTTCATATGTTGGATTGGCAACATGTCCGCCACTATACCCGCTCGTAACTTTAGATACACCTTTCAATTCCTGGAACACTGCTTCCGTACACCAAAAACATCCTGTTCCCAATGTGGCAATTTGCTTGTGAGGGCCTGTAACCACGGTATCATTACTCATATTATTTGCATTTAAATTATTGCTGTTGTTATTTTTTTGCGCACAGGAAAGTAGTATACTCACCGGCACAACTCCCAAAATTAATAACAGGTATCTCATGATTCATTTTTTAGGATATACTGCTGAAAACAAATGCAAAGTTACCGATTGCAGTACAACTCATCTTTGCTGAACAAAGGGCAGGGCTTTATTGTTTTGTTAAAAGCACAGCTTTGTTCAGAACCATCTCAAGCAAATTATTGGCGGCAGGTATATAGCCGGCTCCATTTTCCAATTCATCTTCCGTTTGTATAAACTCAGCCTTAACCAATTCCTGCCTGCAATGTTGAATCATGTTTGATAGTGACTGTTTTGTTGTTTCAAAGTGAAACTGCAAAGCCAGTACATTAGAATGATAAGCAAAAGCCTGGTTTAAACAGGCGCCTGTTTTTGCAAGCAGTTGCGCGCTGTCGGGTAAATCAAAAGTATCGCCGTGCCAGTGTAATACTGTAAATGCTTCGGGAAAATCATAAAACCAGGAAGAGCGTTTACCCCTTTCCGTGAGTTGCACAGGAAACCAGCCAATTTCTTTTTTCGTATTCGGATACACTTTTGCGCCTAAGGCAGATGCAATTAACTGTGCGCCAAGACAAATACCTATCACAATCTTACCTGCATCAATGGATTGTTTAATAAAAGCTTTCTCAATATCAAGCCATGTATAGGTATCGTTATCATATACGCCCATTGGCCCACCCATCACTATCAGCCAATCAATATCAGTAAGTTCAGGTAAGCTGGCACCTTCAAACCATTGGGTTGAAGTAAGTGTATGCCCCTGCCTGCTGCACCAGGTTTCAATATACCCTAAATCTTCAAAAGGCACATGCTGAAAGTAATGAATGCGTAATTGACCCATAAAATCCGTTAAAAAAGCATTTCGCGTACATTTGCGTACCAAAAAATGTGGTTGAAAAGATATGAAATTATTTCCTGAGTCGGCGTTGGTACAATTGGAGTTTGATAAAGTAAAACACCTGCTTGTTGAGCATTGCCAGACAGCTTATGCAAAAAACAAAGCTGAACAGTTGCGCATTCATACAAGACTGGAATTTATAGAACCCGAACTGCGGCAAACGAATGAGTACAAGCTATTGCTGCAAAACGGATTGTATTTTCCGAATGATGTGGTACTTAATTTATCTGCCGAATTAAGATTGTTAGGTATTGACGGCGCGGTATTGAACGAGGAACAATTAACCGCGATTAGAAAGCTGGCAGAAAACATGAAGCAATTATTTCATTGGTTTGATAATGAAAGAAAGATTGCCCATCCTGCGCTTTTTAAAGTTATTGCTAATAGCTATTATGAAAAAGCCATCGCAGCAATGATTAATGATGTGCTGGATGAATATGGCAATGTAAAAGATAACGCTTCAAGAGAATTAGCGCAGATAAGAATTAGTCTTGCCCGCAAACGCGCCGAATTGCGCAGGGTTTTCGACAGGGTAATTTCCAAATGGAACAAAAGCGGTTATGTATCTGATATTGAGGAAGCTTTTTTAAACGGGCGAAGAGTGGTAGCAGTTCATGCTGAGTATAAGCGCCAGGTAAAAGGTATTTTATTAGGAGAAAGTGATACACGCAAAACTTCTTTTATAGAACCTGAAGAAACTATTGAATTAAACAATGATGTTTTTGGTTTAGAAAACGAAGAAAGCCAGGAAATATATCGCATACTGAGGGAACTTACCAAACAGCTTTCCATATATGCTGCCTTGCTGAAGGAATATCATACCATCATGGGTGAGTATGATTTTATTCGCGCAAAAGCAAAACTTGCGGCTGATGTGCAGGGAAACTATCCTGTTGTTGAAGATAAAGCGCAGGTAAATCTTGTGCAGGCATATCATCCGTTGTTATACTTATATAACCAGCGTTCAGGCAAACCCACTATACCAGTTTCAGTATCGCTGAATGATAAAAACAGGATATTGGTTATTTCCGGGCCAAATGCAGGAGGAAAAACAGTAACCTTAAAAACAGTGGGCTTGCTGCAAATGATGATACAGAGCGGCTTGCTGGTACCCGTTCACCCCACTTCGCAAATGGGTATTTTTAAACAGTTAATGATTCATATAGGCGATACGCAAAGTTTGGAATTTGAGCTAAGTACCTACAGTTCGCATTTAAAGAACATGAAGTATTTAATAGAAACAGCAAACGGCAGAACGCTGTTTTTTATTGATGAGTTAGGCAGTGGTAGTGACCCTCACCTTGGCGGCGCATTTGCAGAAGTAATTTTAGAAGAGCTTGCCAAAAAACATGCGTATGGTATTGTTACCACACATTATCTTAATCTTAAAGTGATGGCCAACAAAACGCCGGGCATTATTAACGGTGCTATGGCTTTTGATGAAAAAAATCTTTTGCCTTTAGATAAACTGGTAATTGGTAAGCCGGGCAGCTCGTATACTTTTTCAATTGCTGAGCGTATAGGTATGGAACCACGATTGATTGCAAGAGCTAAAACAATGGTGGACGAGGACCATTTCAGTCTTGACAAATTATTAAACCGCGCCGAGCAGGATATGCGCAAAATTGAGCAGCGCGAAAAAGAACTGCATAAACTTTTGAAAGAAAATGAAAGGTTGAAAAAAGAACTGGAGCATACGCTTGAAAAGGAAAAACACCAGCAGAAAGTTGAGTTGCTGAAGCAACAAAATAAAATAAATGAAGAGCGTATTGCTTACCTGAAAGATATGGAGCGAAAGTTAAAGCAGATTGTTTTTGACTGGAGAAGAATGGAAAGCCAGGAAGAAAAATCAGCGCTTATAAAACATATGCATGCCTTACTGTTTAAACAAAAAGAACAGCAGGTAAAAGAAAAAGTAAAGAAAAAATTTGATGCGAAGTATATTGAAACCGGCGGAGAAGTAGTGCCGGGCGCAAAAGTAAAAATGCTGCAGAATAACCAGGTAGGTATAGTAAAGGAACTAAGAGAAAAAACAGCCATTGTGCAATTAGGTGTAATTCCTATTACGGTTGACCTTAAAAATATAGTGGTAGTTAAAGACAGAATTCCGGAAAGTGCCGGGGAGGATTAATGCAGGTAGTGAGAAACACTTAGCAACAATAGCATTTAAAATAGGCTTCAGGTTGCCCGCATTATCGCGTTACCTGGCAACATTAAGGATAAAACACTTATCTAATCTCAACTTTTTACTGTTTTAGAAAAATAATTTTAAGAAGGTGTAAATATTCTTTACAGGAATTTTGCGCAGGCAAAAGAATCTATTATTTTAGTGAAGGCTAACTTTTTACTTTCCTTTGCCGCCTCCTTTGCACTTAGCTTATTTATAATTTCTGTATGAAGCGATTCTGGTTAACTATAGTGTTTTTTATTATTGCAGCCGGAGTTTTAATTTTTGGTTTCAAAGAAAAATCCTCTCAAATAGATATACCTGCCATGCAGGGTGTGCTGGATTTAGGCATGGAAAATATTGCTAAAGGCAATTTTATTTTAGATGGTAAATGGGAGTTTTACTGGTCGGAATTATTAAAGCCGGGAGATTTGCCGCAATATCAGCCTGCGTATATCACTGTTCCTAATATATGGAATAATATTGAGCTTAACGGCAAATCCCTTTCGCCTATTGGCTATGCTACTTATAAATTAAAATTGATACTGCCATCTCACAGGCCGGAAATGGCAATTGAGATACCTGATACCTATAGCTGTTATATACTCTTTATAAATGATAAACAACTTGCGCAAAACGGCAGACCTGCTAAAACCAAAGAAGCGGCAATACCTTTCTGGACATTAAAAACAGTTATACTCCCATCAAATACAGATACATTCAATATTATTATGCAGGTTGCCAATTTCTGGCATGCAAAAGGAGGCATATACAAAGCGCCGGTATTAGCCAACGCAAAAACCCTGCTGAAACAGGAGAGTATAGATTGGGGACTGGATGTTTTTCTTGCAGGTTGTATATTCATGAGCGGCTTATTATTTTTTGGATTATACCTTTTTGCCAGGCATGATAAATCCATCCTGTTCTTTTCTATTTTTTGCCTGGTTTATTTTTACAGGATAATTGGCACCGAGCCATACGTGCTTCATAGTGTATTTGACGGGTTAAGCTGGTTCTTTACTATCAGGCTCGAATATATTTCCCTTGCATTGAGTGTGGCGTTTTTTGTTATGTATATCCGTTATCTATACCCGGAAGAAATTAATATTATACTTATAAAAGTATTATTCTGGATATGCATTATTTACGCAGGAATTATCGCGGTATTTCCGGCGCAATTGTTTACGGCAATCTTACCCGTGTATCTTGTTGCTATGTTTTTTTATATCGGGTACGCGTTCTATGTTTTTGCAAAAGCGTCTACGCATAACCGTAGTGGCTCTGATTACGCATTTTTAAGTTCAGGTGTGGCGCTTATCCTGTTCTTTGTAATTAACCTTAGCTATTTTGGTTTTATATACCTGTTAAAAGCTGCTATTACAGCCGGCTATATCTTATTCCTCTTTTTTCAATCGCTTATTCTTTCATTCAGATTTTCCTTCAGGTTAAGGCAGGCTGCTATACAGGCACGGCAGGGATTAAAGGCGAAGTCAGAATTTCTTTCTACCATATCTCACGAAATAAGAACACCGTTGAATGCGGTAATCGGCATGTCGCATTTATTGCTGCATAGCCATCCCAGGGAGGACCAGAAAGAAAATATTGAGGCATTATCTTTTTCTGCCGGCAATCTTATGTCGCTGGTAAATGATATTCTTGATTTCAATAAACTGGAAGCGAACCAGATGAAATTTGAAGAAATTGAAATGTCATTAAAAGATATTGGGGAACATATAATCCGCGGGCAGCAAAGTTTTGCGCACGACAAAGACCTTTCAATTTCTTATTATGCTGACGCAATTATTCCTGATGTAGTAAAAGGCGACCCCACAAGATTAACACAGGTACTCAACAACCTTGTGCATAACGCTGTTAAGTTTACAAAAACAGGTTCTGTAAAACTTAGCCTCCTACATGAAAAAAGAGATGAAAAAACGGTGACAGTAAAATTTGTAATTGAAGATACGGGCATCGGTATTCCGGCAGATAAACAAAATATGATTTTTGAACGGTTTACACAGGCTGATTCTTCCACATCAAGGAGTTATGGCGGCACAGGACTTGGATTATCTATCTGCAAAAAAATACTGGAACTGCAGCATACCGTGCTGCATCTGCAAAGTGAAGAAGGCGTTGGCTCTACTTTTTGGTTTGAACAAACTTTCCCGGCTGTAACCAATGTAAAGCATGCAGCGCCTGAAACATTTTCTGGTATTCTTGATGATAAGCCTTTGCGCGGTTATACTATACTGTTAGTAGAAGACAATGCTTTTAATGTGATGATAGCTAAATCTGTGCTGGAAGAATTTGGCGCAAAAGTAGATGTGGCAACAAACGGCAGGGAAGCAACCGAACAATTTAATGCCGAATTTCATAAAGTAATTTTAATGGATTTAAATATGCCGGTGATGGATGGCTATGAAGCAACGAGGCTGATTAGAGTGCAGGATCGCACGGTGCCCATAATAGCGCTAACGGCTACAACAGACGAAGAAGTAACAAGCAAAGCCAACGATATTGAATTTTCTGCTATTATACAAAAACCCTTTAACCCAGATACATTATGCAGAACAATTTTAAAACAGTTGGGGAAGGTGTAGGAGAGGAGTTAACTTTCAGCAGCCAGGTAGTTCCAGGTTACGGGTTGCAAGTTTGGCTGCACCTACTGTGCGTGTCTAAAATTGGTTGACAGGAAAAATAGATATCCTGCGTTTTAAAAATGCAGAATATCTTATCCCCTTAGTCCGTCTTTATTAAGAATCTCCTTTACAACCTGCACTAATTCAGCCGGAGCTGAATCTTTATTTAAATAGCCTGCAGCGCCGGCGTTCAACACATTATCTGCATATTGGTCTTTAGGGTATATACTTAATATCAGCACCGGTATATGAGGTTGTTGTTCTTTTAAAATGGATAATGCTTCAATTCCTCCTTTTCCCGGCATTGATATATCAGATATGATGATATTCCACTCTTCTGTTGGTGCAAGCGCCAGCAGTCTATCAGTATCTTCCGCTTCGCCTATATGAACAGGAGAAAATTCGTCAATTAAAATTTTCTTTAATCCCTCCCGAATAAACTCATGGTCATCCGCAATAAGAATTTTTAGCATGTTGTGCATCAGCATATAAACTGAAAAGGAAATTAGTTAAGTGGAGAGGTTAAACATGTAGAAAATAAGACCGAATAATTGTAGTAAAAACACTACAGATTCTTAGCCATTACACTCTACATAAGATTATTATCCAATGCATAGCGGGTAAGGTCGGCGTTGGATTTCAGGCTCATTTTTTCTAAAATACGAGCCCGGTATGTACTTACCGTTGTTACGCTAAGAGAAAGTTGATCTGCAATATCCGAAACAGCTTTACCGGCGGCTAAAAGTTTAAATACATCAAATTCCCTGTCAGATAATTTTTCATGAGGCATTTGATTTACATCGCCCTCCAGCATCTGGGCAAGTTTTTCTGCAACTGTTGGTGTTATAAATCTCTTACCCAGCAAAACCGCTCGTATCGCTTTAACAATATCATTATGAATATTGTCTTTTCCGAGGTAACCTGAAGCTCCGGCTTTTAATACCCGCAATGCATATTGATCTTCAGCATGCATACTCATAATCAGCACTGGCATTGAAGGATATATTTGCTTTATCTGTCGCAGCGCATCAAGTCCGCTTCGACCGGGCATAGATAAATCACATATTACAATATCCCATTGCCCTTCCGTAATTTTTGACATGAGGCTTTCCGAATCTCCTACGCCCGCTATATTGGCGCCGGGAAACTCATCTTTAATTAATTGTGTAAGACCCTTTCTTACAATGGCATGATCATCTGCAATAAGAATACTGATCGTCATACTGCTATCCTATTTTCTTATTTAATATATCCATTTTTTCTTCTGATGGCATAAGAGGAATACTTACTTTAATTGTTGTTCCTTTTCCAGGTTTGCTGTTAATTTTATACTCACCTCCAAGCGCAAGACTACGTTCTTTCATACCTAATATTCCGAGTGTGCGCTTTTGATCGGCAACTGCCATATCAAAGCCATTTCCATTGTCGGTTATGGTTAACGTTATAAAACCATCTTCTGTGTCCAAATCAACCGAAACAGCGCTGGCATTTGCATGGCGTGCTATGTTAGTAAGCGACTCCTGAAAAATTCTGAATAATGCAGTTTTAATATCGGCCGAAATAAGAAGGTTTTCAGTAGCGCTGTTCAATTTTATTGTTATTCCCGTTGCCTGCTGAAATTGTTTTACATGCCATTCCATTGCTGCCTCCAACCCTATATCATCTAATACCGTTGGTCTTAGTTCTGCGCATATCCGGCGAACTGCCGTCATTGTTCCATCAATCGTTTCAAGTAATTCTGTAAACTTAACCTCCACATCTTTTTCACTTATGTTTAGCTTCTTTACCATCCAGGCTATTTCCATTTTTAACACAGTAAGTTGTTGCCCCAATTCATCATGTATTTCCCTGGCTATGTTTTTTCGCTCCGTTTCTCTCACTTCCTGCAAATAACCTGTAAGCATTCGTATATGTTCAAGGTATTCCGCCTGTTTCTTTTCTGTTTGTATTTTATTTGAAATATCATGTGCCAATACAAGTTTTGCTTTCAATCCATCAATGATCATACTATGTACAAATATTTCAACGGCAATGATTGTGTCGTCAATTTTACGATGCTTCCATACGCCTGCCTCCTGGTACCCGGCAATATCTTCCTTTATATAATCTTTAAAATCCAACAGCTGCTCTCTAACCTGTATATCTTTTATATTCTTTTTCAAAAATATTTCTTTCGGAAAGCCATATTGTAAAATCGCTGCTTCATTAACATCAATTATATTCAGCTCCGGGTAGCCAAGCATCATCATAGGTAGCGGGTTGTTCTCAAATAATTGCTTATACTTTTTTTCAGATGATACCAGCCGCTCAACCACATGCTTTATTTCAGACTTTCGTTCTTCTACCTGCTTGCCGAGTTTTGCATTAAATCTTTTTAACTGCTCTTCCAGTTGTTTACGGGGAGTAACATCCCTTGCAATAGTTACACTCCCCCTCATCCTGCCATTCGGCGTCCATATGGCAGACCAGGAAAGAGATGCGGTAATTTTTTGCCCGTCTTTTTTTTCAAGATTTATTTCTCCATCCCAAGCGCCGGTTAGCTTAACTCTTTTTATAATCGTTGCACGACCTTCATCTTTATACCCAGGCTTTACTACCGATAAAATTGGCTTTCCCTTCACCTCTTCTTCTTTCCAGCCAAACATTCTTTCAGCTTTATCATTCCAGCTAACAATGCACAAATCTTTATCTGTAGATATTACTGCATCCCGAATATTTTCCATCAACAAAGTATTATACTGCATAATGCGGTAGGCTTCCCTGTCTGCAATTACCTCCACACGTAATTTCTGCACCAAAATCATCATTAAAATAAACAGCAGGGCAAAAGCTAAAAAAAGTAAAGCCCTGAAACTGGATATCACAACAATACTCTCATTTTTTCTAACACCTAATAACCTTTGCTCTTCGGTTGCTATATTATCAATCAGTTTTTTTATAGCAGCCATATTATCTTTGTTCATACTTTTTGAAATCAGCGCAATAATCTCTTCGTTACCAACAAGTTTTGGGGAAGAAATTAAATCATCAGAAGTTTGCAAGCTAATCCTGATGTATTCGCTCAGTGTATCTAACCGTTTTTGTTGAACTTTATTATCATTTGTACTTCTCCTGATTTTATCAAAATCATTCTGGATTAAGCCCTTTAATTTTTGAAAAGAAGTAAGGTGCTCTGCATCTCCTGTTAAAACAAACTCCCTTGACAGCAGTTCACTTTGTGTTACTTCTGACAAAAGCTTTTCCGAAAAAAAAAGGATGTTCTGAGTATTGGATACAGATAAGAAAGTTGTATTAATTTTTTTTGACTGGGTTACAGAAATATACAGGGCAATCGCAACAGTAATTGCTGTAAGCAGGAGGGTTATAAGCAATATTTTTCCTGTGGATATTTTCATGTTGGATATTAAAAATCGCAAGTCTCCTTATCTAAGAATTAAATGCCAGTCTATTAAAATTAACAAAAAAACTATGCTTAACAGTTTTTTATAAAAATTATATCCGGTTTATCAAAAAAAATCATATTGGTTAAGTATAAACCTCTATCATCTTTAATATTTGCCAGGATTTTATAGGAATATTAATTCCTGAATATTTCAACAACTACTTTTGGGTGCTTAATTCAATTGCGGGTCTGTAGGGAAATTGATCATCATTGCATATTCATCGCCCAATAACCTGAGCGAATCTTTCCATATTTCTCCTATGGCGCGATGTAATATAATATTCTTTTTTGCCTTTGCGGTAAGCCAGCTTTTGCTGTTCATTTCTTCTTCAAGCTGGTTTGTGCCCCAACCGGAATAACCCACAAAAAAACGGATACGTTTTAAATCCAGCTCATCTTTTATCAAAAGGTGCTTCACCATTTCAAAATCGCCACCCCAGTAAACGCCATCAGTTATTTCGTGGCTACCTGGTAAAAGCTCCGGATAAGTATGTAAAAAATGGAGTGTATCAGGTTGAACAGGTCCTCCTGCAAAAACCGGGATTTTCATGCCCATAAGTTCCGGAATGAGTTCATCCAGCGTATGATTGTATTGCTTGTTAAGTACAAAACCAAAACTTCCTTCTTCCTGGTGGTCGCACAATAGCACAACCGTCCTCATAAAATTCGGATCTTTAAGAAAGGGCTCTGCTATTAATAATATTCCTGCCGAAAGTTCAACCATATATATTCTAAGTTAATATACAATTTTTTTTCTAACAATTATATTCATGAATTTTGTATAATTGTTGACTTCAAACCTTATTCAATGGCTTGTGTCTTGTGTAAAACTTAGTTAAATACCCTTTATGCAGGTAAACTGCACATAATATGAAAGTAATTTTACAGCCCGAATGAAGAAAATCTACATCCTGATCATTATTCTTATTTCGCTTTCTCTTATAGGCATAATCGCTATCCAGATTACGTCTATCAAGAATGCGCTTATTTTAAAAAATGAAGATCTTGAGCAGAAAATTCAATTTGCTTTGAGTGATGTGGGTCAGGATATAGCTGAACAAACCACTAAAATTCCTGCTTTAGGCTTTTCTAAACTATCGCCGGAATGGCCTAAAGACCAGTTATTGAACAGATTTTTTAAGTCGCCAACCGTATCACAGCGCTACACTCCGAACCAGATTTATGAAAAATTAAAAACCGCATTTAAAAAAAGAGGTTTACAACGAACAAATTTTGAATTTGCTGTTTTAAATAATAGCACCGTTGGTAATAATTACGAAATGCAAACCGTACACTTCACCAGTTTGCTGGCAGACACTATACAAAACCGTGCTTTTGGCTTTCCCTTATCGGCACCAACCGGTAGTATTGCCGAAGGCTTGGTGGCAGATGAAGAACTTTGGGTAATTGTGCCAAATCTTAAAGTGCTTTTATGGAAATCTTCTGCATGGATGATAGCAGGCTCCGTATTGTTTACACTGCTTATCTGCACTGCATTTTTTATAACCGTACGCACCATGCTCCGGCAGAAAAAATTGAGTGAAATTAAAAGTGATTTCATCAATAATATGACACATGAGTTTAAAACGCCGCTTGCTACCATATCATTAGCAGTTGATGCCCTGAAGAATGAAAAGGTAATGCAGAGCAGGGAAAAGATGCAGTATTTCAGCGGCATTATTAAAGATGAAAACAAGCGCATGAACAAGCAGGTAGAAACAATTTTACAGGCAGCATTGCTTGATAAAGAAGATGTGCAACTGAATATGAAGCACCAGCATGTTCATGATATCATCAACAATATTATGGATAACTTCAGGCTTCAGCTTGAAGACAAACAGGGGAAAGCTGATATACGCCTGAATGCTAAAAATGATTTAATTGAGGCTGATGAAGTACATTTTACCAACCTGCTTACCAATCTTATTGATAATGCCGTTAAGTACTCAAAAGATACGGGATTGCAGATATACATCAGCACACAGAATACCGGTAATAATATCCGCATTAAAATT
Source organism: Chitinophagaceae bacterium (assembly GCA_020847395.1). Classification (GTDB taxonomy): domain Bacteria; phylum Bacteroidota; class Bacteroidia; order Chitinophagales; family Chitinophagaceae; genus Agriterribacter. Next base: position 18,591 of record JADLCD010000018.1, read on the forward strand.
GAGGATAACGGCATTGGCATGAATAAAGAAACTGTGAACCGGATCTTTGAAAAATTCTACCGTGCACACACAGGAAATATACACAATGTAAAAGGCTTTGGGCTGGGCTTAAGCTATGTAAAATCAATGGTAGATGCGCACAAGGGAAAAATTAAAGTTGAAAGCGCATTAGGGAAAGGCTCTGTATTTACGCTGGATTTTCCGCTGTTAAAGTAAAACAACTTTTTTACCACATAGGAACACATAGACTTATTTATAACATACTTACTATGTGACCCTATCTTTCTATGCTTCTATGTGTTGAAAACAACAGACACCCATCACCATAACTCAAAAACCTGAAATCATTTTCTAAAGCGTAGGTGTATATATTGCGCCAGTCTTCACCAATAAGCGCTGCCACCAGAAGCAACAATGTTGATTGCGGCTGATGAAAATTAGTAATCAGCCCGGTAATGATTTTGCTTTTATAACCCGGCGCAATCAGTATTTGCGTTTGCGTTATTATTCTTTCTGTATTATTCCTGTACATCCACGCGAGTAATGTTGTAAGTGCGGTTTCTGCAGGCAATGCGTGTTGTGCTAAATCATCATAAACCTCCCATTGGCTGATGGTTAATTTATCTTCGGTTATGCCTGGCTGTTGTTTTATCTTAACTCCCAGCCAGTACAGGCTTTCCACCGTTCGTAAAGATGTTGTACCTACGCAAAACAGGCGCCCAATATTTTGCTGAATATTTTGGATGGTTGTTTTATCTACATCAATAAACTCGGCGTGCATGGTATGCTCCTGCATATATGCAGCCTTAACAGGTTTGAATGTGCCGGCGCCTACATGTAATGTCACAAAATCGGTTGCAATATTTTTTTGTTTGAAAGATTGAAATATTTCATCCGTAAAATGCAAGCCTGCAGTTGGTGCAGCCACCGAACCCTTATGCGCCGCGTAGATGGTTTGATATCTTTCTTCATCATCTTTTTCAACACTTCGTTTCATATAAGGCGGCAATGGAATTTCACCGGCGAAATGCAATAGTTCGGCAAAAGAATAGTCAGAAGGCTCCCAGGTAAATGCTATTACAAAATTTTCGGCAGTGCGCTCCATTATAGAGGCTTTTACTACTATATTGCCTTCAGTTGTTTCAATATTTTTTTCAAGCACCATGCCCGGCTTCCATTTTGAAGCGCCGCCAATCAAACAGTTCCACCATACTTTGCTACGTTGCAGCATGGCGGTTGTTATATCAGGGTATATTGCATGAGGTGAAAGACAGAATATCTCTATAACACCGCCTGAACTTTTTTTAAATTTCAGTCTTGCTTCAATCACTCTTGTATTATTAAAAACAAGCAGCGATTGTGGAGGAATATAGTTGCTTATATGCCTGTATATATCTTCTGTAATATGCCCATCTTTATATATAAGCAGCTTTGAGGCGTCGCGGTTAGGAAGCGGGTATTGCGCAATGCGATTTTCTGGTAATGGGTAAGTAAAATCCCGGATGGATAAATCTTTTGGATGCATAGTAGGTGCAGCTAACTGCTGCATTGGCGCAAGATAGGAAAATATTGCAGCGTTCCGATCTTTAAAGATCGGAACGCTGTAATGTTGTTGCTACCTAATGTTTTACAATTATTTTTTTTGATTGCCATTTAGCGCCGTCAAACACCTGCAGCGTATAAACATCCGATGGTAACCCTGTTAGTGAAATGGTTTGCGTTGAGCCTCCTTGCGAAAATTTCTTTCTTAAACGAACAATACCTGATTTATCATACACAACAACTTCTTGTATAGTTGAGGTTACTGTATTAGCATTTGCTGATCTTAAAGTGGCAGCGTTATCTGTGTCAAGTTCAACCTTAATGTTATTGGAAGCAGGGTTAGGAGAAACACTTAAAGCATTATCGCAGGAAGGCATGGTTGCGCCTGCGTAAGATATCTGCGACGTGCCGCAACTACCGACTGCCCTAACTCCAAAGTTGTAGGAGTTGCCACAGCTAACGTTTCCTGCCATCGGTAAATCATATTGAGGAACACTTGTTGTAGCTTTTAATGTATTATTAAGATACCATTGATATGATGTAGCATTTGGAACAGCGTTGACAGTAAGACGGACACGTTTTGGAGGCAAATTCCATTCCCAGGAGATTGGTCCTGGTGTAGTCATACCAATGAAGATAGTTTTTGTCATAACAACTTTACTTTCCGAACAAGGTCTTGTAATAGTTGCCGTTATGGTAACTGTGCCCGTTTGTGTGCCCTGCCTCGTTAATGTTGCAGGATTGCCTGTGGATGATATTGTAGCAATACTTGTATTAGAAGACTGCCACGAAATGGTTGAGCCCGACGGCAGATTGTTGATCTGAAAAGTAGCAGTTGTACATACGGGATCAGAGCCACTTGTTTGCACAAAAGGGTATAATACCGCATAATTTACGGACGACATTTGCTTATTCCCTGCTATTTCCTGTTTTATCCAGGCAACATTTTCGGCTGTTAAGGTAATATGCTCCTGGTTTGTTAATGGTGCATAATAATTCTGAAAAGGCGTTTCTCCTGTACATACAAGATCTCTGTTATACAAATTTTCTGAAAGATCTTTGTTGGTAATATCCATTCCTAAAGCGCTGAAGGTGGGGATGAAGCAGTGATTGGGGTTATCTATTTGAGCGATCGTTTCGGTCCACATTCCAAAGTACCCCATTGATGTTGTAACACTACGTTTATAGTTTTTATCAAAAATAGAACTAAATGGAGTATTAGACCCTCCTAACTGTGCTTGCGTATCGTAATAGCCTCCAGGGAGTATATCATAACTTTTGCTCGATGAAGGAGCAGCCGCTGATTTTGAGTTGGAAAGAAAGGGTGCTGCCAACCATCCTTTAAATACCTGGCAGGCATTTCCATTATTTCCCGTAAACCAAATATTTCCTTCAGTAACTTTAATAATTTGCGCAAAGAAAAGTAATGCATTAAGGGCATGAATATTAACTTTCACTTTATACACATTCTGGCAGGCCGTTCCCTGGGTAGTACCATTGATAGCGCCATTTATTAATGCCACCCTGCGAACGTTTTGAGGATACCCAAGGTTATCTAACTCTGTTTGCCAATTATTTCTGAAATTTGGTGCGCCAGAGGGTAACGTTGTACCTGCAAGATAATGATGCAAAAGCATTTGCTTCGCAGCAATTGAACTCAATTTATTATCTCTTGATGCTTCTGCTGCTTTAGATACTCCTGATTCAAAATCAATAAAACTTTGATCGCCAATAGGGACATTAGCACCCTTATGTGGTGCATCAAAAGATATCCACAACCTTGTGTTGTGATTCTTTCCGTTATTTTCCATCCATTTTAAAGCATAACGGCTTACTAACCCACCCATGCTTGGCCCAATTACAACCAGTTTTTCTGTGCTCCCATTAGCAGTTAATTCCTGGTTTATTTTTTCAATTAATGTTACCAGTAAGAATGCATTGCGTTGTATAAAGTCACCGCCCTGGTAGCGGGGATCGCCTGCTCCTATAAGCGTTGGAAAATTTAATATTATGACATCATAGCCCAGGTTACGCAATTCATTTCCCAAATTTTGAGTTTGGGTATATTGAAGGTAAATACCATAAATATCTGCTACATCCCTATCATCAGTAGGATCGAATCCATCTACAATGATTATTGGCTTTTTAATTATCGTTTCGATAGGCCCATCTGGCGTATTTCTATGATAATAAATACCATACTTGCCGGAATTGTATTTTTTAGCGGTTTCCCCATAACCCTGGTAGCCGTATTGTGTATCTGTAATGGTTCGGGTTTCGTTAGGAGGTACTGGCGCTCCATAGCGGCTGGATATATTAGATTTAATGAAAATCTTTGCATAAGCGGTGGCTGTTTGCGCATTGCTGTAAGTAACCGTAAACTTAATGGTTTTCATACCACTGCTTGTATATGTAACTGTGAGTACATTGCCCGAAGTAATATTTTGGTTGCCACTCCCAAAATCGGCATTTAGGCTGGTAATGGTAACCGCTTTGTTTTTGAGGAACAACTGGCTGTCAAATTTGAATTTGAAACTGCCGTTTCCGTAATCAAGCGTGTCTTTCGCCAAAGCCGCTGCTATTGTAATATTTTTTAAAAGGTAAGGATTACCTGTTCTTCCCGTCACATCATGCAGCAGAGAATCCGCTCCACGGTAAAAAAGGTTATTTACTATCGCGTTTGTATCCAGTACATTAAAATCGTAGTACAAAATACCGACAGGAACAATACCATTAACCGCATAAGAAGATTGAGCTATGGAATCTATACGTTTAACAGGTGTTAAACCATTTTTATTATAAGTAGCATTATATAGCTCACTATATGCCTGGTAAAAATGCCAAAAAAAAGAGGTATCCGTGCTTTTAAATACATGTAAACCGGCAATGGGGAAAGCCCTGTCATACAATACGCCCGTTGTGATCTGTGTTTTGCTGACAGGAAATAATGCTGAATCTACAATTTGTGTATAACTATAATTACTTTGCGCATCGAGTATAGAACAATACATTATCATACATGATAATGCAAGGTAAATTTTCTTCATGGTTAAGTTGGTTTAAAAGTTAGAATATTCAATAAAGGAGAAGATGTTACTTTTTATAGTTGAGGTCAAACCGCCCGGAAGTAACGGTTATAATTCTACCGGGATCGTCTGGGGAAGTAGCTGTAAATTCAAATGTGCCTGATAAAATAGCATTTGCCCTGTCGTCTTTTGTGATTGTGATCTTTCCATTAGAAGTATATAAAGAAGAATAGTTAGTTTCAAACGGAATTCTTGTAATCAATTCTTTGTAGCTTGCAATATTATCAAAATCTGAAAGCAAATATTCACCAACTCCCTTAAAATGATCGAGTGTTAATACAATATATTTTCGTGGATAACTAGCTTTATATGCTGCATAAATTGCTGCACTATAATAGCCATCAGATATAGACAGCCCTCCATACAAAACAGGATCGTTGTTAAATAACAAGCCTTCACTTTTAGCAGGTTTAAAAATTTGCCCATCAATTAAACAGGAAAATGTATTTGCACCCTTTTGGGTTTCTTTTGTAAGTTTATCTTTTTTACAGGAAATAACAATGAGAGAAAAAAAAAGGAGTAATAATGGTGTGTACTTCATATAAAGCTTATTCATTGAAAGTTACAATAAAAATTTTATGATTTTGTACATCAATTGAGTATTTATTTTTTTTAATTCCTTATTGTATATGTTTATACTTAGCAATTGCA
>JADLCD010000019.1 GCA_020847395.1 Chitinophagaceae bacterium
ATTTCCTTTTCAATTACTTCAGGAGTAAATTTTTTTTCCATGTAGGACTGCAGCACCTCATCATGTGTTACTTCAGAATAGGTTTCTACAAAAGTTCTTCTGCCCAGGTCTACTATTGTATTGCAGTCTTCCGGGGTAGCTTCTCTTATGTAAATACTATTATCCATAAATTTCCAAAAATAACAAAAGCCGTCGCGAGAAAATCGTGACAGCTTTTAATGCTTTAGCTTAACATAATTTATTTCTGAGCGAGAAATTCTTTCACCTTGTCTTTATGCACAATAGCCTCTTTAAAAGTATATGCACCTGTTTTAGGGCTACGTACGGCACGAATCACTTTCGTCCAGTTCTTACTTTCCGCTGCTGCTTTTGCGTCTTTTACTTTCGCGTTTTTAGAAGCTGCTTTTGCCATGATATATAATTTGAAAATTTGGGAATTTGAAGATTTGAAAATGATGAGCCGTTTTTAAATTGACTCATTTTCAAATTTTCCCTGCCTACCGACAGGCAGGAAATTAAATTATTTAATTTCTTTGTGAACAGTAACCTTTTTCAGGATGGGGTTGTATTTTTTCAACTCCAAACGCTCAGGTGTGTTCTTTTTGTTTTTGTTAGAGATATAACGGCTGGTTCCAGGTTGTCCGCTGTTTTTATGCTCTGTACATTCAAGAATCACCTGTACTCTGTTTCCTTTCTTCGCCATGGTGAATAAATTTTAAATTGTTATCAGATTTTTTCTCCCTGAGCTCTTAATTCTTTTACTACACTATACAGCCCTTTCTTATTTATAGTGCGTAATCCTTCTGTAGATATTTTAAGTGTAATCCACTTATCTTCTTCAGCCAGGAAGAAACGCTTGGTTTGCAGGTTAGGTAAAAACCTGCGCTTAGTCTTTATATTTGAATGTGATACGTAGTTTCCTGTGATGGGAACTTTACCTGTAACCTGACATACTCTGGCCATAATCCGTTTTTTTGGGACGGCAAAGGTCAGTAAAATATCCCTAATATCAAAAAGATTTTATCTTTTTTCATCAATTCTACCATAAAAATAATCACTCCGGCGTTTATATGGTGTAATAATTGTATTGAAGCATAACTCAAAGACCAATATCCAGATGAAAACAAAAATCCTAATCCTGTTTTTGGCATTTTTGTGTGCACATAGCATAGTTAAGGCACAATGCCCTACCTCTGATACCATTTTTCCCACAGATTCTATTATTATTTGTGCTGATACCGGTTTTGTATTGAGCGTGCCTTACTCGCCGGGTACCACCTATGACTGGTCAACCCTGGAATCTGGCAACAGCATTACCATACATCAAGGCGGTAAATATTGGTTAACCGTAAGTAATGGCGCCTGCCCCCCGGTAACAGATACGGTTTTCATCATTTTCAACTCGCTGATACTTATACCCGAAGTAGAAAATGGGCTACTATGTTTAAATGTGCCGGCAAGCGCGTTAAGGGCTAACGGCACAGACCTGAAATGGTATAACACACCCACCGATATCGCTTTCAGCACTACTGCTCCTACCCCACCTACTGCTGATACGGGCATTGCATATTATTATGTTTCTCAAACCATTTTAGGTTGCGAAAGCCCAAGAGCCAAGGTTAAGGTTGAAGTAATTGAAGCGCCTAATTTTGAACTGGGAGGCGATATTTCTATTCCCTGCGGTGCTTCTGGCGTAGTATTGCAAACCGTAAAACAAAAATATACAACCTATGCCTGGCAGGATGGAAGCACGAATATCGATTTTCTCGCCACCGAAGCCGGCACTTATACCCTTACAGGCAGCAATAAATGCGGCACCCATACAGATGATGTGCGAACCGTAATATGTAACACCCGCTGCCTAAACTTCCCCAATGCTTTTACGCCCAATGGTGATGGTAAAAATGAACTGTTCAAACCCGGCTCTTTTTGCCCCATGAGCAAATATGTGCTTACGGTTTACGACCGCTTTGGTAAAACCGTTTTTCATTCTACAAACCCTACCGAAGGTTGGGATGGAAGGGTTAACGGTAAAAAAGCGGATATAGGAACTTATATTTATTACTGCATTTACAACGACTTTATGCTGAAAATGGATTTGATGCTTAGAGGTACGGTAACGCTGATAAAATAACAGGCCAACCTGCCAGTATTTTATGAATATCTATACCTACATAAAATGTTTTATCCGTATTATCAATAATCATTCTACCTTAAATGCCGGTTTTGGGAGCGGCGGAAGTTTTTTGTGTCATCCGCCTCGATCTGAGGGAAAAAAATCTAAATAACCTATTCCTCAATTTTCTCTAATACCTCAAACTGCCTTGTCAAACGTTCGCCGGCTTCATCAACCAATGTAATGGTATGCCTGCCGGCGGAAGGGCTTAACGCCACCTGGTGAAAATGCGTGGTAGTGCCTATATAATCATTATCGAGGTGCCAGAAAATTTTGCCCTCTGCTTTCTGATGAGCAGCGGTAAATATGGCTTTCCCCTTTTCACCGCTGATCTCTACAGGAACATAGATCTTCGCGTTCGGTTCAGGATATACCAACTCCATTGATCTGTGGCTCACGGCAATATCGCAACCGGCTTTAAAAGCCGGCGCAGGTTTATAATCAAGATGCCTGCGTTTATAATACCACTCCATCACCGGTGGCAATATGAACCAGCTCTCATGTACCATCGCCGATGGAGAAATGCAATCTTCGGTTACCCGGTATTGTGAGGCCTGATCAAGGTGTATAATACTATGATAAGGACAGAGCGGCGCATTAACGCCGGCAGCAGGAGCATTAAGCGTGTCAATGTCAGTACAATCCATATTCGCCCTGAAGCCTGTTTGCCTGCATACCATTGTTTTTACGAAGCCCGGAGGCTCAGCAAACCACGGAGAAGCAGGGAGGGTTTTCAGTATATCAAACATTACCGGAGCAGCGGTTTGCACACCAACCAATCCCGGCCTTCCTTCGCCATTGGCATTGCCAACCCATACCGCTATTACAAAACGGGGCGTTACGCCTATTGCCCACGCATCGCGAAAGCCAAAGCTCGTACCTGTTTTCCATGCTATACGCTGTGAAGAACTGAATTGTTTCCACAAACCTTCTTCACCCGGCCGCATCACTTCTTCCATTGATTGAAACATATACCAGGTTGAAGCAGGATCGAGATAATTAACCTGCATCTTAGATGAATTGCCCGGTGATGCTTCATTTTTTATATACGCCGGCGAATGAAAATCAGCAGCCAGTATTTTCCCTTTATTCTTTTTTGCATGATTCAACGATCTCGCCATACCGGCATATACCCCTGCAATATCCCAGGGGGTAACTTCACATCCACCTAATATCAACGACAACCCGTAATTATCCGCAGGACGATTCAGCGTTGTTACACCTACTTTTTTCAACACACTGTAAAAGCGCGCATATTTATAATCACGCAACATCCGCACCGCGGGCACATTCAGTGATCGCGATAATGCCTGCGATGCAGGTACGGCACCATCATAATCCCTGTCAAAATTTTGCGGGGTATATCCGCCTATCTGCGTGGGAATATCCGGAACCAATGTTTGCGGCAATAACAATCCGTCATTCAGCATGCAGGCATATAACAAAGGTTTTAATGCGCTACCCGGGCTACGCGGGGAACGTATCACATCAACATGACTTTGCAGATCTGCATTTTCCGGGTGATATATATTACCAACATAGGCCAAAGCATTTCCGGTTTCTACATCCAACACCAATGCACAGGCATTATTGATGCCATTACCTTTGTAAATGTTATGATATTGCTCTACAATTCTTGCAACATTCCTTTGCATATTACCATTAATGGTTGTTTGAATAAGCGTTGCATTTCCTTTCTTATGCTCCTGCTTAAACCGCTGTAGCAAATGCGGTGCAAGCTGTGGCAATGGTTTCGGTTCGTCTGGCAGAGGCTCAAGCATGGATAGGTCATGCGTAGCAGTATCTATTTTTTGCTGGGCGAGCAGTTTGTCCAGCAAAGCATTGCGTTTACGCAATAGCTCTGCTTTGTTCTTACCCGGGTATACCAACGCCGGGGCGTTAGGCAATACCGCTAAAGCCGCCATTTCCCCCCAACTCAGTTTATCTGCCGGCCTTCCATAATAGCGCCATGCTGCCGCGTCAAGGCCTACGATATTGCTCCCGAATGGCGCATTGGATGCATATAAAGCAAGTATTTCATTTTTGGAGCAGGCTATTTCAAGCCTTACTGCAAGTATGCTCTCCATTAGCTTCTGCGCGATATTCCGCTTCCTGTTGCGTGATAATCGTATCACCTGCATAGTAAGCGTGCTACCGCCGCTCACCGTTTTTGAAGCGTGAAAATTCTGACGAAAGGCTCTCGCCATGGCGAATATATCTATACCAGGATGATGGTAAAATCGTTTATCCTCAAATGTTATAATGCACGCTTTAAACTTTTCAGGAACCGAATCATTAAACGGGAACCGCCATTGTCCGTCAGCAGCAATAGTGGCGCCAAGCAGGTCGCCTTTATTATCTTCAATTACATAGCTCGTAGGGGAATGAAACAGCGGGCGTGGAAGGGAAAACCAAAAACATACCAGCAATACCAAGACAATACCTAAAAGAATTTTTGTTCTTCTTTTAAGATGTGTAATATGATGAAGCCTCTCCCGGCCTCTCCAAGGGAGAGGAGACCCAATCCACAGCCCTCGCTTTTCAATATTCATGTTATAATATTTACCCGGCTTTAAAGCCTCACCCTCTTATCTTTTGTTTCACACAAAGTGCGCAAAGGAGCAAAGTGCGCAAAGAAAACCTCTGTGCAACTCCGTGTTCCTGTGTCTCCGTGGTTCCCTCATTTTCACACTTCCACATCATCAAGCCTCTCCCTCCTTCTCCCTCTCCTAAGGAGAGGGAGCGGTACTACAGAATAGTTCTAAGCTTTTCGTTCTTCCACATCATCGAGCCTCATCCTCTTATCCTTCTCCTCGCGGAGAAGGACGGTGCTTTAGAATATGTCCAAACTTTTTTCTTCCACATCAGCTTTATAATACAGCCGAGCTAAACGTTTAAAATTTTCGTCAGGTTGTTTGATTTACAAACGCC
>JADLCD010000020.1 GCA_020847395.1 Chitinophagaceae bacterium
AAACCCTGGCTATCCGATACCTACCTACCGCTGGTAATAGATTGCGTATGCATTGCTCCAAAAAATAAACAAACTCATTATGAATCCTTACAAATAAACAAAAAATCTTAGCTTAACGACTATGGTGTCTCCACCAGCCAGCGACAATTTTGAATGCACCCCTGGCGCACTACATTTATTAAATGCTTTATTTTTTCATAGCCTTTGTACAGATCGTGTGCAGCAATCTATTGTTAATGTAAAATAGTAATTTTTGAAACTGACTTTAAAAGGAGATCGTTACTGACAAGATAATCCCGACATAATAACTGTGAAGAAAAATAGTACACGGAGCACGAAGATATTACGGAGGCTTACGGATTTTCTCTCATTACATCAAATCAGGAACTTTTTTTGTGATGCCCGTTTTTATAATGCTCCAGCAAAGCATCTTCGCCAAAATCATTTTTCAAATCGCGGATCACGGTATGAATATGGTTCGCATTATTCTGTGTATTGTCGTATTCAATAACAATGGTTGGTCCATGTATGCGGTAGTAACAAGGGTTGCCAATACCCCTTTGCTGGGAGCCGGCCCAGGCAAACCGGAGATTTTCCATGCCTGCGTTTTTAATATCCTGTAGCATTTTACCGAATAATTCTTTTTTATAGCGCAACAGGTAAACCTCCAGCAGCTTAAGAAATAGTAATTGCGCTTTTGCACTCAATTCCGTATAACGCACCCCGGCAGGTTGCTCAATCATTGCTTTCCGCATATTGCCTGTTATTATTTCAGAGGGCGCTGTTGTATTTATGATTGCTTTTTTCAATTCCGTATCAGAGAGGCTGTGTAAAAGCTCAAAGCCGGCAGTTGTTTCCTCTTTTAAAATTTCTTTGTTCTTTTGCTTACCGGATTGTACTACTGCAGGGTTAGACCCCAGGAATGAAGGTGTTCCAGACAGGAGTAAATTGTTATGTGCAGAGAAATTGAAAGAAATATGGTGTCCTTCAAAACGCCAACCCCATATACCGGAGGCTGATGGTATTCCAAAAATGGTTAAAAAGTATTTTTCGGGATCACGGTAATGATCATCCGCAGATCTTTTTTCCAGTTCCTTTAATAAGATTTCCAGTTGCATAATGGCAGTAATTTTTTCTACTGCGGCATTACTTAGTGAAGCACGCAATAAAGCGAATACCTGTTGCTGCTGAACGCTGTTAAGCTCATTCATTGCAATGCCTTTTCGGTCATCAAGCGGCACATAGTGAAAGTTGTATCGTTCAGTACTATCGAAAGGCAATACCGCTTTGCTTTTCTGCCCACTATTGAGCAGTTGAATAAAACGGTTGGCTTCCGTAGTAATGTCCTGTGCCTGAGCAGGTAAATACAATAAACCAATACTGAAAGCGAGAAACCAGTAACGAGTCATAGCCTGGGAATTGAGATTGAATATAAAGGATTTTGGGAAAAAGGTTCAAGTATGTGCTGGCAAAGCAACACTAAAATTTTTTCATAAGTAGGCTCATTCTATTAGCTTTAATATTTTTATTTAATAATAAAAACAAAATCAATTAGTAGTTAAGCTTATTTAATTAAAAATTATATTAATCATTATAAAATATAAATTTTGTATACTTTATACTTAGAAAGCTGGAAACTGAATTAAAGGAGGCGCAAAAAGAAATGAATAGTTATTTAAAAGAATTATTAAACTGACATACAAGTTATGGCTAAGCAAATAAAAAAAGTGCAGGAAGGGTTTAACGAAATACTGCTTTATACCACGCCAAATGGCAAGGTAAAGGTTGAAATTTATTTGCAGAATGAAACCATCTGGCTAACCCAACAAAAAATTGCTGAGCTTTTTGGGGTTCAACGCCCTGCTGTTACAAAGCACCTGAAAAACATTTTTAACTCAGGAGAATTGAAGGAAGAACTGGTATGTTCCATTTTGGAACATACCAGTCCTCATGGAGCACTCCGGGGCAAAACACAGGAATCAAAAACAAAATTTTATAATCTTGATGCCATTATATCCGTAGGCTACCGGGTAAATAGTTCGCAGGCAACCGCATTTCGTATATGGGCCACGGAACGGCTGAAAGAATACATCATCAAGGGGTTTACCATGGATGATGAGCGGCTGAAAAACCCCGGTACTATTTTTGGTAAGGACTATTTTGAAGAACAACTGGCCCGTATACGGGATATACGCAGCAGCGAACGTCGTTTTTATCAGAAGATTACAGACATCTATGCGCAATGCAGCGCAGACTACCGGGCAGATACAGATATCACGCAAAAATTCTTCGCCACGGTTCAGAATAAATTGCATTGGGCTATTACCGGGCAAACTGCTGCCGAAATTATCCATTCAAGAGCAGACAGCGGAAAAGAAAATATGGGATTGACCACATGGAAGCATACTCCCCAGGGAAAAATAAGGAAAACAGATGTGGGTATAGCAAAAAATTACCTTAACGAAAATGAGTTGGACGGGCTGAACCGGATTGTTAGCATGTATTTGGATTATGCCGAAATGCAGGCAAACAAAGCTGTAATAATGTATATGAAAAACTGGATAGAGAAGCTGGACGCTTTTCTGCAATTTAATGAACAGCAAATTTTAAAAGATACCGGCAAAATATCGCACGAAGTAGCACTCGCCTTAGCCGAAAACGAATTTGAGAAATTTGACAGTAAGCAAAGCAGCTTGTATGAAAGTGATTTTGATAAAGCGGTGAAGAAGTTAAAAAAATGATTATTCAATACGCATCTGATCTACATTTGGAATTTCCGGAAAACAAAGCTTTTCTGAAGCTTAATCCTTTACAACCCAAAGGAGAGATGCTCATATTAGCCGGAGATATTGTACCTTTTGCCGTACTCAACAGGCACAAGGATTTTTTTAGCTATGTATCAGACCATTTTAAAACCACCTGGTGGATACCAGGCAACCACGAGTACTACCATTTTGATATTGCTGAAAAGCAAGGCAGCTTTAAAGAAAACATTAAGCCCAATGTGCATCTTGTGAACAATGTACAGGAGATTATCAATGATAGCCGCTTTATATTTTCCACACTTTGGTCAAAAATCAACCCCGGCAAACAATGGTTTATAGAAAAAAGCATGAGCGATTTCCAGGTAATAAAATACAAGGGATTTCGCTTTTCCATAGATCGCTTTAACGAGCAGCATGAAAACTGCCTTGCTTTTGTTACAGAAGCTTTAACCCAAAAACACTCAGGGAAAACAATAGTGGTTACCCACCACGTACCTACGCTGATGCATTATCCAAAACAATATAGAACAAGCGAACTGAACGAGGCATTTGCCTTAGAATTGTTTGACCTGATAGAAAAACAGCAACCCGATTATTGGATATACGGACATCACCATAGCAATACCCCGGAGTTTGAGATTGGCAAAACAAAATTGCTAACCAACCAGTTGGGATATGTGAAATACGGGGAAAACAAAGGATTTGATAAAGGATGTATAATTACAATTTGAGTTTGGCTCAAAGAAAATTAAGTTTGAAATATTTTATTCTAACCGAAAAACCCTGGGTATTTCTGTAACGCCTGATATGGATGTGTTTGTAAAAGCACCATTGAACGGAAGTACAGAAAAGATTAGAACAATTGTAAGAAAAAAAGCAACCTGGATAATAAAGCAGCAAAATTTCTTTCTGGGCTTTTTCCCGAAATCGCCACCTAAAAAATATATCAGTGGAGAGTCTCATTACTATTTGGGAAGACAATACAAACTGAGAGTGATTAAAGCAAAAAGAAATAATATACATTTTAACGCAAGAGAAATATTAGTGAGCGTAAAAGAAAGCAGTTCGGCCAAAACTGTTGTAAATATTTGGTATAAAGAAAGGGCTAAAATAAAATTTGCCGAGATTGCAGAACCTCTTATTCAAAGATTTAAAAAATATAAAGTAGAGCCAAAATCAATATGGCAACAGGAAATGAATAGAAGATGGGGGAGTTGTACACCCAAAGGAAAAATCATTTTGAATCCGGAACTTATTAAGGCTCCGAAGCCTTGCATTGAGTATGTGATCATTCATGAACTTTGTCATTTGGTGCATAAAAATCATACAAAGAAGTTTTTTGAATTGCAGGTTAAAGAGATGCCTGACTGGGAGAGATGGAAGAATAAGCTGGAGAGTTTGCTTGCATAGGCATGTCTATAAACAATTTCTTAAGCCAGGCTACTCTCTAAAAATATAAAAACCCCCGAATGTCATCACGCAGGGATTAATTATATAAACTATATCTTTTATCTTCCTTCCGTCACTTCCTGTATCGGCCTACCTATGGAGCCGCTTGGCATTTGTATGCGTAATAAGGCGGCTACCGTGGGCGCAATATCCGTCATCCCGGTTACGCGGTTGGTATATCCGGGTTTTATTTTCCAGCCCATCCATACCAATGGAATATGAGCATCATAGGGATACCATGTGCCGTGTGTTGCGCCTTTAAGGCTGCCGCCTTTCCATGTTGGTTGAACAATAATGGTATAGTCGCCACTTCTTTTTACGTTATAACCTTTAATAAGCATATCCTTTATAACATCGGGCAGCGGTGCATAACCCAATGCATCATTGTTTACAACATTGGCAATACCATCGGCTTTTAGCAATTCAGTTCTCACTATGGCATCTAACTGTTTGTGGTCAATGTTTTTCTGGTTTATCTCATCCCAGTTCATATATAACTGGTAATTGGTGAAAGCCAGGATAGGTTTTTCAAGACCCAATTTTTGTTTCAATACTTCTGTTAATGCACCAGAAAATTCTTTTTCAGTTATCGCGCCTGATGGCATTTTGTTTTCAAGATAATAACCCGGTGATTCCGCAACACCGTGATCAGCAGTTATAAAATACAGGTAGTTGTTTTTGCCGAATTTTTTGTCAAGATAACTGAAGAAGTCTGCAAGGTCTTTATCAAGACGGAGATAATCATCTTCCTGCTCTATAGAGTTTGGCCCGTAAGTATGTCCTATAGCATCAGGACTTGAAAAACTTACTGCAAGAAAATCAGTGAACTTGCCGCCGCCGAGGTCATATCCTTCTATGGCTGCTTTGGCAAATTCAAAAGTGAGTGTATTACCATATGGCGTTGTGCGCACGGCGCCATAATTTTTGCCAATAAACTGTTTCAAGTCTTTGGGAAATACAGGCTTTTTTTCGCCATTGGCAGAGCCTTCATAATCTTTATCGTCTGCTGTGCTTAACGTATACGTATCTATCGGGTAAAGTGTATTCCAGTCATTTTTATAATAAGTGTCAACTATCTTTTTTTCATTAAAGCGTTTAGCCCAGTCCGGTAGTTCCTTCATATAATAAGTGCTGGTAATAAAATTGCCATCACCATTATACCAAAATGCCGCTGTAGCCGCATGACCGGCGGGTAAAATGGAAGCTCTGTCTTTTATAGCAACGCCTACGGTTTTGCTCTGGTAGTTTGATGCTATGCGTAACTGGTCTGTTACAGTGGTAACAAGATTATTATGTGGAGACTGCCCTTTGCCCGGCTTTGCAGAACCAACAATCATGGTGGAATCATCATTAACACAACCTATGTCTTTGCCGGTTTTTCTATCAAACCAATCATTGCCTACAATACCATGTATAGCAGGCGTTGTGCCGGTATATACGCATGTATGACCACAGGCTGTAATGGTTGGTGAATAATCAATCAACGTGTTTTCGCAGGAAAAACCATCACGGATTAATCTTTTAAAACCACCTTGTGTATAGCGGTTTTGAAAGCGATATAAATAATCCCAGCGCATCTGGTCAACCATCATACCAATTACAATTTTTGGTTGAGATGGCGTAGCAGATGTTGCTTTAGTAGTTTGCTGACTGTAAAGAACATTGGATAATAATAAGCTTAAGCCTAAAACAAAAGTTAAACGGCTTTGCTGGTTCAATTGTGGTATATGCATAAAATAATAAATATTAAAAGAAGATGGCAATGTAAAGATTTTGTTATTAACTGAATGTTAGTAATCCTTAATATTTACAAGATGATTTTGCCATACTGCGGCTACTCCCGGTTCATTTTCCACGAGTTTATTTTTCTTACCTTTTCTTTTTACCAGTTCAAAAGAATCGTACAAAGCGCCGGTTGCAGTATAGCATTTGTACGAAAGTATATCGCCTTCCACTGTTATAAGCTGGTATAGTTGTGTATGTCCACCGTTTTTATCCATCCAGTCCTTTTTATTTTCCTCGTACATTTTTGAGCCGGCTACAGATATTACATACATGGTTCCCGAAAACTCCGGCCCATTTTCATAAGGAATTTTTTTCATACCTCTTGCATAAGCATGGTCGTGCCCCTGCAGTATCAGGTCAACTTTATATTTATCAAACAAGGGTTTAAAATTATCTCTCAGCCAGGCATTATCACGGGTTTTGCTGATGGAATATACGGGATGATGAAAAATGATGCAGGTCCATTTGTTGGGATTATTTTTTAACACCGAATCAAGCCATAATTTCTGGCTCAATAAATCCTCGGGTACTTCTTCCGCTTCATTGGAGTTTAATGAAATAAAGCGCATGCCCTGTATATCGGTGAAGTATACCGTCTCTTTCAGTTTTTCTGTTGCAGGCCCATTTTCAGGCAGGTTAAACTGTGGTCTCCACAATGCCGATAAATTGCCATCTTTTGTTTTGGAATATTCATGATTGCCTGGAGAAGGTATGGCGGGTATCATGGCATGTATAAAATTGCCGCCATAAAATAGTTCACCCCACTCATCATCATTATCGCCGCGGTTAACAATATCCCCGGCATACATAATGGCATTGGCTTCGGGCATTTTGCCAAATGCCTGCCTTATTACTCTTGGCCATAATGTTTTCATACCAACCTGCACATCACCCATGTATATAAAGGAGATTTTATCTCCGGGCTTGCCCGCAGTTTTAATATGAAACCATTCACTCTGGTATTTGTCGTACCCCACGCGATACATATACTTTGTGCCGGGCGTTAAATTTTTTATTACAATGGAATGATAATAAGCGGAGATATTATTATGCTGAAAAGCAGCAGAAACGGCTTCATGCTTATCTGCTTTTACAATAGCAGCCGGGTCTGCATTTACCGGCATTATTTCAACAACACCTTTTGTTACGGCGGTTGATGTACGCCATGTAATGGCAACAGATGTTGAAGGGTCTTCTGTTACCGTCAATATTATTCTGTCGGGATTTTCCTGCGGGGGAAAAGGATTAGCTGTTTGCTGTGCATATACACATGGCAGCATAAGCATAGTTATTGCCAGCAGGATACATTTTTGTTTTAATGAAGCAGTCATCAAACTTAATTTTTTATTTCTTTTATAACATCTCCAACCGGGTGATCTGCTTTGTATGTTAATCCTAATAACGAAGCGATGGTTTGTGCAAATTGTTTTTGATATAGCTGCATGTCTTTTGATACTTCACCCTTTGCAGCAATACCCGGAGCCATTACGGCAAACCATATTTCGTCAGCGCCCGCAATACGTGAACCGTGGCTGGTCCATTGTTCTTTTTTGATGTCTCCACGTCCGTGGTCGCAGGTAATAAGAAGCGCTGTTTTGTCTTTATATTCGGGAGTGCTTTGTACATAATTCCAGATATCTCCAATCCATTTGTCAAGATTTTTTGTAGCATCCAGGTAATCCTTATACCTGCCTGCATGTGCCCATTCATCTGTTTCGCCATAAGCTATATAAAGCACCCGTGGCTTCCTGGTTTTTAAATGCTCTATAGCGGCATAATGTGTAAATACATCCATGCATTCCCCCAATTCAAATGGCTTAAACGAATCTTTAAGCATCGCATTAATCAATAATTCTTTTTCTGTAGGATTTTTTCCGCCTGTAGCATCAAATGCCGCCACCACCGGAAAACCCGCGCGTTCTTCATTGAGTATGCGGTTAAAAGCTTCCCATGCGCCAAAGGCTGCTACTTTTCCTTTAAATGCCGGTTGCTGATTAATATATTCCAATACCGTTACATGAGGGTTAGGCTTATATTCATTAGAGTTTACCGCGGTATCAGGATAGCCTGTAAATATTTCGTTATAACCAGGGTAAGAAAACCAGTAGGGATTTGCCACGTTTACCTTATTGTTCTTTTCCCTGTTGCCATAAATTTGTCCTTTAGCAGCAAGAGCGTTCCAGAAAAACGGCATTAATTTTTTCCTTCTTTCCGTAGCGGATTCAGCCCAATAGTTTTTATAGATTTCTGCGCTGTCGCTTTTTCCCTGGTTAAATCTTGCATTGTTTGCAATAGCAGTATCCATTCCTTTAAATACTTCCTGCCAGCGTAAACCATCAGAGGTGATGATGATAATATTTTTTATTTCTGTTGTTTTTTGCTGTGCTGCCAACAACGCAGGAATAATGCATAAAATCAAGAATATTCTTTTCATAAAAATTGTATTGATTATTGAGCGGGGTAATATTTTTCGAGCCATGTAAGCATTTTTGAAAACACATCAACTGCGGCGGCGGGGCTCATGCCATGCTTTTCTTCCGGGTAAATTTCAAGTTGCGAAGGAACCTGTAAGTCCTGTAATTTTTTGTACAGATTTTTTGCCTGGCTCACATCTACCAATGGGTCTTTACCGCCATGAAATAATATGGTAGGCACTGCAGTTTCTTTGGTGAGAAATAATGCCGGGCTTGCATCTTTGGTAATTTGTGCATTAACATCTTTTTCGCCGAGAAAATGAATAACGATGTTATCGGCATCGCTACCATCCGGGCGGATAGATTTATCGGTAAGATCCGTAGGCCCCCAGAGGTCAACCACAGTTTTCACCTGTTTTTTGGTGTCGTGCCCGTAAGCATATAGCATGGCAAGATGCCCACCGGCGCTGCCACCCATCAGCGCATATTCATCCCCGTTATATTTATATTTTTTTGCGTTTTTTGAAATGAATTCAATTACTTTCTGTACATCCTCAATCTGTGCAGGAAAACGATTCATGGTATCTTTTACCAGGCGGTAATTCATGGATGCAACCACATAACCTCGTTTGCCTGCCAGCTCGTCTACCAGTTGTTTGGGAAATTCAGATTTATCTCCGCCACTCCATCCGCCGCCGTGTATATAAAGAATAACTTTAGCGCCGGGTTTAAGATCATTAGGTATATAAGCGTCAAATGTATTTTGATTATCGGGTGCATTACCGTATTTGATATTTTTTAGTTCCCTGTATGCCTTGTTCCTGTATTTGGCATAAGGGTCAACCTGTGTAAGGTCTCTGCCAAGCCCGTTTCTTAAACCTTTTTCAGTAAGGTATTTTACCAGCGCAGCAGGGTGATCTGTTTGTATGCCCTGTATTCCTTTTAATAAAGCAGTATGCCATATGTCCGCTTTTTCATCATCACTTTCCACATCCATCCAAACGGCAACGCCGTTATCATTGGCTGTTGCAATCATGGCTGTATCATTAATATTATCCAGCGCTTCAATCCTGCCCTGGCTCAGAAAAAAGGAGAGTTGTTCTTTATTGGTTACACCATCAATCACACTTGTTATCAATGGCATTTTAGGAGCTACTGAACGCCATTTTTTATATTGCGAAATGCTGTTGAGGTAAACTGCTACCTGGTTTTCCATACCGGCAGCCTGTATTTGTGTATAGGTTTCGGTAACATCAGCATCTTTAAAATCAAGATAAATATTAATTTTTCCTTTACATGCTTTCAATACTTCGGCAAATGTTGGAACGCGGTATATTTTTTTTTCAGATTTATTTTTATCACTCACTTTGAGCGCCTGTATTTGGGCGAGTGTAAGTTCTTTTACATTTCCTTTGCCATCCGTCATGCGGTCTACAGAAGCATCATGCTGTAAAACGAGATAACCATCTTTAGTTGTGCGAAGATCAACCTCCACATAATCAGCTCCGCTTTTTATAGCTTCTTTAATTGAGGCGATGGTATTTTCCGGCACTTTTACATGATCTCCTCTATGGGCAATAACTACCAGCTTATATTTTGTTTTAGGTAATGATGCCTGCTGATCCTGCGCAAAAATGTTCAGTAAACAAAACCATAAAATAAGTGTTGAAATAATCCTTTTCATTTGGCTGATTTAGGTAAATTATTGTTCGGTTTATTAGGGTAGCATGCAAAATAGTAACTGTTCTCAACTGAGCATAAAAAATACATATTATACTCATGAAATAACAGGGATAGTGGTGATAAAGCTACGGTTATCCCGGAATGTTGATGGGTACAACATTTTTTAGGGCTAATTGGTAATTTGAGCTGCTGAAGAAGCAGTCTCATTCATAATTTAAGGTTGAGATTGCTTCTCCCGCCAGAATATTCATTCATCTCATATCTTCATGCGGGCGGGATCGCAAAGACGAAAAAGAGGTTGCGCAACACTCAATGCCCAATGCCCAATGCTGACAGCACTATTCATATAGCCAACAGGCTGCAGCCGCGCATATCGCTATTATCTATTCTTCCCAATATTTCAAAACTGCCATCATTATATAGTGTACCTGCATCTTCAGTAGCTATAAAACTGCAGGAATATATATTGGCAAGATCAATAACATTTATAGCGCCTCTTGTTTTGTTTGATGGAGAAGTGAATATATGCAGCGGGTCTTCTTCATCGCGGATCAGTATCTTCATCCACGGCGGAGTGTAAAATATTCCATCGCCTTTTGAATAGGCCTGTGAAAGCAGTTCCGTCATTCCGTATTCCGAATGAATATGTGGAACATTAAAAGCTTGCTTCAACTCATTATGCACTTCCTGGCGTGTTATTTCTGTTCTTCTGCCTTTCATACCTCCCGTTTCCATTATACTGGTATATTGTAAAGGCAGGGGGCATTGTTCTGCAAAATCCAGTAAAGCAAATGTTACCCCTATCAATAATGTTTTTTGTTTATTGTTTTCCAGGCTAATAAGTGTGTCAGCCAGTTTCTGTTGCTCATATAAATAAAAACCACTTTTGGGGTGACCGGATAACCGGATCAATTCATCAACCATTACTACCAGTGAAGAATGTTGCCGCTCAAGATAGGAGGGAAGTAAACCGATAATACAATATGCCGAGGGGTCGCCATAAAACTGTGCAAACCCTTTGCAGAAACTTTTCGTATATATATCCGGTTCTTTTATATAGTGCCTGCTTGGGGTTGTTTGCGTGGTACCGCTGCTTTCAAAAATCAGCTTAGCATCAAAATCAGTTGTTTTAACCTGCTGTGTTTTAAAAAGCTGAATTGGTAAAAAAGGAATAGCGTTAATATTGTTTATTGTTTCCGGGTGCGGATTGGTTAATGAAACAAACTGCCTGTAAGTACTGTTGTGTTCATACTGAAACCGGAAGACTTCCAACGCAACCTTTTCAAATGCTGAAATGTTAAAATCAAATAAACCCTGTGCTATGTCGTTATATGATGAAATTTTATTCAACCGGAATATTTACATTTGTTTATTGAATACGGTGTTATGAAAATAAGGATAGCCATCATTTTGTTGATTGTAATAGTTGTTTCCTGCGGCAAAGATACATTCAATAGTAAACCTTTGCTTAAACTGAAAGAAACAAGTGGTGATTATGTGCCTCTCGGAGATAACTATGGCGTTCAGTTTACTTTAGAATATACAGATGCTGAAGGTGATATTGCGGGCGTTCCTATCTACCTTCAAAAACTTTCTTCTTCCGCCCCCTGTGCCGATAACACCAAAGATCCTACCTATTTAGATAGCAGCTATACTTTGCCAACTGATGTACCGGCAAGTGCAAATCAAAAAGGAGATATTGTTATAACTATTTCAGATTTATTACTTAACAGAATTGCCTGTGATCCTTTGGATACTCTTGAGGACGCCACCTTTAAATTTTGGTTTAAAGACCAGGCAGGCAATGTGAGCGATACAGTTACTTCTCCTGTTATTAAAATAGAAAAGCAGCCTTAACATCATTTCTATGTAGAACTTTGAATTTTAGTTCTACTATCTTCACATTCATTTCTAATTCTCTTATTATTTTAATTCTTTTAACCGTAACAATAATTTGTATGGGTTTTCGCTACATTTGAAGTTATAATTCAATATGCATGGCTAAGAAATCAAAAGAAAAGCTGCAATCAATTTTAAAAGACAGTTCCCATACATTTCTCAAAAATTACCTCAATAATCCTTCGCCTGTGGGCTTTGAAAGCAGCGGGCAGAAAATATGGCTTGATTATATTAAACCTTATATTGACAGCAGTTATGTTGATCCTTATGGTACAGCGGTAGGCATTATAAATCCTGATGAACCATTTAAAGTAGTTATTGAAGCACATGCTGATGAGATAAGCTGGTTTGTAAATTATATAACCGGCGAGGGGCTTATTTACCTGAAGCGTAATGGCGGAGTAGATCACCAGATTGCACCTGCAAAACGTGTAATCATTCATGGAAAAAAAGGCCTGGTAAAAGCTGTTTTCGGGTGGCCTGCTATACATACGCGTATAGGTGGAGGCGATAAAGAAACCCAGCCTAAAGTGGAAAATCTTTTTTTAGATACCGGCGCGAGAAGCAAAAAAGAAGTGGAAGATCTTGGAATACATATCGGCTCGGTAGTTACATATGAAGAAGGTTTTGATGAATTAGCATATGGCTATTATATTGGCCGTGCAATGGATAACCGCATTGGCGGATTTATGATTGCAGAAGTGGCGCGTTTGCTGAAAGAAAATAAAAAGAAACTTCCTTTCGGGTTATATGTAGTGAATGCCGTGCAGGAAGAAATTGGTTTGCGTGGCGCTGAAATGATAGCAAGACGTATTAAGCCTGACTTGGCTATAATTACAGATGTTACACATGATACCACCACGCCAATGATCAACAAAATTATAGAGGGTGATATAGCCTGTGGTAAAGGACCATCGCTGGCATATGCGCCTGCAGTGCATAATAAATTATTACAGTTGGTGCAGGATGTTGCAGAAAAAAATAAAATACCTGTTCAGCTCAGAACATTAAGCCGCAGTACGGGTACTGACACCGATTCATTTGCTTATGCTAATGATGGTTGCCCGTCTGTACTTATTTCTATTCCACTGCGATACATGCATACAACCGTTGAAATGCTGCATAAGAATGATGTTGAAAATACCATTAAGCTGATGTATGAAACGGTGTTGTCATTATCACCTAAAACAAAACTCAGTTATATTTAACCGTGCTGAATAACCTTTTATATATTGATCCGGGAAGCGGGAGTTACCTTGTGCAGGTAATTGCAGCGGCTGTGCTTGGTGTTGCATTTTATTTTAAAACTTTTGTTGCCTGGATCAAATCTCTTTTCCGTAGAAAAAGAAATGCTTCCGGCGAGGAGGAGCAAAAACATGAATAGCTATACCGTACATCCTTCTTCCTACCGCGACGCTGCCGGTTTTATATTTGAATATGAGGGAAAGATTTACAGGCAGGTGAATAAAGTTTATTCTGATAATTATACACTGTTACATTCCTCTGGTTTATATACGGCATTAGTAAAATCAGGAAAGCTTATAACCCACGAAGCAATACAGGAAAACATTACATGCAGTAATGATTGGTATATAACTTTATTACCACAACAACTGGCTTTTATTTCGTATCCATACGAATGGTGTTTTGATGAATTGAAAGACGCAGCATTGCTTACGCTTAATATTTTGCGAACATCGCTGGATCATGGAATGATATTAAAAGATGCTTCACCATTCAATATTCAATTTGCAGATGGTAAACCTGTTTTTATTGATACACTTTCTTTTGAAAAGTATGATACAACAAAGCCCTGGATTGCATACCGGCAGTTTGTGGAATGTTTCGTTGTGCCTCTCGTACTTTCATCGTATACCTCAACGGATTTTATAAAACAATTACAGCTAAACCCGGATGGTATATCAACTGCTTTTGCAGCTAAAGTGCTTCCTTTTACATGCAGGTTCAGGCTATCTCTTTTGCTGCATATATATTTACCCAATGCGGTTAAAGGCTCACAACAAAGCAAACCTGCAGTTAACACTTCGTTCTCCAAACAAAAATTGATTAATATAATTTCCAGTTTTACATCACTTATACATTCGCTTAAGCCGGCTAAGGCGCAATCTGCATGGCGTAATTATTATGAAGAAACTATTTTAAGCAATACCTACCTGGAGGAGAAATTATTGCTTGTAAAAAATTGGATAAAGGAAGTAGATGCTGATACTGCTATTGACATTGGAACCAATACCGGTATATTCGCGATTGCAGCGGCGGAAAGATTTAAACAGGTTATCGCAATAGACAATGATGACCGTTGTGTAAATGACTTATATCTTAAATGTAAGGCAGAAACAATAAAAAATATCCTGCCGCTTTGTGTGGATATCGCTAATCCTACGCCTGCAATTGGTTGGGCTAATAAAGAACGGGAAGCATTTTTATCAAGACCCGGGGCAGATTTGATTATTGCTTTGGCAGTAATACATCATCTTATAATAGGAAGAAATATAAGTATGCCCCAGGTTGCAGCATTGTTCAGGCAGATGGGCAAATATATAATCGTTGAATTTGTTCCTAAATCTGATTCTAAAGTTTTGGAAATGATAAAAAACCGGGAAGATATTTTTTATGATTATAATGAGGAAGGGTTTGAACGAAGTTTTGAGGTTTATTTTAACATCATCCGTAAGCAAAAAATTAACGGAACAGACCGGGTACTTTTTCTTATGAAAAAAAGATAATAGAATGGGTACAGTTGATTTGCATAAAATAAAGCATTGGCTTCAAACTAAACCCTTACATCTTTTTCTGCTGCCGGTATTTTTCATAGTAAATATATATGTACAATATGCAGGGTTGGTAAGTGCAAAAAGTTCAATGGTAATCTTTAGCGGAATTGCAACTTTTATGCTTCTTCTTTTTTTTGGGTTAAATTATTTTCTGAATAATAAAATAAAGTCGGGTTTAATTACTACTCTTACCGGTATATTGGTATTATATACCGGAGATATTAAATCCGGATCTTCGTTGATTTCTGGTTTGCATTTTCTTGAGCATTACCGGTATTTTCTTCCGTTGATTATGCTGCTTTTCTTTTTTGTTGTATTTAGTATTTATCGTTCAAAAAAAAATCAATTATTTAATTTATACCTGAATGTACTTTTTGTTTTTTATACAATTTTGGCAATAGCGAAGCTTGGGGCTTTTATAAATGAAACACGTGAGTTTTCGGAGGAACAGAAAGCACAAACAACCCAGGCGAAAGATATGCTGGCAACAGGCAATATTGATAAAAATAAAATGCCTGATATATTTTTTATAATGCCTGATTGCTATCCTTCAACTTCATACCAGTATGAAATTCTTCAGCAGGATAATAGTTATTTTGATAGTGCGCTTATTTCAAGAGGATTTTTTGTAGTATCGGGATCGAGGAGCAATTTTAATCGTACTACTTTTTCCATACCATCAACTATTGATATGAATTACCTGCATTTTATTGATACTTCTTTTACTTATCCTGCTATTGAATATTCTAAGGCTTTGGCAATTGCAAAAAAGGCAAGCTTGTTTACTTTTTTAAAAAAGTATAATTATAAAACCATCAATCTTTCTATTTTCAATCTTGAAGATGCACCTGCATTTACAAAGGAAAATTTTATACGATCATCAGAAGAGGGTATTATCCTCAATAATACCATTATAGGCTGCTTTAAAAGAGATTTTTTATGGAGATTAACTGAACCAGCCGCTGCTTTGCCTGGTTATTTGAATAATGAAGCAATTGAACATTTGAAAGGTTATGAAAAGCATAATGGCAAAGTAATCGATTCTCTTCAATCTATTTTAAATACCACTCAGCGCGATTCAGTTCCGAAAATAATATACCTGCATTTATACATGCCACATTACCCATACTTTAATGATTCAGCCGGCAACAGATACCCGGACAGCGATGTTTTTAAAAGAGGAGGAGATGTTGATAAACAAAGATTTGCAGGTTATATAAAATACACAAACCAAAAACTTTTAAATATTGTAGATAACATATTAAAAAATGTAAAAAGAGAAACTGCAATAGTATTACAAAGCGATCATGGCTTTGATGATATAGATACATCAAGGCCAAATGATGCTTTCAGAAATTATAAGGCAATTTATTTTAGCGATAAAAATTATACTATGCTTTATGATAGTATGAGTAATGTAAATACATTCAGGGTGCTGTTAAACAAATATTTTAATCAACATTTACCTATATTGCCAGATTCAAGCTTCTATATAAAATAGAAATTCAATAATTTGTTATTTATGGCTAATTCAATAATTACTGTAGAAACTACCATTAATGCCCCAATTGAAAAAGTTTGGCAATACTGGAATGCTCCTGAGCATATTACAAAATGGTGTGCTGCTTCTGATGACTGGCATGCGCCGGCAGCAACAAATGATTTGCGAACCGGTGGAAAATTTACAACCAGGATGGAAGCCAAAGACGGCAGTTTTGGTTTTGATTTTGGCGGCGTGTATAATTTGGTTAAACCCAATGAGTATATTGAATATACTATGGGAGATGGAAGAAAAGTGAAAATTAATTTTTCTGCTGATGGGTCAGCTACAAAAGTTGTAGAAAGCTTTGATGCTGAAACACAGAACCCGGTTGATATGCAAAAAGCCGGCTGGCAGGCAATTCTCGATAACTTCAAAAATTATACAGAGCAAAACTGAACATTACCGGGTTTGCCTGATGTATAGTAATGTTGAACTGTACGGCCGGTTACGTGTATACTTATCATTGATAACAAAATATCCATTTTTGTATTTGGCTATACCTTCCCAGTTATAGCCGCGGTATTCAACAGGAAACTCCCATAAAGGCTTCCATATAAAGCCTTTTTTAGTGTGCTGCACTTCAATCAGCCTGCTATAATCCTGGTACTCGCCGTTAAGTTTAATAAGCTTGTTGTTGGCTGTATCATTTTCAGGAACCCTGTATATCGTATCTCCGCCACCGCCTTTATAAAAAACATTAAGCGCTGTAAAGTTGTTTTTTTTACCAGTAGTAATATCAGTAATTCTGAAAGGCAACACCTGTTCAGGAATGGAATCAATTTGAGTATCTGATAGTGTTTTGTCAACCATATATGCATAATTATGCGCAAACAAATTGTATTCAAAAAATAGCACCAGCTTTTTCCCGGATAACATCATAGACTCAAAGGCGGCATTGTAAATATGGCTTCCATTTGGTTGTAATGGCTTAGCCACAGATAGGCAGGTTTTACTTAAATAAACGGTATTGTTTTTCAATTGTCCTTTTAAAATGTAGGCAAAGGGAGAAGGTGTATTTGTTTCAACCGAAAAATAAACCGTATCACGTTTTATCACAAATGCTTCCAGACCTTCATATACCTGGTTTTGCTGTTTCATTATTGCGGCAAGCGTATCAAGCCCGTCAATCATTATTTTTTCAAACCGGAGCTCATAAGCAGTGTCTTTCATCGCCCGGTCAAGTTCAGGCAATGAAATGGCGTATATAACAGCTTCTCTTTTATCCTGTATGCGGCATTCAGACAGCAGGTATAGCTTTTTATTAGCCACCTGTAAACCGGAGAACTGGTTGTCATAATACGCAATTTCTTTCGGCAGTTTGATATGGTAAATATCAAATAATGCTGTTTGGGCATCTGCACTATAAGCCAGGAATACAACTGAAAAAAAAATAAGCCGCATAATAAAATCAGAGCCATAAATATAATGCTTTAATTGCCCTGCCCTTAAGGGCAGGGCAATTGTCTTTAAATTTTGTTAAGTATTATATACCTCTTTTGTTTGTACATTCGCCTCAATTACTTCATTGTATTATTCAAATTGTTTTCATGAAAAAGATTAATAAAATCAATGCTTGCTTTTTACTGCTTATAGCAGTACTATTCTCTTCTTTTCAATCCATGGCAAATAATGCCGACCTTGCCCTGCAAGGCAAATGGGATTTAACTATTAATGTAGATGGCAAGCCATCTCCTTCCTGGCTTGAGGTATACCACTCCGGCAATAAATGGCTGGTTGGACAGTATGTAGGCATTGTAGGCAGCGCAAGACCTATTGCTAAAATAAATTTTAAAGATGGTAAAATGAGCTTCACAATCCCGCCACAATGGGAAGAAGAAGAAAATGATGTGGTATTTGAAGGAACATTGAAAGATGATGTGTTGACCGGTACCGTGGTGGCAGCAAATGGAAAAACATATGAATGGAAAGGCGTTCGTGCGCCACTTTTGTTAAGAACATCTGTACCTGTTTGGGGAAAGCCTGTAAAATTATTCAATGGCAAAGATCTTACCGGTTGGAAAGCTGTTGGCAGGGAAAATCAATGGAAAGTGGTGAATGGCGTATTAACAAGCCCACATTCAGGCGCAAACCTTATAACCGAACAAAAGTTCAACGATTTTAAATTGCATATTGAATTTAAATGCCCTAAAGGAAGCAACAGTGGTATTTATTTGCGCGGCAGGTATGAAGTGCAGATTATGGACAGTAAAGGAGAAGTGCCGCAAAAAGATTTGCTGAGTGCTATATATGGTTTTATAACACCTAATGAAATGGCCGCTAAAGAAGCCGGTGAATGGCAGTCGTACGATATTATACTGGAAGGCAGAATTGTAACGGTTGTGCTGAATGGCAAAACTGTTATTTGCCGTGTTCCTATTCCTGGCATTACGGGTGGTGCATTAGATAGCAATGAGGGAGAACCAGGCCCAATCTACATCCAGGGCGATCATGGACCAATTGAATACAGGAATATAGTTATTACGCCTGCAAAGTAAGGTAGTGCCATTGACATCAAAGAATGTTGCTGTATTATCGTGAAAACAGCGACGGGAAATGAACTTTCACGTATCACATTTATCATTCAACATGCAATGGTTATATAGTGCAGTATGTATGTTGCATTATTTCTTTAAAAATAAAAAAGAGCATAATGATTTCCTGCAAAAGACTATTAACAGGGTTGCTGCTTTGTTATTCGGTAAATCTTTCCGCACAAATAGTTACAAAAGTTACCGAGCCTGCAGAATGGGTTAACCCTTTGATGGGAACGGACTCAAAACACAGCTTATCTAACGGTAATACATACCCGTCGATAGCGTTGCCCTGGGGCATGAATATGTGGACGCCACAAACCGGCAAAATGGGTGACGGTTGGCAATATCAATATTCAGCAGATAAAATAAAAGGGTTTAAGCAAACACATCAGCCATCTCCGTGGATGAATGATTACGGGCAGTTCAGCATTATGCCTGTAACGGGTAAGTTAAGAATTAAAGAAGAAGAGCGGGAAAGCTGGTTTAGCCATAAGGCAGAAATAGTAAAGCCGTATTACTATAGTGTGTATTTGGCAGACCACGATGTAACCACAGAAATTACGCCTACGGAAAGAGCGGCTGCTTTCCGGTTTACATTTCCGCAAACAGATGGCGCATATGTTGTGGTTGATGCGTTTGATAAAGGATCTTATGTAAAGATAATTCCGGCAGAACGTAAAATTATTGGTTATTCTACCCGAAACAGCGGCGGTGTGCCTGCAAACTTTAAAAACTACTTTATAATTGTGTTTGATAAACCTATTGCCAATGCGGGTATTTTCAGTGGTGATAGCCTCGACCTTACCAAACTCGAAATGCAATCGGAACATGCGGGAGCAGTTGTTGGTTTTAAAATATTCAGAAAGGGTGAGCAGGTAAACGCGAAAGTGGCATCGTCTTTTATTAGTCCCGAACAGGCTGAACTTAATTTAAAAGAACTTGGCAACAACAGCTTTGAAGTAATTGAAAAGAAAGGGAAAGATATATGGAATGAAACACTCGGAAGAATATCTGTAGAAGGTGGCACCATTGACCAGGTGCGCACTTTTTATTCTACACTATACAGAACCGTTTTCTTTCCCAATAAATTATATGAAAAAGATGCGGCAGGCAATATAATACATTACAGTCCGCATAATGGTAAAGTGCTGCCGGGCTATATGTTTGGCGGTACCGGCTTCTGGGATACTTTCCGTGCCTTATATCCATTCCTTAATCTTATGTATCCATCTATAAATAAAGAAATGCAGGAAGGATTGCTGAATGCTTACAAAGAAAGCGGCTTTTTACCTGAGTGGAGCAGCCCTGGTGCAAGAGCGGTAATGGTGGGCAATAATTCTGCGTCTGTTGTATCTGATGCATATATAAAAGGATTGAGAAATTACGACATCAATACTTTATACGAGGCTTTGCTGCACGGTGCAAATACAGAAGGTCCGAACGGTACCGGTAGAAGAGGAGTGGAGTATTACAATAAGCTTGGCTTTGTGCCTTATGATGTAAATATTAATGAAAACGCGGCAAGAACACTGGAGTATGCGTATGACGATTTCACGATTTATAAATTAGCGAAGGCGCTCAATCGACCCAAAGAAGAATTGCAGTTGTATGCAAAACGTTCCCAGAATTACAAAAATCTTTTTGACAAAGAAACGAACCTGATGCGTGGTAAAAATGAAGATGGTAATTTTCAAAAACCATTTAATCCTTTAAAATGGGGTGATGCTTTTACCGAAGGTAATAGCTGGCATTATTCATGGAGTGTGTTTCATGATATTAAAGGCCTTTCTGATTTAATGGGCGGCAGGGAACGGTTTGTAAAAATGCTTGATTCAGTTTTTATAATGCCCCCGCTTTTTGATGACAGTTATTACGGCTTTGTTATTCATGAAATAAGAGAAATGCAGATTGCCAATATGGGACAATATGCGCACGGCAACCAGCCTATACAGCATATGGCTTATTTGTATAATTATGCAGGCGAGCCCTGGAAAACGCAATACTGGGTTAGGGAGATTATGAACCGTATGTATAAAGCAACACCTGATGGTTATT
Source organism: Chitinophagaceae bacterium (assembly GCA_020847395.1). Lineage (GTDB taxonomy): Bacteria > Bacteroidota > Bacteroidia > Chitinophagales > Chitinophagaceae > Agriterribacter. Next base: position 20,923 of record JADLCD010000020.1, read on the forward strand.
GCGGCGATGAAGATAATGGACAAACATCTGCGTGGTATGTATTTTCTGCCTTAGGATTTTACCCGGTATGTCCTGCAACAGATCAGTATGTGCTTGGAGCGCCATTATTTAAAAAAGCCGTGCTTACATTAGAAAATGGCAAGCAGTTTACTATTGATGCGCCGCAAAACAGCGATAAGGCAAGGTATATACAATTGGCGCAGCTTAATGGTAAAAACCTTGATCAAAACTGGATCAATCATTTTGATATTCAGAAGGGTGGAAGTTTTAACGTGGTGATGGGCGTTAAACCTAATACTGTGCGTTGTACCAAAGAAGCCTGCTATCCATATTCTTTTTCAACCAGTGAGGATGCGGCAATATTAAAATAATATTGATATACAATAAGTCTTGCTTTTAAGAAGCGTATTTAATATCTATTTACAATTTATTTAAACATATATACTTACCTTAATGCTAAAATTTCAATAACGATGAGTAATAAAGTGAAACAAAAGACAAACAATTCCCGCAGAAAATTTCTGCAGAATGCTTCGCTTGCAGCAGCAGGCTATTTTATAGTTCCCCGCCATGTGTTAGGAAGAGGATTTGTTGCACCCAGTGATAAATTAAATATTGCAGGTATAGGCGCCGGTGGTAAAGGAGAAAGCGATTTGAAATCATTTGCTGAAAGTCCTAAAGTAAACATAGTAGCGCTTTGTGATGTTGACGATCGCCAGTCTGTTGAATCAAGAAAAAATTTCCCTAAAGCCAACTACTACAAAGATTTCAGGGAAATGCTGGCTAAAGAAAAAAATAATATTGATGCATGTTCTATATCTACCCCTGACCATACCCATGCCGTTGCAACATTAGCAGCTATGCAATTGGGTAAGCATGTATATACACAAAAACCACTCACACACGATATTTATGAAGCCCGTATTCTTGCAGAAGCTGCAAAAAAATATAAAGTGGTAACCCAAATGGGCAACCAGGGCGGCTCCGGCGATGGTGTAAGAAGAATGAAAGAATTATATGATGCCGGTTTAATTGGTGATATTGTTGAAGCGCAGGCATGGACTAACCGCCCGATTTGGCCCCAGGGTGTTGCCAAACCAACAGGTAATTATCCGGTACCCAGTGAACTCGACTGGAATCTGTGGCAGGGAACTGCTCCAAGAGAAGAATATAATCCCGCTTACCTGCCGTTTAACTGGAGGGGCTGGTGGAATTATGGCACCGGTGCATTAGGCGATATGGCCTGCCATATTATGGATCCTATCTATCGTATATTACCAATTGATTTTCCTTCTTCTGCCGAGTGCAGCATTGCCAACCAGTGGACCGGCATGAACCAGGAAGCTAATAATATTGCCAGTTGCCCCGTGGCTTCAATCATTCATCTTGAATATCCAAGAAAAGATAAAAAAGGCACAGTGAAAGTATCCTGGTATGATGGCGGTTTATTACCTAAACGTCCTGATGAATTAAAACCTGAAGAAGACTTTGGAAACTGGGATGGTGGTGTTCTCTTTATAGGAACCAAAGGCAAATTACTGGCAGATTGCTATGGTGCTAATCCAAGATTATTACCATTGTCAAAAAATGACAGTGCCAAAGCTGTAAAAGAAACCATTAAACGTGTACCCGAAGGGCACTACCTGCAATGGGTAAACGCCTGTATGGAAGGTTATGGTAAAGGTGTAACCAGTTCAAATTTTGAATATGCAGGTCCGTTTACTGAAAGCATATTGATGGGTAACCTTGCTATCAGGAGCGCATTATACACCGATCCTAACGTAAGCGGCTGGGGTAAAAATAAATTTACCGGACGCAAGAAATTATTGTGGGATGCAAAGAATATGAAGGTTACCAACTTTGATGAAGCCAACCAGTTTGTAAAGCGCCAGTATAGCGAAGGCTGGAGTCTTACACTGTAATATTATAAAATACATTGTAACAGATGATGCGGGTTCTGATTTAATCAGAACCCGTATTATTTTTGAAACTAAAATTTCATTTTAAATTATCAGATGCATTTAGTTTATGGCATTTCACCTCATGCCGGTGTGGCATCGTATCTCCCGCCAGGCGGGAGCGCTCACTTTTACTTTGAGTTTTTAACCTTCGGTATATATATCATGCCTCGTATTACGGGAAATGTTATCCACCGTCCATTCTATTCTTTTTTCAAAAACAAATTTTCGTACGGTACAATCTTGTTTGTTACAGATTTTGCAGGAAAAATCACAACACCCGTCTGCGTGTACAAAAAATTCAACGGTTTCTCCAAATTCTTTACGTATTAAAGAAGATAGTGTTTCTATTTCTTCATGTGCTTCTCTTACATTCAAATACCAGGGAACAGTAAGATGACAATCGGTGTGCAATACATTGCCGAATTTTATTATTCGCAGATTGTGTAAATCAATCCAGTTTATCTTTCGGTTTTGATTAAGTAACTGAACCATTTTCTCCAGCAATTCCCTATCAGCTTCATCCATTATGCCGGCAATAGAACTTCTTACAATAGTATAACCGGTATACATAATGTAAATGGCCAAACAAATAGCAATAGCTCCATCAAGCCATTTTAATGTAGTGAGCCATATTACTATTAAGCCAATAATTATTCCGAGTGTAGACCATGTGTCGCTTTGCAGGTGTTTGCCACTCGCAATTAACGCAAGGGAGTTATTGCGCTTGCCTACGCTTACACAATACCTGCCTGTAATTAAATTAATTATTGCGGTTACTGCTACAAGTAAAATACCATAATCAAGTTTTTGCAGCTCATGCGGGTAAAAAAAATTATATATTGCCTGGTATATAATTACAATGCCGGCAATAAAAATGAGGCTTCCTTCAACTGCTGCTGATAAAAATTCTGCCTTGCCATGTCCGTAAGGATGATTACTATCTCTTGGTTTTGCAGCTATATATAAGCTGTATAAACTTATAAAGCCGGCAATAACATTCACCGTGCTTTCCAATGCGTCAGTAAGGATAGATATTGATTGGGTGATATACCATGCAATGATTTTAATGATGAATAAAATCACTGCTATTAGTGTAACTATTTTCTGTAGCCTGAAATTTACTTGTGCCTGTTGCAAAATATCACCTGTTTGGCGCAAATATATTTTTAATTCCATCAAAATAAGGGTATAAAAAAAAGCCCGCCTTATGAGCGGGCTAATACACCGTTGTTATCAACCTATTGCTTCTTCTCTTTGTTATCTTTGAAACGTTTGTCTGCCGTACCGTCTTTTTTTAAATGTTTGTTTTCCTTATATCGTTTATCAGGTGTGCCATCTTTCTTTACTTTTTTTTCGGTACTGCCTGCAGCCGGAGCTGCTGTAGCAGTGGTAGATGTTGCGGCGCTGGCTTGCTGCCCACTGGCTGCTGCTTGTTTCTTTGCTGTTTTGCTTTTTTCCTGTGCAGGTTTAGTTGTTTGCGCAAACATGGCACCTGTACTGAATGTAAATACTAAAATAGCGAGCAATAGTTTTTTCATATTTGTATGTTTTAAATAATACACATAATTACGCACACAATCCTGCATGTTGTATTAATCGATTGTTAAGCAGGTTACTTTTAACAATGGATTTACAACAAATATTAAAAGATAACAGTTGTTAGTTTGGTCTGAATTCAACTATTTTTGTTTTTAAAATTAATATATATGCATTTTGAATTAAGCGAAGAGCAATTAATGATTCAAAAAGCGGCACATGACTTCGCTATAAATGAATGTTTACCCGGCGTAATTGAGCGTGATGAAAAGCAACAGTTTCCCAAAGAGCAAATATTAAAGCTGGCTGATCTTGGTTTTATGGGAATGATGGTTGATGAAAAATATGGAGGCGCAGGATTGGATACGGTGAGTTATGTACTTGCTATGGAAGAAATCAGCAAAACAGATGCCAGTGTTAGTGTATGCATGAGTGTTAATAATAGCCTGGTATGCTGGGGATTGGAAAAGTATGGTAGTGAAGAACAGAAACAGCAATATCTTACTCCTCTGGCACAGGGAAAAAAAGATGGAGAACTATATATAGGCGCTTTTTTATTAAGCGAACCTGAAGCTGGTAGCGATGCTACTTCCCAGCACACTACAGCAGAAGATAAAGGCGATTATTATATTTTAAATGGTACAAAAAACTGGATTACCAATGGCAATAGTGCGAGCGTATATCTTGTAATGGCACAAATGGATGTTTCAAAAGGAAGCAGGGGCATTAATACTTTTATAGTAGAAAAAAATACGCCCGGTATTACTGTAGGCGCAAAAGAAAATAAACTCGGCATCCGTGGAAGCGATACGCACAGTATTATGTTCCAGGATGTAAAAGTGCCTAAGGCAAACAGGATAGGAGAAGACGGGTTTGGTTTTACTTTTGCTATGAAGACCCTTGCAGGCGGCCGGATAGGTATTGCAGCGCAGGCGCTCGGTATTGCATCGGGTGCATACGAGCGTGCAGTTGAATATTCAAAACAAAGAAAAGCATTTGGTAAAGAAATTGCCCAACACCAGGCTATCCAGTTTAAGCTGGCTGATATGGCAACACGTATTGAGGCGGCGCGGCTGCTGTGCTTGCGTGCAGCCTGGGAAAAAGATAAAGATATCGACTACACGCTCAGCAGTTCAATGGCTAAGGTATATACTTCAGAAACTGCAATGTGGGTAACTACGGAAGCCGTTCAGGTTCATGGCGGCTACGGCTACGTAAAAGAATATCATGTGGAACGCATGATGCGCGACGCAAAAATTACTCAGATATACGAAGGCACCAGTGAAGTGCAGAGAATAGTGATAGGGCGAAGTATATTGAAGTAAAAGGTTGGAATGATTGCCTGTTTTTATATTATATCTGATTAAGATCATTGAGGTATATTTGATATACTACAGTTGCAAAACCTCCTTTACTGCTATATATTCTTTTACCTGTAGAAATTGTTCTTTGTTGGTTAATAGAGAGAGAACTGCGAAATTTGCCCTGGCAAAAAATAGCAGCTTAGTATGGCGGTAAATAAAGAAGTATATAACGAACTTAATCATTTCCTTTCGGCAGAAAATGTAACACTTGTTGCTGTGTCTAAAACAAAACCTGTAAATGATATACAGGCTTTATATGAACTTGGTCAGAGGGATTTTGGTGAAAACTATGTACAGGAAATAACCGAAAAACAGCCACTTTTACCCCCAGGTATTCGCTGGCATTTTATTGGGCATTTGCAAACCAATAAAGTAAAATACATTGCCCCTTTTGTTTACATGATACATGGCATTGACAGCCTGAAATTGTTGAAAGAAGTGAATAAACAGGCATTGAAGTGTAACAGAGTAATTTCAGTATTACTTCAAATACATATTGCAAAAGAGGAAACAAAATTTGGGTTAGATGAAAATGAATTGCAGGAAGTATTACAATATGCAGGCGGGTTAAAAAATGTTGCTATAAAAGGGTTGATGGGAATGGCTTCATTTACCAGCGATGAAGCAGAAGTGCGTTCCGAATTCAAATACTTAAGTTCACTCTATAAAAAAAATAATAATCTTACCAGTAACCCCTTACCGCTAACCACTCTTTCCATGGGTATGAGTGGCGATTATAAAATAGCAATAGAAGAAGGAAGCAATATGGTTCGTATTGGAAGCTTATTGTTTGGTGCAAGAGGCTGATTTAATAATGAGATGCTGCTAATAATTCTCAAAAAATGTTTTTAGCAAACACTCATATTTTGTGTTAAAACGCTATTGCTTACATTCTTTCCGGCACTTCAATACCAAGTAAAGCCATTCCCGATGCGATAACATTAGCCGTCATGCGGCAAATGCGCAGCCTCAACTGTTTTTTATTTTCTGATTCAGCTTTAAGCACCCGGTGTTCGGTAACAAAGGAATTAAATGTTTTTGCTACATCATAACAATAATTTACAATCACAGAAGGATTATGTTCTGCAGCCGCCTGCGAAATAATAGCGGGATATTTTTCGAGCAGGATAATGATATCTTTTTCAAGGTGTAAAAGAGGCTCAGCCAGGCTAAGTTGATATGCTTTATCTTCTGCTTCATTCCGCAATATGGCTTTTGCCCTTGCATACGAGAACTGTACAAATGATGCAGTGAATCCGTGGAAGTCAATACTCTCTTCAGGGTTAAATACCATTCTTTTTTTAGGATCAACGCGGAGTATAAAAAACTTCAATGCCGCAAGCCCGATAGTATTGTATAATTTTTTTAATTCATCTTCAGCAAAGTCCTTAACCTTACCCAATTCGGCAGTTTTTTCTCCTGCTACTTTTATCATTTCATCAACTATATCATCTGCATCCACAACAGTACCTTCACGGGTTTTCATTCTGCCTGTAGGCAATTCCACCATACCATAGCTTAAATGATATATACCTTCAGAAGAAGGCAATCCTAACTTTTCACAAATCAGTTTAAGCACTTTAAAGTGATAGTTCTGCTCATCGCCTACAACATAAATACTCTGATCGTATGTAAACTCCTCGTATTTGTTTACCGCCAAACCAATATCCTGTGTAATATATACTGCAGTTCCATCTTTACGCTGCAATATCTTTTCATCTAATCCATCAGCGGTAAGATCTATCCATACGCTGTTATCTTCTTTTTTAAAAAAGATGCCTTTTTTTAATCCATCGTCTACTAGTTTTTTGCCGAGCAGGTAAGTATCGCTTTCGTAATACATTTTATCAAAATCACTGCCTATTCTTTTATACGTTACTTCAAACCCCTCGTATACCCACCCGTTCATTATTTTCCAGAGCGATATTACTCCAGGTTTTCCGGCTTCCCAATCCACCAGCATTTGTTGCGCGGCTTTCATAATGGGCGCTTCTTTTTCCGCATCTTCTTTACTCAGTCCTTTATCCATTAATGTTTTTACTTCCTTTTTATGTTGCTCCCCAAACATCACATAATAATCACCCACAAAATGATCTCCTTTTATTCCTGTACTTTGTGGTGTAGCGCCATTGGCAAACCATTGCCAGGCAACCATACTTTTACAAATATGTATGCCGCGGTCGTTGGCAATACAGGTTTTTATAATGTAATATCCTTCAGCTTTCAGTATTTCGGCAATGCTCCAGCCTAAAAAGTTGTTACGCAAATGCCCAAGGTGCAAGGGCTTATTGGTATTAGGAGAAGAATATTCTACAACAATTTTTTTGGCATTTTTTTCTTTCCTGCCATAATTTATATCAGTATAGTTGTTGGATAGAACATTGTTCCAGTACGTATCCGAAATGGTAAGGTTTAAAAAGCCTTTAATAATATTGTATGATGAAAACAGGTGCGGATTCGTGTTTACGAGTTTTTCTCCAAGTGATTTACCCAAGGCATCAGGCGATTGTTTTAAAGGTTTGAGCAAAGTGAATAATACAACAGTATAATCACCTTCAAATTCCGGTTTTGTTTGATTGACCTGGAAATCCTTAATGCTGCATGTTTGCGCATATAATTCTTCCAAAGCCTTAATTACTGCCAATTGTATACCTGGTATAACAGCCATTTCCTGTATTTTAAAGGACTGCAAAAATAAGGATATGCCGCTTCAAACGAAATCAATACCTTTTTTTATGTTATTTTGTGGCACATCGTATTTAAACAGGCATGCAGATTTTAGAAGTAAACAACAATCAAACAAAAAAACTATTTCTTGATCTTCCGAGGAGATTATATAAGAATGATCCAAACTGGATTTGTCCTCTTGATAACGATATAGCATCGGTGTTTGATCCTGCAAAAAATAATTTTCATAAACACGGCAAGTGTATCCGCTGGATATTGAAAAATGAAAAAGGAGAAGTTATAGGGCGGATAGCTGCGTTTGTGAATGAAAAAAAAGCATACCAGTTTGACCTGCCTACGGGTGGATGTGGTTTTTTTGAGTGTGTTGACAACCAGGATGCAGCCGATTTGTTGTTTGATACGGCTAAAAATTGGCTTACAGCTAATGGCATGAAAGCAATGCAGGGCCCCGTTAACTTTGGCGAAAATGATATGTGGTGGGGATTATTGGTGGATGGTTTCAGTATGCCGTATTATGGTATGAATTATCATTTGCCCTACTATAAAAGGTTGTTTGAACGGTACGGTTTTAATCCCGCATACGAACAGATATCTAACCGGATAGAAGTGCATAAGCCCTTCCCGGAAAGGTTTACAAAAATTGCTGAATGGGTTATAAAAAAAACCGGGTATGATTTTGAACACCTGGACAAAACGAAATTTGAAAAATTTGCTGCAGATTTTAAGGAGATATATAATGATGCATGGAAGGATTTTGATCACTTTACGCCCATAACAGATATTACCATACGTGAGACTTTTGAAAAGATGAAAGCCATTATGGATGAAAAGCTGATATGGTTTGCTTATGTAAATGGAGAGCCCGCCTCCTTAATAGTTATAGTACCGGATGTAAATGAACTTATTTATAACCTCAATGGCAAGCTGAGTATTATAGGAAAATTGAAATTCCTGGTAAATAAAATGAGCAAAAGAAATAAAAGAATGCGAGCAGTTATTATGGGCACTAAACAAAAATTTCAAAAGCATGGATTGGAGTCTGCCATGTTTATTAAACTGAAAGAATATGTGCTTCCTTTAAATCAATATGAAGAACTTGAGCTATCCTGGGTTGGAGATTTTAATGCTAAAATGATTGCTATACATGAAGCTACAGGGGCAACATTTTCTAAAAAACATATTACTTACGCTGTTGTGTTTTAAAGCAGGTGACTGCTTCTTACCGCCGCTGTATACATTTAATTCAATACAACCAGAGGACGGGATCGCAATGTATATAGAGTTCCGAACCTTTCAAAGGTTCGGAACTCTGCTCACTCCTTCCTTGCAACGTTCACAGCAAAGCGGCTTAGCAATGCATTTTTTTCTTTGCGAACTTTGCTCCGCAGCGCCCTTTGCGTGAAACAATATTTTTTAAGCTGGTTTTCTTATGCTATAGTTCCCTGCTGCTCCAATGCCCGCCGGTTGGTAATATAGTATAACGTTGCAGCAACGCTTTGGCTTTTGCAGCAAATACTTTAGGATCGGCTGTGTTAAAGCCGAACATATCATAATGGCATGGAATAATATGTTTGATATTAGCTGCCTTTCCTAATCGTGCCGCTTCTTCTGTATTTAAATTGCCGGCAACACCCCGCGCAGGATCATTGCCGTTTATTGGGAGCAATGCAAGATCGATATTGAAAGAGGATAAAATATTTTCCATGCCATCATACCATAATGTATCACCACTATGATAAATAGTCCATTTACCAAATTGAATGATGTATCCTACATATTTGCATTGCCCTTTTTCGTCGCGATCAATAGTATTATGCGCGGCAGGAATGGCATGAAAAGTAAAATCACCAATAGTGATTTGTTCACCGTCATTTAATCCTTTTGGAAAATCAGGAGACATTTTTATGCGCTCTGCAACAAAATGCCTGTTTGCTTCCGGAATAATAAAACTAATACCGGGATTGTTATGGATAACAGGTATCAGCGTTTCTGCATCTAAATGGTCTGTGTGGTTATGGCTTGAAGAAACAATCAATATGTCTTTCAATAATTCCGGCTTCATCACCTGCTCACTCATGCGTATATGCGGCTTGTTGGTATCAGCATATTTTTTTGTAAGAGAATCGGAGAGATAAGGGTCAATCAAAATCCTTTTTCCCTGCCATAATAAAAGATAACCACTCTGGCCCAGCCACCAAATGTGAAAGTGATTTTTGTCAGATTGATATTGCGCCGCCTGTTGCAGCAATGCTTCGTCTTTTATTATAGCTGGAATCATGTGGAGTATTAGTAGTAAAGTGGTAAGATAGTAAAGTGGTAAGATAATAAGATAGTAAAGTGGTAAGTTTTACCAAACCTGCAACCTGAAACTTGTAACCTGCAACCTAACTTGTAACCTGCAACCTGCAACAGACTTTCTACAGTTTCTCCCTCACCTTATTTGCTCCCTTCACCATATTAACAAGCTTTTGCCGTGATGCCCAGCGGGCGGTTTGGCTCAACCCGCAATCCGGTGCAACAGACAATTTTTCCGCCGGAATATATTGCAGGCATCTTTTTATTCTTTCCACTACATCATCCACCGTTTCTATATAATAATTCTTTACGTCTACAATACCTACAGCTACATTCATCCTTTTGGCAAATACCTCAAGCAATTCTATTTCTGCAAATTCACGGTTTGCCATTTCGATATGTACTTCATTTACTTTCAACTCAAGAAAATCAGGAATCATGGGTTTGATGCTGCGATAACCAACAGGTCTACCTTTAAAATTACCAAAGCATAAATGCGTGGAGAGATTGCATTTACCAACCACCGGTTCAACGGTTTCGTTGAAAATTTTTGCAAACCGCTTCGTATCTTCTTTGTATGCATAACAACTCATCGAGGGCTCGTCAACAGTAATTTCAGTGCAACCAGCGGCTACTAAATCTTCCAGCTCTTTCTGTATAAAGGGAAGCAGCGCTTGTGTTATCGCATATCTGTCTTTATACATTTCATTCGGCAATAATCTTCCACTTAATGTATATGGTCCGGGAATGCTGGCTTTAAGTACAGGTCCCTGTGGCGCCAACTTTTTTAACCGCAGGTATTCTTTCACCACACCCAAACCATTTGGTGCGGTAAGCTTTTCCGTAATATTATGCTTACCGCGCTGGTCATGTGCCGCGGGACCAAATTTTCTTGTTTCTGATTCGTTGGGAGAAATGCCTTTAATATATCCGTAAAACGAAAGATTAAAATCAAGGCGAGTTTGTTCACCATCGGTAATCACATCAAGTCCGGCTGTTACCTGGTCGTGTATGGCAGCAATAACGGCGTCTTCAATCATCTCTTCAATATCTGCGGGGCCAAATTGTGATAGGTTTTGTGAACCAAATTCGAGCCAGCCGGGAAAAGGGTAGCTTCCAACTACTGTTGTTCTTATGGGCTTTTGCATGTCTTTATATTATTTTTTTCCTACGTTTTGATACAATTTTGATAACCTGTGCGCATGCTCATCATACGCGCTTTCAAATAAAATTTTTGCTTTTTCATTGCCTGCAATACAACCCGCGGTTAATACTTTGGGTGGTTGCCCTGCTGCCGTTAATAATTTTGCTACTGCTGCTTTAATGCAATTTACAATTAAAGCACCGCCAATTGTTGAGCCGGGTGATACAGGCGTATCAAGCCCCGGCACATACACCATCGCGTCTCCTTTGGGTGCGCCGGTATCTAAAATAATATCTGAAAAATCACCCAGTTTCTTTCCATCTTTTCTTTTGCTGGTTGATGCCTGCGAATGTTGTTTGGTTATAATGGAAACTACTTTTACTTTTTTCTGTTGCAGTATTTCCGCCACTTCAATGGGCACAATATTACATCCGCTGGAAGATATGATTAAGGCACTGTCTGTTGGTTCAATATCAAAGTTGCGGAGTATTCTGTCTGCCAGCCCTTCCACGTTTTCTAAAAACATCGCCTGGCGCTGACCGTTAGCGCCCACAACCAGGTTGTGAAAAGTAAGTGATAATTCAACTATAGGATTAAACCCCGGAAATGAACCATACCTTGGCCACATTTCTTCAACCATAATCCTGCTGTGCCCTGAGCCGAATACATGCACCATTCTTCCTGCAAGTATAGTATCGGCAAAAAGTTGCGCAGCTTTTTCCAATGTTTCTTTTTGCGCTTCAACAGTATCTGTAATTTTTCTGCATTGCTGCAAATAGTCATCTATCACATCCATTGCTATATTTTATTTTTTTAAAGATTTATGTAATGCAAAACCTGCCGCACCTGCCGCACCGGAATATTCATCAAATATAGCCTGTACTATTGGCGTACGAACGCCTGAATAATACCACTCAAAAATATTCATGAATGCTGCCAGCGGATCAAACAAATCTTTCCCCGCATGTGCAATACCGCCGCCAAGTATAATAATTTCAGGAGAAATAATATTAATAAAAGCAGCAAGCGCAACCGCCAGTTTTTTTACAGACTGCAACCATATATATGTGGCAACTGTATCACCTTTTTTGTAAGCCTGCAATAAATCATACGTGCTATTGTATTTCCCGAAAGAGCGTTGCAGTATGGTGCAATCACCAATAGCATCTTCCAGGCTCGCCGGCATATTGGTTACATCTCTTGCATCACTGTCTGCGTTGAGCATTACATGGCCAAAATGTCCCGCCCTGCTTAATAATCCCTGGTGTAATTCGCCATTAATCATTACGCCACCACCAACGCCTGTGCCTAATGTGAGCATAACAATATTTTTATAACCCTTTCCGGCGCCAAAGCTTGCCTCGGCAATTAATGCGGCATGCGCATCATTCAAAACCCATGTAGGTGTATTAAGATGGTCTGCCCATGTAAAATTTTCTAAACCGGCAAGGCGACCAGGCATCAGCACTATACAGCTATTATCTTTTCCCGCAAGCCCCGGCGCTGAAAGCCCTACAGGCAACGTTGTTGAACCTGCTTTTTGCTGCAATATTTTTAATATTGCCGCAACATTGTGTTTCCAGTCTGCTTCCCGTTTTTCGTTGGTTTGCAGTTGCGCGGTTTCTAATATATTACCTGCATCATCTGCCAATACAGCCTTTATGTTTGTACCTCCAAGGTCTATTCCTATAGCTTTGTTCATCGTTTAAATAGTGTTGTTTGTTGAATCGGCGGTTAGCTGTGGGCTTTGGGCTGTCAGCTACGAGAGCCGTAAGCAGTGCGGACTGTTTGTCGATAATCAATGGTCAATAGTCAATAATCGATCACCAATAATCAATTGCTGATGCTGATAGTTAACTCATGGCTCAAAGCCCAAAGCCCAAAGCTCATAGCTCACCGCTCTCTAACTCACACTCCATCCTCCATCTACATATATTACCTGCCCTGTTGTAAATGTTGAATAGTCCGACATAAAATAGATTGCCAGCCCTGTTATATCATCCGGCTTTCCTATTCTTCCTCCATCCAAAGGTTGTTTTGTTTTTATGAAAGAAAGAATATTTTCATCATTTGCCGCCCGTTGTGCCATTGGCGTTTCCACCAATGCAGGCGCTATTACATTCACTCTTATATTATCTTTTGCATAATATGCTGCTACCGATTTACTGAAACCAATTACCGCCGACTTGCATGCCGCATATGCATGCGTGCTGAAATAAGCAGGGGAGGGGAAGCTTCCCAGCACTGAGCCCATATTAAGTAAAGAGCCTGCTGTTTTATGTTGTAAAAACCACTGCACTGCCGCCTGGTTTGATAACATCATTGAGGTAAGATTCAATTCAAAAGTTTTGTGCCATCCTTCCGGTGTAAGTTCATGCAAAGACCCGTCGCCCATTTTTCTGCCGCTGCCACCAGCTACATGAAAAAGCCCGTTGAATGAGCCATATGCTTTTTCACACAATGCAATGGCATCTTTAGCGGTCTGCTGTTGTGTAGCATCAGCAATAACAATTTCTGCATTATTCAGTAAAACTGTTTCTGCGGCTTGTATGTGCTCATCATTTTTACCCACTACCACGATATTAGCGCCCTGCGCTATAAAAGCCTTTGCCGCGGCCAGCCCCATGCCCGAAGTGCCGCCTATAATCACAACGTTTTTATTGTTTAACCAGCCATTAGTCATAATGAAAAAGTGATGAAAGATAAACCTAAAGTTTTTTATTACCATACATTTATCGAATGTATCTTCGTTGGATAATAACTTAGTCCCTTAGAAAAGAAAAAGAATAAAACCCCGTTAATAACCCGTAATAATTGCTTTTGATATTTTAAGCTTTATTATACAAATTACACCCAACCTTTGCATCATGTTTTTTTCTGAGCGTAATTATTTAGCTGGCATTACCCGAAAATGGTTTACCGGAAGTATGAGCGTTTTGTGTTTATTGTTGTTTGCATGTCAACAAAAACCCGAGGAGCCCAAGCCTGTTGAGATTGTTAAGAAACCCGAAGATCTCAACAAAAAAACTTTCGAAAATATAACTTCTATACTGGAATTTGCTTCCGCTAACGGAGGAAAGCTGAACGACAGCGTGATTTTTACAAGCATGCCTGTAGTAAAAGCATGGTATGCGCAAAAAGACTCTTTGATTACATGGAGTAATCAAAAGGCATGGTTGCAGATGGCAGACAGCCTGTTTGATTTTATTAAACACAGTGAAGAATATGGCTTATTCCCGTCAAACTATCACTATGCGCAACTGAATGCCATATTTGAAAAACTAAAAAAAGATTCTTCTGCTATGCTCGACGCGGCTTTGTGGGCAAGGGCTGATGTGTCGTTTACGGATGCGTTTATGCAGATTGCAAAAGATATTAAGGTTGGCCGCCTGCAAAGAGATAGCATTACTTTAAGAAAAGATACTTTATTTAATGACTCTTTAGGAATAGCGCTGTTGCAAACAGTTCAAAGGGAAAAAACACTCACACAGGTATTGCAACAGTTAGAACCCAACTATAAAGGGTATCACGAAATAAGAAGTGTTCTAAAACATTTTCTCGATTCAATGGATAGAAAAGAGTACACTTACGTTAACTATCCTTTTGAAGATTCTCTTGAATATATTGCTCAATTGCAAAAACGTTTGTTTGAGGGCGGATATATAAGCTTTGATGATCATGCTGCCGATACTGCAGAACTACGGGCTGCAGTAAGAAGCTTCCAGGAAAGTAAAGATTTAAAAGTAGATGGAAAAGCGGGTCCGGCTGTAGTAGCAGAATTAAATAATACCGGGATAGAAAAATTCAGGCGTATTGCCATTAATCTCGATAGGTATAAACAGTTACCCGATACTATGCCCGCCAGGTATTTATGGGTTAACCTGCCTGCTTACAAATTTCAGTTATGGGATAATGATACACTTAAACTTGAGTCGAGAGTAATAGTGGGTAATCCTAAAACCCGCACACCATTACTTACAAGCGAGTTAACCAATTATGTAATATTTCCGCAGTGGACTGTTCCCTACAGTATAGTTTTTAAAGAGATGCTGCCGCAGATACAACGCAAGGTAGAATATCTTGATAAACAAAACCTGATGGTAGTAGATAAGAATGACAGCATTATCGATCCACATACTATTAATTGGTTTAAGCTTAACAAAAATAATTTTTCCTACCAGTTAAAGCAACGGGAGGGAGATGATAACTCACTCGGCGTAATAAAGTTCAACTTCAGGAATAAATACAGCGTTTACCTGCATGATACCAATGCCCGTGGTTTATTTTCGCGAAAGGTTCGTGCGCTTAGTCATGGTTGTGTGCGTGTGCAGGAGTGGAAAAAACTGGCCAATTATCTTGTGCAAAACGATAGCATACGCTATAAGCCCGATACCCTGGCTGCCTGGATGAAAAGAAAAGAAAAGCACATGGTGAATTTTTCAAAAAGACTACCTATATATATACGTTACTTCACTGCCGAGGCAAAAGATGGCAGTATTGTTCTACATGACGATATATATGCTGAGGATAAAATTGCCCGCAACAGGTATATGGGCAATAGAAAACCAGTTTCCACGTTATAATGGCTCAAAAATTGATTTATGATAACTATACGCTCTAACCCGGCATATAGGTTTTGTACATTCATATATAAAAATCTTTTGTTTGCGAAAGTAATAATCATGTTCGCCATGAAAAAATGGTTACCTGTCTTTATATCCTTTGTATTACTGTTTACAGTAGCATCGGTACAAAGCCAGCAAAAGAGTGCAGGGAAAAAAGAAACGGTTTATAAAAAAGAAGGTGTAGCGAGTTATTATGGCGGAAAATTCAATGGTAAGCTGATGGCCAACGGGGAAAAGTTTAATGAAAAGAACCTAACGGCAGCCCATAATACACTTTCTTTAGGAACCTGGGTTAAGGTAAGCAACCTTCGAAACAAAAAGTCCGTCATAGTTCAAATTACTGACAGGATGCATCATAAGAACAAGCGTCTTATCGATGTTTCAAAGGAGGCAGCGCGCAAATTGGGATTTTTAAAAAGGGGTGTAGCAAAAGTGCTGGTTGAAATAGTAGAAAACCCTTATAATTAATGAGCAATAGTATAAGTTAATTATTAAGTTTTGGAACAATCATAGTCAACCTTTTATCTTTGCATTACTTAATCAAATTAAAAATTTTATGAGAAAACCACTATTAGTTCTTTTAGCTGCTATTATGCTTGGTTCTGTTGTTGCCCAGGAAAATAGCATCAAAAATCCTTACAAAAAAAGACCAGCTTTCGGTTTCGCTTTTACATTTCATGATTTTCAAACTGCGCAAGATTTAAAAAACACATCCCTTAACCAGGTTTTAAAAGATAAGCAATGGTACAAAACAGGAAGAATGAGCCCTGGTTTGGCATTGTCTTATTTCCAGGGTCTTACTGATCATTTAGACTTTATGGCCCGTTTAGGTGGTACCTTTACCAGCTATCCTGTTCCTGATAAAGCTCAAACCGGTAATGATAAATTACTTGCTGAACTTGATGCGAATATCAATGCAAAATTACTCAGTGATAAATATTGGGTATCCCCTTACTTAACTGCCGGTATTGGCGGTTCACAATGGAGTGGTTACTGGGGTGCTTATGTACCATTAGGCGTTGGTTTGCAGGTAAACCTGCTCGACCAGGCTTATATTAACTTTAATGCCCAGTACCGCGTTTCGGTTACTTCTGCAACTACAGCCAATCATTTGTTTTACAGCTTTGGTGTAGCCGGTTCATTATTCGAGAAAAAAGAACCGAAAGTTATTCCTCCTCCTCCGCCACCTGCTGATACGGATAATGATGGTATTGTTGATTCAATTGATGCATGCCCTGCGGTTGCAGGCCTTGCACAGTTCAACGGCTGTCCTGATACAGATGGTGATGGCATAGCTGATAAAGATGATAAATGCCCTGATGTAAAAGGTTTGGCAAAATACAATGGTTGCCCGATACCTGATACAGATGGTGATGGTATAAACGATGAAGAAGATAAATGTCCTAACCAGGCTGGCGTGGCAAAATACAATGGTTGCCCGATACCTGATACAGATGGCGATGGTGTAAATGATGAAGAAGACAAATGCCCGGCACTTGCAGGACCTGCAAGCAACCAGGGTTGTCCTGAAATTAAGGAAGAAGTGAAGAAGCGCATAGATGTTGCTGCCAAGAATGTATTCTTTGCAACAGGTAGCGCTAAACTTTTAGCAAAATCAAACAAATCATTGAATGAAGTTGCAAAAATTCTTTCTGAAGATCCAAACCTGAAACTTGATATTGAAGGTCATACTGATAATACCGGTAAGCCTGATAAAAACCAGTTGTTGAGTGAAGCAAGAGCAAAGGCTGTACTTGATTATCTTACTACCAAGGGTGGTATTGATGCTAGCCGCCTTACTTCTGCAGGTTTTGGACAGGATCAGCCAGTTGCAGATAATAAAACTGCTGCCGGTCGCGCTAAAAACCGCCGCGTTGATTTAAAATTGCACTATAATTAATAAAGACGTTTTTGCCTTTTAAAAAGTCCCGGTGTAATGCCGGGATTTTTTTATGGTTATACCTGATTATTTTAATAAAAAAAATGAGCCGTAGTTTTTACGACTCATTTTTTTACAGGTTGTTGCTTTTTTTCCTCAATCCATCTAAAAAATATCTCTATTTTAAATGAACTCTAAGCATCCATGCAGTTTTTTCATGGATCCTTATATTATCAGTAAGAAAGTCTGATGTACCAACATCATTATATTCTTCATCAATTTTTTCTATTGTTTCGCGTAAAAAGCGAATATGTGCTTCGTGGTCTGTGGCCAGTATTTTCAGCATTTGTTTGGCATCAGTTCCTTCTTCCATGTGTTCCTCCAGCGTAGCTAATTCTGCAAAGCCCTGTAGTGAGCCAACTGCAAAAAAGCCCAGGTTACGGATGCGTTCTGCTACTTCATCAATAATGGCTTCGAGTTGTTTATATTGGTTTTCAAATAATTCATGTAAGGGTCCAAAATTTTCTCCCTCTACATTCCAGTGAAAATTGCGGGTCTTGAGATATAATACATGTAAATCTGCAAGACAGGTTTGCAGCAGCATGGATATATTTTTCAGGTTTTCCGTGCTGATGCCAATTGAAATTTTCTCAGCCTTGGTGGCTTTTGATTTTACTGTAAGTGTTTTTTCCATTGTATAATTGGTTTTAAAAAATTTAAAAGATTGGTCACAATAGTCCTGTAAATAAAATATCATGCCACAGAGCTGTCAGCTATCAGCTATCGGCGGTCAGCTTTCAGCCATTCGCTGTGGTTTGCCTTATGCCCTTCGCCCCATACCTTCCACCTTTCCCTAAATTTATTTTCAATAATGCTTGCACTTGTAATTTTATTTTGCAAGATTTGCTGCTGAACAACAGTCTGTCTCTTACGGAAGCTATATTATCCTCTGTCTTCATTTTTGTTTTTATTCTTCATTTACTATTTAAAATTTACGTCATGAGAAAAAATCAACTTCTTATTCTCGTAGCTGTTGCTATGATCTATTCTTCCTGTAAGAAAGAAATTAACCTTGATAATGGTTCGGGTATTTTATTGCATATGCCGCATACAGACAGGGGCTTGATTGTAATTGCCAAAGAAGGTGAAAATATAAGTAATATATCTTCGGCAGTAAGAAGCCTGGGAGGAAAAGAATTAATGTTTAAAGATATAATTAAAGAACTCGGGCTTATAATTGTTCAAACCCCTGACCCTGGTTTTGCGGAAAAAGCCAGGAGCATAGCTGGTGTTGAAGCCGTAGCCGTTGATGTGGTAACCAACTGGCGGCTACCGGAGCGCTTTGAAAAAATTAGTAAGGCACAGATGGCATCAGCAACCAAAGGCAAAAAGCCTGTTGTTAATAATAACCCTTATAGCTTTTTGCAATGGGGTATACAATCTGTAAACGCAGATAAAGCATGGCAGAGAGGATATGCCGGAAAAGGAGCAAAGGTTGCGGTACTTGATGGCGGATTTATACTGGGCGATAGTGAAATAGCGCCAAACATAATACTTACCCACAGCTTTATTGATGGAGAAATGGCTGCCTATGCTGCTCCGGCAGGCTTTAGTGCAAGCCATGGAACACATGTTGCAGGCACGATTGCCGCAGCTAATGATGGGGAAGGCGTAATAGGTATTGCTCCTGAAGCAAAACTGATATTGGTTAAAGTGTTGAGCGACGAAACAGGTTCCGGACCCTGGAGCAGTATGATTAATGGTATTTATTATGCTGCGGTAAATGATGCAGACGTTATTAACATGAGTTTGGGTGGAGAGTTACCGCGAAAGGATTTTATTGATGACAATGGAACGCCTGATGACCCCAGTGATGATATGCTGGTTAGTTATAATAAAGAGATAAAGCCTTTGATTAATGCTATGAACAGGGCAACAGTGTTTGCAAACCTGAAAGGTGTAACGGTATTTGCTGCTGCCGGAAACGATGGTTATAATTATGACGTAGAGAAAGATTTTATCACATATCCGGCAAATTGCCTGGGGGTATTGGCTATAGCATCTAACGGGCCATTGGGTTGGGGTTTTAACCAGGATACTACTTTATACGTGCCTTCTGTTTTCACCAATAGCGGCAAAAAATTTATTTCTTATGGTGCGCCCGGAGGCAATTATAACCTGCCGCTTTCCAATGCAGTAGCAACAGTTGGCGGCATTACCAATTATGAGTTTGTTTTTAACTGGGTGTTTAATATAGGTGGTATTGATACCGATGCCAATGAATTATATTATGTGTGGGAGGTTGGAACAAGTATGGCAACGCCTCATGCCAGCGCCGTTGCAGCGCTGTTGTATGGCAAGTATGGTAAGCGTTGTTCGCCTTTCCTTGTTGACCAAATATTGAGAGCATCTGCAAAAGATTTGGGCGCAAAAGGCAACGATCGTTTTTTTGGACAGGGGCAAATCAATGCGGGGAAAGCGGTTTCGTATTAGTAAGTAGAGATATAAGTGTTGCAGGTTTCAGGTTGCAGGTTACAGGTTTCAGGTTGCAGGTTTCAGGTTGTGCCTTGCAACCTGAAACCTGTAACCATCACACAACATAATCTGCTTTTCAACGCATAACACCATTCCCTATATCACCTGCCTCGCTTTTAACTCTATGTATTTATTGATGGCATTTAGGGTTACCTGTTGCGGTGTTGTTAGTAAAGAGAGTATGCCATGCTGCTGCAGCTCTTTGGCGATTAGTCTTTTTTCAAAAGCAAATTTATCAGCAATGGTTTTGATATAAATGTCTTCAAGATTTTCTGAGGGTTTATCACGCAGTTGCTTCAATTCGGTATTCTCAAAAAATACTACTAATAACAGGTGATGTTTTGCCAGCCTGCGCAGGTAAGGCAACTGGCGCTGGAAGCTGATGATGGATTCAAAGTTGGTAAATAGTATCAGCAGCGAGCGGCTTTTAATTTTGCTGTGTACATGTGCATATAAAGCTTCAAAATCAGACTCTGCAAAATTGGTTTGCTGCCGGTAAAGATTTTCTAAAATCATTTCCATTTGCATGCCTTTACGGTCGGCAGGCAAAAATGTTTCGGGTTTGTTGGAGAAGGTGAGTAAACCTGCTTTATCATGTTTAAGTAACGCAACATTTGCCACAACCAGCGATGCATTGATGGCATAATCCAATAGTGTTAAACCTTCAAAAGGCATCTTCATATTTCTGCCTTTATCTATGAGGCAATAAATATGCTGGCTCTTTTCATCGGTATAGGTGTTCACCATAATATCACCCTGGCGGGCAGTTGCCTTCCAGTTTACTTTCTTGTAATCATCGCCCAGCACATATGCTTTTATCTGTTCAAATTCAGTACTGCTACCTAATTTACGCAGGCGGCGCACCCCTGTTTCATTTAACCTGTTGGTAAACGCCAGCAATTGATAGCGCTTCAACTGCTGAAAAGATGGATAGGTGGGAATGACTGTATGCCGGTCAAAAATAAACCTGCGTTCAGCAAATCGTAGCGGGCTTGTAACAAATACATTAATTGCGCCAAAATCATATTCACCTCTCTGCAGCGGGCGTAATGTATAGTTGATATGATGTTCGTGGCCGCCTTTAATTATCGTATTTCTTTTCCAGTTATATTGCTGAAACTGGAAAGGCAGTTCATCAATAACTATCACCCTGGCAGTAAATGAGTAATTGTTTTGTAGAATAAGATGAACAGGATTTTCATCACCATTGCTGAATCTTTCCGCGGTATGTCTTTCTGCATTAAAGCCATTGCGGCGACTGTATAATACCAGTATATCAATCAGTATAATAATGCCCAGCAATAATAAAACGGCAACAGCAATATTATACAACGGCTCCACAAAAAATGAAATGATAAAAAGCAAAACTATAGCGGCAAGTACCGTATAGGTTCTGCGGGTAAGTTGCAATGAAAGATAAAAGTGCTTCAGCCTTTTCAAAATTTTATCTCGGTATTTCTAAAGAATGAATAATTTCTTTTATTACATCATCTTCTGTTCCTCCTTCCATTTCTTTTTCAGGAGTAAGCATAATACGATGCCTTAATACAGGAGTGGCTATTTCTATAATATCATCAGGCGTTACAAAGTCGCGGCCCTGCATAGCCGCAATGGCTTTAGCCGCCATCATTATTGCCAGCGATGCTCTTGGAGATGCGCCGAGATAAATGGATTTATGCGAACGTGTTGATGTTACCAGCTTTGCAATAAACTGCAAGAGCTTTTCTTCAATCAATACCTGTCTTACCTGTTTCCTCAGTTCACTAATGTGCTGCCCGGTAAGTACTTCACCCATACCGGAAATAATATCTTCACTCGCTGTTTGATGAAAGCGGGAGAGTATGCGTACTTCTTCTTCTTCAGTAGGATAGGGAACGGAAATTTTAAACAAAAACCTGTCTAACTGTGCTTCCGGTAAACGATAGGTTCCTTCCTGCTCCACAGGATTTTGAGTAGCCAGTACCATAAACGGACGCTCCATAATATGTGAGTATCCATCTACCGTAACCTGTTTTTCTTCCATTACCTCAAACAGTGCAGCCTGCGTTTTTGCAGGGGCGCGGTTTATTTCATCTACCAATACTATATTGCCAAATATAGGCCCGCGTTTAAATTGAAAGCCTCCCTCTTTTGGATTGAATATAGAAGTACCCAAAACATCAGAAGGCATGAGGTCTGGCGTAAATTGCACTCTCGAAAAATGCAACGCTATGCATTTGGCAACAAGCCTTGCCGTAAGGGTTTTAGCCACACCCGGCACACCTTCAATCAGTACATGCCCATCTGCAAGTAAAGCGGCAACAATCAGTTTTACCATCTGTTCCTGTCCCACAATTACTTTACCTATTTCTGCACGCATTTTCATAACGGCATCATGCAATTCTGTAAGGTCGGTGCGGGGCGTAAAAATGTTTTCTTCCATTATTAAGCGGTTTTATAAAATTTTTCAAGCAGTTCATAAAATTCTGTTACCTGCTGGTCGTGAACAGCAGCTTCAGTATTTACAAAAGTTATATGATCAACAATTGATTGTATTAATACCGGGGATGCGCCTGATTTGTTGGCAAGCTTTGTTACAAACTCAGCATCCATTGTGCCCGTATTTATTTTATAATGATTGTATACATGCTCTGTGAAATATACACTCATTTTCTGACAAATATTTTTGTTATCTCTTTTTTGAAAATATAATCGTCCTATTGTTTTTACAAATTCAAGCAAGTCGTTTTTATGGGCTGCAATACGTGGAATTTGCCGCTGGTTTCTTTTTAATCCCAGCAAAACAAATATGATTAATCCTGTTAGGGCGGTATAAATGGCAGCCCTGAAGGATTTTTGTTCCATTAAAATTCTGAAGGGAGAAGGGTCTTTTGGTAAATTATATGCGGGCTTATGCAGGAAATATTCATCCCAGGCAATCCTGTTAATACCTGGAGATATGGCTGATAATAATTGATTGTAATGCGCCATATTATCTTTATGCAGCAAAAAATAATTGCTGAATGTAAGCGGAGCGCCGTGAATATAAAAGCTACCCTCGCCTGCTTTTACACGAAGCATCAGTGCGCTGCTATCCTGCAAACGTTCAAGCACATAACTCATGGTAGAATCGAAAGAAGTAAAATAACTCAGTACTCTTCTGCCAGGATATTGATAGTGATTTGTTTTTTGCACAAAAGGCGGTTGCATAAGCCATACATCAAATGTATCAAGTCCTGAACTGTTGAACTGGTTAAAACCGCTAAAATCAATCATTGAGTTGAAGTGAAAAAAATCCTGTGCGGCATTATTAAATTCGCACGAAGAAATAAATACATCATTACCGAGGCTTACAAAATGAAACAGTTCGCGTAACTCATCTTCGCTGGGATTAAATGTTTTGGTAAGAATAAACAATGCCTGGTTGCTGGTATCATAGGTTAAAACACTATCTTCCCATAACCCGGGTGCTTTTTTATTCAACGTTATTTGTGATTGCGGAAATAAGTGATTGAGGTTGTTATATGCTACATATGCACCATAAGGTATCTTGTCTTTTTTATTCAGTGTTATGCGTTGGTCAAAGCTTTTACCGCTGCCACCAATAAGTAAGATGATAATTAAAAGCAGCAATACTGCCCCAATAATATATGGTAGCGCTTTTTTCACCAGCTTATAGATGTTTTATTGTATACCTGCATAAATTCTTCTACAACATTCCTGTATTGCTCCTGCGTAACGGCTATTTCGCCATACCAGGCATATTCGTAGTTGCGTGTAACTTTAAAAAATGCCGCATAAAATGGTTTGCCATATAATTGGGTAAGATACTCCATGTTGGTAGCATCGTGTGTATATTTTATCAGCTCTTGTTGCGAAAACATTTTTAATAGATGCAGGTAATGAAAGCGAATAGCCAGGCGATAATCCTGGTTTTTCTCTGCCTTTTGAATTTCTGTTTTAAGGTCGGTTGTAAAGATATCTTCAACATCTCCCTCCTGTTTTGTTCTGCTAATTACCGGCCCTTTCGACGAGCCCCAGATATTCATATGATTTTTTGAAAGGAACCATATTACCGCAGATAAAAACCCAAGAATAATCAATATCCACAAAATAGTACTGAAAACATTGTTGTTTAAGAGCCTTGCAAGCCATAATAAAAATTTTTCCAGCCAGGAACCTGATTGCTGTTTCTTCTTTTCGTGCAAATCTTTGTTGGCATACCAGAAATCATCATCATTCTTTAAATGTTCTGTAATTGAATCCGGAACAGCTCTCCATTTAAATACAGAAGAATCGTATATCGAAGTAGTATCTTCTTTCCGAAGAAAATACATAGTGTCATCATGTTTGTTATAGTATTCATCTTCATCATTATATGACGAATCGGTTAAACCTTTTGTAATACTATCCAGGGTTTGCTCAATAGTATCTTTTACCGCTGCAGGAATTGAATCTTCATCCTGCGCAAAGCAGGGCGCTGCTATTGTGCAAAGCAGAAAAATGGAAAGTATATGTAAGCAGCATTTATACACCGGCAATAGTTTCGGTAGCTGTTTTCAACCTGCGTTGAACCCTTACCGGGTAAATAATGTAATACCAGATAATATATGAAGCAGACATCAGCAATATAAATGCGCTAAGCCATTGCGGCATAGTATAATACCTTGTTATAAAGCCTTCAAAAAATGCGGCAACAACAAATACAGGTATAAGGCTTACTAATATTATAACACCATCTTTCGCTCCTCGTAAAAAAGCCTGTAATCTTGTTCCTGTGCCGTGAAACATCCATCCTTTACCGAGCACTACACCTGCAGCACTGGCAATAACGATGGCACTAAGCTCAAGCGTGCCGTGAATAAAAACAGTAAGTATAGATTGCATGCCCAAACCTTTGGAAAAGAACATATGCTCAAAAGCGCCCAATCTTACTCCCTCATTTAATAAAGACAAAATAACAGGAAAACACAATACAATGCCTCTTGCAAAATAGGTAAAGGAAACAAAAATGTTGTTCAGCATAATACCGAGCCACATCATCAGCTCGTTACCTTCTGCATATACGCCAAAAGGTTTACCATTTTCTATATTTTCTTCGGTCATATTTACATAGCTGTCGCTAAGCATCTCTCTTACAAAGCTTTCATCATGTTTGGCGGAATAAAACCCCACTATAAAAAATACAATGAATAGTACGGCGCAAAACAGCAGCACGCCCTGGTGTTTTCGTACCGTAAGCGGAACCGTATATTTCCAGAATTCAGCAATGCGGTTACGATCTTCTTTACGATTTTGGTATATGCTCATATAAGTTTGCGATGCTCTGGCGTTTAAGTATCGCGTAACCCTGCTGTGAGGGTAAAAGGTTTTGGCATACGAAAGATCGTCAACCATCTGGGTAAACTCAACCGCCATCTCATCAGGATCGTCAGAAGGAAGGTGTTGATTCTTTAGCCAGCGGTCTTTGTTCTTTTTTATGAATAAGGCTTCGCGCAAGGGCAATTAAATTTGCTTCAATATAAATAAATACTTAACATCGTTTAATAACAGGACAAAAAAAATATTATTGCATAGCAATGAGTAAAATTAATATCTCAACCAGCTTTAATATAGACCTGGAGTTTGAAGGGGCTCAATTTCATGTAAGAATGTTTGCATGGATACTGGATTTCATCCTGCAGGTATTTTACCTGATCATAGTGTCTAACCTGTTTGGGCTATTTAGCGGCATAGCCACTTCCGGGTATGATATATGGGCTTTCAGGTGGCTGATTATGTTGCCGGTATTCACTTACCACCTGTTTTGCGAAATATTATGGAACGGGCAAAGCGTTGGAAAGCGGTTGCTGGGGTTAAGGGTTGTGAACGATAATGGAGGGAAAGCGTCATTAGGACAGTATATGATCAGGTGGTTGCTCCGATCTTCCGATCTTACATTACCCTTAATTATACTGGCAATGATGTTTGGCGACATGGGTATTTTAAAAGCCCTGTGGATTACGGTTTTGATGTTTATTGCCGACCTTATTTTGATTGGTACTACCAAACAAGGTAAACGCCTGGGTGATCTTGCTGCGGGTACAATGCTGATAAACGTTAAACCAAAAGGTAATCTGGAAGAAACCATTTTTATGGAAGTGGAACAGAGCTATACGGCGCAGTTTCCGCAGGTTATGCGGCTAAGCGACAGAGACATTAACACCATTAAAGGCATTATAGACACCGGAAGAAAAATCGGCAACTATCAAATGGTTGAGAATGCTTCCCTACGCATTAAAAATGTATTGGGCATAGAAACAACATTATCTCCATTTGATTTCCTGGATACTTTGTTGAAGGATTATAATTATTTGTCTACGAAAGGGTAAGTTAAGTTCATAGCGTTTGGGGTGTACCACCGGCGTGTTTTTTACCGAAATTATTTTGTGTACGCATTAGTATATGTTACTTTGTGTAATCTCATTTGTATAATCTTAATAATATTACCCCTGGCATACTATGGCATTAAAAACAACTCAACCTTCTGAGCGATTATATTCTCTTGATGCTTTACGCGGTTTTGATATGTTCTGGATTATGGGTGGAGAAGGCATTATAGAATCGCTTTCTAAATCAACAGGTTCTTCTTTTTGGAAAGGCTTTGCAGAAGAGCTAACACATCCTGGATGGAATGGCTTTCATTTTTATGATCTTATTTTCCCCTTATTTCTTTTTATAGCAGGTGTAGCTACTCCTTACTCCGTAGGCAAGGAACTGGAAAAGGGCAAAACCAGGCAACAACTTTTGTGGCGGGTAGTAAAAAGAGGATTGATACTGGTACTCTTTGGTGTAATTTACAACAACGGTTTACAACTTCATGCGCTATCTGAAATACGGTTTGGAAGTGTACTTGGGCGTATAGGGCTTGCCTATATGTTTGCTAATATCATAGCATTATATTTTAAAGATCGTGCACAGGTAATATGGTTTTTTGCAATTATTATTGGCTATTGGTTATTACTGAAGTTTACATCGGCACCCGGTTTTCCCACCGGCGACCTAACTATGGAAGGTAATTTTGCTTCTTATATCGACAGGCTTATCATGCCAGGCAGATTATTTCTCGGTATTCACGATCCTGAAGGATTAGCAAGTACAATACCTGCCGTAGCTACAGGTTTACTGGGCATTATTACAGGAAATTTTTTGAAAAAGAATCAGCTTGCCCAGGGCAAAAAAGTTTTGTATATGCTTGCCGCCGGTGTTGTATTTATCATTGTAGCACATATTTGGGATCTTGATTTTCCTATTAATAAAAATCTGTGGACAAGCTCATTTGTGCTGAATGTGGGAGGGTATAGCCTGATATTGCTGGCGGTTTTCTATTATATTATTGATGTGCAGGGATATAAAAAATGGGCTTTCTTTTTTAAGGTTATTGGTATGAATTCTATTTTGATTTACATGTCTGAACACTTTATTGACTGGAATTATTCTACCACTGCATTTTTTAAATGGGCTGAACAACTTGCCGGAATGCCTTATAGTATTGTGGTTTCGGCTATAGGTTATGTTTTAATAAAATGGGCAGCTTTATATTTTCTTTATAAGAAAAAAGTTTTTTTAAGAGTATAAATATTTTGGTATAATACCCGTTCTTAAATAGAACGTTTTAATAAAGCCCCCACCATTAATGTGTGAGGGCTTTATTTATAAGGTTATTATACCATTTCTTTAAAAAAGCTGATATTGCCATTTTTTGATACCATCAATATAAGCTTTTTGCCAGGCTCACTCAACTCTACAAAATAATTATCTGCATCATCAAACTGGGTGCCGTATAAAATCATATCTGTATCGTTACTTTCATTATCATCATATAATATTACCCTGTCTATTTTATAATTACTGTATTTTTTGTTGATGTGCTCCTGCGCGTTTTTAGGTAAGTCGGCAAATGTTTTGGGAATAACAGTGCCTACAAGCTTTGAGTTAAAATCATAAAATGCCTTTTGGGTTATTCCATTTTGTATAAAAACAGCTTCATCAAAGTAGCCGCTTCTTGTCCAATGCACATTCGGAACATTGCCAAAATCAATATTGAACTGGTCTTTAGATTGAACACTTACATCTTTTCCTTCCAGCTTCCTTAAACTCTTTCTTTCTGTTTTTTCTTCTTTTTTTAATTCTTTAATATCCTTTCTTGCTGCAATTTCCTTTTGGGTTTGCGCCTGAGTTGCAGTCATCACTAAAAAAGTGGCTGCTGCTAAAACTATTATTTTTTTCATTTTTTAAAAATTTATGTTGTGTAATAACTGTTTACAATGTAAAGCTATACCTGTAGTTTAATGATCTAAACATAGAAAAGTTATGAAGGCAAATAGTATCGGTGAATGGGCGAAAGGATGTTTTAAAGTTTTGAACCATGGAGGCAGGCAGGGGAGAACAACAGGAAGATACACGGCGTTTTGGTTGCGGGCTTTGATAATAAAACAATAGGATACGACCTGAAAATGTGCGAACGTAAAAAAATAGGCTGCCTGTAAAGTCGGGCAGCCTATAGTTATTAAGAATGAAAATATTCAATCCAATATCCCCGCCAGTTCCAGGCTCTTCTTTTTTAATTTTCTTATCTCTATATCTTCTATAATCGCATCTGGTGCAAGAATAAGTGAAACATTATTTTCTTTCCACCAGGTATTTTCTTTCAGTTCTTTAAAGCGAAGCACACCAACAAGATATTTTCTTTCGCCGGCATGCCATTCCTCAATCCATTCAAATTTATCGCGGGGTATTGTTTTCCAGTCATCAAAACTTACATAGGTGCGAACATAAAAATCATCGGTGAGCTGCTGCGGGTTGTGATGGTACAGCTTTTTATATTCGTAGCGGTAATCGTAGCGCAATGCAGAAATATCACTCAATACTGCAGATGCGGTGGGGAAACTACCTGCACCTTTTCCATAAAAAAATTGTTTATCAGCAAATGAGCTTTCAATAACAACACCATTAAATTCATTCTTTACAAAAGCCAACGGATCATCGTGCGTAACAAACTGTGGCAATACAAATGCCGCCACTTTGCCATTGTTCAGCTTTTTTGCCTGCGCTACTAATTTTATTTCGTGATTTTTTTCTTTGGCCACCGCAGCATCAGTCAGTTTAATATTTTGTATACCATTGAATACAATATGTTCGGGCTTTTCTACAATACCATATGCATGTGTAAGCAAAAAAGTCCATTTGTTCAGCGCGTCCCAGCCATCTACATCCAATACAGGATCGGCTTCGGCAAAACCCAATTGCTGGGCAAGTATCAATGCCTGTTTGAAGTCGAGTTTATCTTCAAACATTTTGGTGAGAATAAAGTTCGTTGATCCGTTAACGATAGCACGGATAGAATGCAGTAAATCATTATCATAATATTCTTCAAGGTTGCGGATAACAGGAATAGAAGCACAGGCTGCAGATTCGCATAAAAAAGGCTGGTTATAATTTTTCTGCAATGCAAGAATTTCAGGCAAATGTTCAGCAATCATTTTTTTGCTGGCACTCACTACTGCTTTGCCATTTTTTAAGGCTGTAGAAACAATTTCAAAAGCCGGCTCAGATTCATTAATCACTTCCACAATTACATTTATTTCAGGATCGTTTAGCAGGCTGAAACGGTCTGTAGTAAACAAACTTTCCGGCGCGTTTCTTTTTTTACCTGCGTTCTTTATACAAACTTTTTTTATGGTAGCCTGTAATGATGGTGTTTGTTCAAGCACTTTATATAATCCTTCGCCTACCACACCAAAACCAAATAACCCTATCGTTAATTGCTTATGCGCATCCATTGTATTAATGATTTATGATTTTTAAATAACTTAAAACGTCTTCGCGTATAAAGTTGCGTAATGCCTGTTCAATTTTTTCATATTCCAGCAAAAAACCGTCATGACCATACAGCGACTCTATCAATTGGTATGCAGCGCCGGGTATACCATCTGCAATCTTTATTTGTTCTTCCGGCGGAAAAAGCAAATCGCTGGTAATACCTATCACCAGTGTTTTGGCGGTAATGCGGCGCAATGCCTCTTCTGCAGAGCCTCTTCCCCTGCCAAGGTCATGCGCATCCATACCCTGCCCTAATCGGTAATAGCTAAATGCATTGAAACGGTTTGCTAATTTTTCACCCTGGTAACGCTGGTAACTTTCTGCAGCTTCGCCACCAAAGTTGTGCGATACTGGCCAGGCTGTTTTTTTATCACGCGGCTGTGTTAAATTATAGGTATCGTAACTCCTGTAACTTAAAAGTGCAACGCTTCTTGCGGCTTTCATACCGTTAATGCCAGCTTCCTGCGTATTGGTTTGCCAGGTGCCATCGGTTTCAATACACATGCGTTGCGACGCATTCAGTGCAATGCCCCAGGGCGAATGTTGCGCATTGGTAGCAAGCGCTATCACATGTTCAAACAATTGTGGTTCTTCAACCGCCCACTCCAGC
This sequence comes from Chitinophagaceae bacterium, assembly GCA_020847395.1. GTDB lineage: Bacteria > Bacteroidota > Bacteroidia > Chitinophagales > Chitinophagaceae > Agriterribacter. The sequence goes on from JADLCD010000020.1 coordinate 51,400, forward strand.
AACTGTTGCCCGCCCATTGAACCGCCAATACCAATATATATCTTCTCTATACCGAGAAAATCTTTTAATGGTTTGTAAGCTCTTACCATATCTCTTGTGGTGAACAACGGAAAGCTGTGATACCATCTTTCGCCGGTTGCCGGATTTATTTCCAGCGGGCCAATACTCCCGTAACAACTGCCTGGCATATTCACACAAACAATGAAATATTTGGCAGGATCAAAAAATCTTCCTTCGCCTATCAACCCCGGCCACCAGTCTGCGGGGTTGCTGTTAGCAGTAAGCGCGTGAAAAACCCATACTACATTATCCTTTTTGGCATTTAATTTTCCCAACGTGGTATATGCTAAATGATACCCGGGTAATATAGTGCCGTTTTCCAGCGTAAACGATTGCTTGTATTCAAAAACCTCTGTCGCCATGCTTTAAGAGTCTTGTTAATAATTGGGTGTTTCTGGTTTGGGGTTTGTAGTTTATAGTTTGAAGTTTCAGGTTACAAGTTCCCGGTTAGCATTTCGCGAATGTTTTCTAACTACTAACCATAAACCATAAACTTCAAACCATAAACTATAAATTTCTATCCTTTCACTTTCGCAAACGCCTGTTCAAAATCTGCTTTAATATCATCTATATGTTCAATGCCTACACTTATTCTCACCAGGTTTGGCTCAACGCCTGCTGCTTTTTGTTCTGCTTCGCTCAATTGCTCATGCGTTGTAGATGCAGGATGAATAGCCAAAGTTTTTGCATCGCCCACATTGGCAAGATGACTAACAAGCTTTAGCGAATCAATAAATTTTCGTCCTGCTTCTTTCCCCCCTTTAATACCAAAATTCAATACGCCGCCAGCCCCTTTGGGAAGATATTTTTTTGCCAGTTTATAATATAGACTGCTTTCCAAACCAGGGTACCAAACAAATTCAACCTGCGGATGTGCTTCCAGCCATTTAGCTAAAGCCAGTGTGTTGGATACATGTCTTTCCATTCTGAGCGATAATGTTTCAACGCCCTGCAGATTCAGGAAGGAATTAAAAGGGCTTTGGCATGCGCCTAAATCGCGTAACCCTTCTACTCTTGCACGAATAGCGAATGCAATATTAGGTAAGCCTAAAGGATTACCTTCTCCAAACACCTGCCAGAAATTTAATCCGTGATATCCTTCACTTGGCTCGCTGAACTGAGGGAACTTACCATTGCCCCAATTATAATTACCGCCATCTACAATAATACCGCCGATTGAAGTGCCATGCCCGCCAATCCATTTTGTTGTTGCCTCTACAACTACATTGGCGCCATGTTTGATTGGCTGCACGAGGTAGCCGCCTGCACCAAAAGTATTGTCAACAATTAGCGGCAGGTCATGTTTTTTTGCGATGGCTGAAATTTTTTCAAAATCAGGTATGCTGAGTTTTGGATTGCCTATAGATTCTACGTAGATGGCTTTTGTTTTGCTGTCAATATTTTTTTCAATTTCAGCAATATTGTCCGGGTCTGCAAATCTTACATCAATACCCAAACGTTTGAAAGCTACTTTAAACTGGTTATAAGTGCCTCCATATAAATGAGCAGAGGCTACAAAGTTTTCACCTGCCTGTAAAATGTTGTGAATTGCCAGTAGCTGTGCCGCCTGGCCGGAAGAAGTTGCCAATGCTGCTACACCACCTTCCAACGCAGAGATTCTTTTTTCAAATACATCGGTGGTTGGGTTCATAATACGGGTATAGATATTTCCAAATGCTTTTAGCCCGAATAAATTGGCAGCGTGTTCTGTATTATCAAACTGGTATGATGTAGTTTGATAAATGGGTACTGCTCTTGATTTGGTTGTTGGATCAATTTCTTGTCCGGCGTGCAATTGCAAAGTTTCGAAGTGATAGTTGCTCATTGAGAAACAATTTTTAATAGTTGAATAATACGTGGTAAGGAGGTAAATGCAAAATCAATTGGATACAAGCACCTTCATGTGCTGCAGGAATAGATAGTATGCCTTAAGGCATACAACAACAACAGCAAACGCGTAAGATAGCGTTATAATAAAATTTGTTATTGTTGTTTACTGGTACCATTACCTGGTTGATTAGAATCAGCCTATAAATTTAATAGACTTTATTTTATTACCCAATTTTTTTATTTGTTAAAATTAGCTCCTTATTACACCGAACAGGTCGGTAATCAGTTTAGTTGTAATAAATATTGTGTTCGCTTTGATGTAAACTACTTTTTGCGTTCCGGTTTTAGCGGAACATGGTTAAATAATATTTTTGTCAAACACACCTATCAGAAACTTTGTTATGCGGAGGAATTCACTATGCGGCAGGGCATAAAAAAACTCTTCCAGCAGGTCATCGGAAGAGCTTAATATATTATTGAAGTGGTATAATATCAGCTGGTCTTCTGACTTATCTGTCACGCCTTAGCGTGATGGAGTTGGCACCTTTCCCCATACCGCATGTAGCGGCACGGAACAGGTTGTCAAGGCTTCATTGGGCCAGTCCCTCAGCCTTTCTTGATAAGCGATTTTTAAAGAACTGGCGCAAAGGTAAATGCAAATCTTTTAAAAATTCAAAAAAATATTAGAATGACGGAAGAAAATAAAATTATAGTTATTATCTTTGTCCACCAGTTTAGTAGAATAATAAAAATTCGCTTTGATGGGGAAATGAGCGACCATGTATCTGCCACCAGCTTTGGGCCTTAAAGAAAGCAGGCACCTGGTGGCTGATACCTGAAAGCTAATAGCTGACAGCTAATAAACTACCCATCAACTAAGTGTACTATGACTCAGACGGATCCACAAAGCGAAATTCAACGAATTTCACAATTAACACAAAGTGCTGACATTGCTCAGAACCTGCGCTATATTGCGGCGCAATATCCTGGTGAAGTAATTTTTTCTACCAGTTTCAGTTGGGAAGACCAGGCAATTGCTCATATCATATTCAGTGAAAACCTGGATATACAGGTGTTTACTTTAGATACCGGCCGTATGTTTCCTGAAACCTATTCTACCTGGAGCCGCACGCTGGAAAAATACAATCAGCCTATTACTGCATACTATCCTGACGCCCTTTTATTACAAAAATTTATTGCTGAAAAAGGGCCCAACAGCTTTTATGAATCTGTAGAGAACCGCAAACAATGCTGTCATATACGTAAAGTAGAACCTTTGCAAAGAGCATTGAAAGGAAAGAAAGTATGGATCACCGGCATACGTGCAGAGCATTCACCTAATCGTCATGACATGACGCAGGTAGAATGGGATGGTTCCAATAATGTAGTAAAGTATCACCCGATTTTGCATTGGACAATGGATGAAACGATTGCTTTCGTCAATAAAAATAATATTCCTTACAACCCTTTGCATGAAAAAGGATTTGTAAGTATAGGATGCGCACCCTGCACAAGAGCTATCCGCCCCGGCGAAGATTTCAGAGCCGGAAGATGGTGGTGGGAAGATGCATCGAAAAAGGAGTGTGGTTTGCATGTGCATGAAGAAGTTAAAAGTTTATAGTTTACAGTTTATAGTTTGCGGTTTTCAAAACCATAAACCTCAAACTCCAAATTATTTAATAAATGAGCATACATCATCTTGATTATTTAGACGAGCTGGAGTCGGAAGCGATTCATATTTTTCGTGAAGTAGCGGGGCAATTTGAAAAGCCTGCATTATTGTTTAGCGGAGGAAAAGATTCTATTGTACTGGTGCATCTTGCATTGAAAGCATTTCGTCCCGGCAAATTTCCTTTTCCTTTAGTACATATTGATACCGGGCATAATTTTCCTGAAGCATTGGAGTTCCGCAACCAACTCGCAGAAAAAATAGGAGAGAAGCTGATCGTAAGAAAAGTAGAAGATACCATTAAAGCGAAAAAGCTTACTGAGCAAAAAGGAAAATTTGCCAGCCGCAATCAATTGCAAACATATACATTGCTCGATACTATTGAAGAGTTTGCATTTGATGCATGCATAGGTGGTGCAAGAAGAGATGAAGAAAAAGCAAGGGCGAAGGAAAGAATATTTTCTGTGCGAGATGAGTTTGGCCAGTGGGATCCTAAAAAGCAACGCCCTGAATTGTGGAATACTTATAACGGTAAAATCAATAAGGGAGAAAATGTTCGGGTGTTCCCCATCAGTAACTGGACAGAGCTTGATGTATGGAATTATATTCGCCGTGAAAAAATTGAACTGCCTTCCATATACTTCGCTCATGAAAGACGGGTGCTGGAATATGAAGGACAATATGTAGCGATTTCTGAATTTATCCGCATTGATGAAACTGATGTGATCATTAATAAAAAAGTACGTTACCGCACTGTGGGCGATATGACCTGTACCGCCGCTGTTGCCTCTGACGCATCTACTATTGATGATATCATCAGCGAAATTATTGCTACCAAAACCAGTGAACGTGGCGAAACAAGGATTGATGATAAAGTATCAGAAGCAGCGATGGAGGACAGGAAGAAGAATGGGTATTTTTAGATAGGAGTTCCAGGTTGCAGGTTACAAGTTGCACAACTTGAAACTTGAAACCTGGAACTTGCAACCAAAAACTTATAATTAAATTAATAATGGACATATTAAGATTCATAACCGCAGGAAGTGTTGATGACGGTAAGAGCACACTTATTGGCCGCTTATTATACGATAGTAAAAGTATAATGATTGATCAACTGGAAGCGATTGAAAAGCAAACCAGGAATCGTGAAGATGGTGAGATAGACCTGGCATTGCTCACTGATGGATTACGCGCTGAAAGAGAACAGGGTATTACCATAGACGTGGCATATAAATATTTCACTACACCAAAACGTAAGTTCATTATAGCTGATGCTCCCGGTCATATACAATATACCCGTAACATGGTTACCGGCGCTTCAAACTCTGATCTTATAATAATATTGGTTGATGCACGCAATGGAGTAGTTGAGCAAACACGCAGGCATTCTATCATCGCTTCATTGCTGAATATGCCGCAGGTGATTGTTGCGGTAAACAAAATGGACCTGGTTGATTATTCGCAGGACGTATATAATAATATAGTAATTGAATACGCTGATCTTGCAAAAGCATTAGGGCTTGAAGATATTACCTATATACCCATCAGCGCTTTGAACGGTGATAATATTGTTGAAAAATCTGATGTTTTTTCATGGTATGATGGGCCGTCTTTATTGCACCTGCTGGAAAATGTGGAAGTAGAAAAAGCGATTAATCTTAATCATGCAAGATTCCCGGTGCAATATGTCATCCGCCCTCAAACAGAAGAACTGCACGATTATCGCGGATACGCGGGTAAAATTATCAGCGGTATTTATAAAAAAGGAGATAAAGTAACGGTGCTGCCCTCCGCCACTGCTGCTACTATTCAAAAAATTGAAACAGATGGTGGTAAAGAAGTGGAAGAAGCTTTTGCGCCACAGGCTGTTGTATTGCATCTTGAAGATGATGTTGATGTAAGCCGCGGTGATGTAATTGTATTGCATAAAGATGTTCCGCAAACTTCGCAGGAGCTTGAAGTATTACTCTGCTGGATGGACAATAAGCCATTGGTACCCGGCAATAAATACCTGTTGCAAATCAACAGCACAAGAGTGAGAAGCGTAGTAAAAGATATTGAATACAGGCTTGATGTTAATTCACTGGAAAGGAAGTATTCACCTGACCAGGTAGGATTGAACGATATAGTAAAAGCAACAATAAAAACTGCGCAGCCTGTTGTGTTTGATAAATACAAAGCGCTGAGAGCAAATGGTGGAGCAATATTGATTGATGAAACAAGTAATGTAACAGTAGGGGCGTGTATGATACAGTAAAAGGTTGAAGGTAGAAAAAGTTGCAGGTTACAGGTTTCAGGTATTCAAACTAAAAACCTGTAAACAAAATGTAAGCCGTAACCTGCAACTTGTAACCTGAAACCTGCAACCTGCAACCATGCATCCACCATATACCTTAAAACATTGGCACAAAATAAATTCATACAACAACTGGCAGAAAGAAAGAAAAAAACCTTTCTGACTTTTCCTGACAGGGAACTGGCAAAGCTTTTTATTGATGATTTATTTGCTTTGCTTTTTTTGCCGGCTACGTTGCGCCAGCAAAATACTTACGAGCTCGAAAAAGCTTTCGAATCTTTGAAGAGCCATTTGTCAACATTGATATATGAAGTATTGCGTGATGGCAAAGCAGCACAAAAAGCCGCGGATGATTTTTTTGAGGGACTTCCTGGTGTATATAATACTTTACTGAAAGACGCGGAAGCTATATTAAAATTTGATCCTGCCGCAGCATCAGTAGAAGAAGTGATTGTTGCTTACCCCGGGTTTTTCGCAACTGCCGTATACAGGTTCTCCAACCAGTTGTGGAAACAGGAAATAAGCATTTTGCCAAGATTGCTTACCGAATATGCACACAGCAAAACAGGTGTTGATATTCATCCCGGCGCAAGCATCGGTGAATCATTTTTTATAGATCACGGAACGGGTATTGTAATTGGGGAGACTACCGTAATTGGTAAAAACGTAAAGATATACCAGGGCGTTACTATCGGTGCTTTAAGCGCTTCCCGCGAAAAGGCCATAGGTAAAAGGCACCCGACTATTGAAGATAATGTGATCATATATTCCGGCGCTACTATTCTGGGCGGTGAAACAGTTATTGGCAAAAACAGTGTGATCGGCGGTAATGTCTGGTTAACAAATAGTGTTCCGGCAAATGTGATGGTAGAACACAAGAGTGATATCACTCAAAAAGAAAAAAAGACAGCTTAGCAATAAACCTTTCAATGGAATTATGCAAGAACTAACTAATATACGGGGAAAAGTGATACTGGCAGCGGCCGGTCCCGGCGATCCTGAGCTGATAACGGTAAAGGCTACGCGCTGGTTACAAAAAGTTGATGTTGTATTAACAGACAGGCTGGTGAGTAATGATATTCTTACATTGTATGTAAATCCTTCTGCTGAAATTATATATGTAGGCAAACAATGCCGCAAAGGAAATTCCACACCGCAGGAAACCATCAATGAATTAATGTGTACGCATGCACTTAGTGGAAAATTAGTAGTGCGTTTAAAAGGTGGTGATGTGTCTATCTTCTCCAATATACTGGATGAACTGCAGGTATTGAAAGAGAACAATATCGCTTATGAAATAGTTCCTGGTGTTACTGCTGCGCTTGGCGCTGCCGCATATGCAGGCATTCCATTAACAGCACGTGGCTATTCAACTGCGGTAAGGTTGATGACTTATTATAAAAGTGATATTGTGCCGGATGATTACTGGAAGGAGTTGGCATCTACAAAAGATACACTTGTATTTTATATGTCTGCTGAAACAGTAGAAGGTATCGTATCTAAATTGATCCGCAACGGTGTAAGCAAGGATACTTTTATTGCTGTGATTGAGCAGGCAACAACACCGCTGCAACAGGTGCATGCAGTAAATATATATGACTTTGAAAAAATACAGGATACCCCGTTTCTTTCTCCGTCATTGGTAATTGTGGGCAGGGTTGCAGCGCTGCACAATGAATTTGCATGGCTGGGAAACAGTGAAGAAAGAGCGCATTATTTTAAACCTGTAGCAACTATTCCGAACAATTTAAACAATAATAAGAAAGCCAATGTTAGCAGAGCATAGACTAAAAGCTTTTCAGGAGCTGGTAACACAATCATCCCGCGAGGAGCTGATATGGATGAATGGTTTTTTAGCAGGACTGGTATCCGCTGAAGAAAAAGCTGCCGGGGCAGGAAATGCTGCAACACCAGTGTCAACAGTTGCTCGGGTAAACAAAATATCTGTTTTGTTTGGAACAGAAACCGGTAATTCCAAAAAGGTAGCTACTGAATTTGCTGCACAGGCAAAAAAACAGGGTATCAATGTTAAACTTACTTCGCTTGATCAATATCGTGTGAATGATTTGTCTAAAGAAGAATATGCCTTCCTGGTGATCAGCACACAGGGCGATGGCGAACCGCCGGCTACAGCTAAAAAATTTTATGATCATATTCACCAGCAGAATATTGCACTTGATAAAATGAAATTCAGTGTGCTGGCATTGGGTGATAGTTCCTATCCGTTGTTTTGCAAAGCCGGTGAAGACGTGGATGGACAGCTGATTAGATTAGGTGCTAAACGTATTGTGCCTTTACAAAAATGCGATACGGATTATGCGGAAGATGCAGCCTTCTGGTTCAGCAATGTAATGAAGGCATTGAGCGAAGGCGGAGCCGGCACTGCTGTATCGCCTGTGGTAGCCAAGCCTGCTAAAGGAAAGAAAAATCATACCGGTACTATACTGGCTAATGTCAATCTTAACGATCGTGATTCAAATAAACAAACGCATCATATAGAAATTGCTATAGAAGATGACGTTTATTATGAGCCAGGCGATTCAATCGGGTTTATTCCTCATAATAAAAAAGAAACAGTTGATGCTATACTGGCTTTAACAGGTACAGATGGAGATACTGCTATTGAATTCAGGAAAGAGAAATATACCATAGCGGAAGCGCTTGCTAAAAAAATCTGCATAGTTCACTTACCTGAAAGGGTAGTAAGGCAATATGCAGCAATTACGCAGCAGGAAATTCCTGATACAAGAATTGATTTGCTCGACTTGCTAAGAATTTATCCTGTAAAAGATGCGGCACAATTTGAGCAGGTGTTGCATATTCTTGAGCCTGTAGCGCCACGATTGTATTCTATCTCATCTTCGCTGCAGGCACATAGTGGCGAAGTACATATTACTGTTGCAAGAGACAGGTTTACTGTAAATAATGAAGTGAAATACGGGCAATGCTCAGATTTTCTTTCACAACTGGCAGTTGATTCAACGGTTGATTTTTACGTGCACAAAAACAGCCAGTTTAAATTACCTGCGCCTGATAAAGATGTGATCATGATTGGTCCGGGCACCGGCGTTGCCCCTTTCCGCTCTTTTATAGCAGAAAGAGATGCGGTAGCAGCAACAGGGCGCAACTGGCTTTTCTTCGGGGATCAGAAATTTACTGCTGATTTTTTATACCAAACAGAAATTCAAAACTGGGCTGATACCGGGGTGCTGTCAAGAGTTAATCTTGCTTTTTCGCGGGATCAAAGATCCAAGTTATATGTGCAGCATAAAATGCTTGAACAGGCAGCGGAATTGTGGAACTGGATTGAAGGTGGAAGCTATATCTATATATGTGGCGCAAAGGCGCCAATGAGTGTGGATGTAGAAAATACTTTACTGCAGATCATTGAACGATACGGCGGTAAATCTGTTGGTGAAGCAGTAGTATTTCTTGATCATTTAAAAGAGCAGGGAAGGTTTTTGCTGGATGTGTATTAGGATTTGAAATTTGATATTTCAAATTTGAAATATCAAGATTTACCGAATATCCGGCATTTTATTAATATCAAATTTCAAATCTCCAATTTCAAATAACTTATGTCTGAAAAAAACAACCTGTCGTCAACCGAGCACATTAAAATGAAAAGTGACGGTTTACGGGGTACTTTGAAAGAAAGCTTGAAAGATGAAATAACCGGTGCTATCCGTGAAGATGACCGGGCGCTGGTGAAATTTCATGGAATGTACCAGCAGGATGATCGTGACAGGAGGGAAGAACGTAGTGCAAAAAAACTGGAGTGGTTATATTCTTTTATGATCCGCCTGCGTATACCCGGAGGTTTTATTACTTCGGAACAATGGGAAGCTTTGCATCATATTGCCGGGGCACATACAACCGGTGTAATTAAAATTACGACCAGGCAAACGGTACAGTTACATGGTATTTTGAAATCGCACGTAAAGCCAACTATACAGGCATTTAATACGGCAAAATTAGATTCCATATCCGCCTGTGGCGACGTAAACAGGAATGTAGTATGTGCGGCTCATCCTAAATTTTCTGCCCTGCACGAAGAAATATTTGAATATTCTCATAAGCTAAGCCAGTTGGCAAAGCCCAAAACAAAAGCTTATTATGAAGTGTGGTTAGATGAAAAACCACTTGGAGATAGAGAAGCGGAGGAAGATCCTTTATACCAGGACAGGTATTTACCGCGTAAATTCAAAATAGGCATTGCTATTCCGCCTACCAATGATGTAGATGTATTTGCCAATGATTGCGGGTTGATAGCCATTGAAGAAAACGGGAAACTGGCAGGGTTTAATATACTTGCCGGTGGAGGAATGGGTGCAACACATGGCAACGCCGCAACTTATCCAAGATTGGGAACTGTGCTTGGTTTTGTACCCGCCGGGGAAAAAGTATACAAGGCAGTATACGAAATGATTACAGTACAGCGCGACTATGGTAACCGCAGCGACAGAAAATTATCCCGGCTTAAATATACACTTGATAACATGGGTGTTGAAGCCTTTAAAGCGGAACTGGAAAAACGTTGCGGATTTACACTGGAACCTGAACGTTCGTACAAATTTACCGGCAGAACTGATTTTTACGGGTGGCATAAAAATCATGAAGACAAATGGTATTATACCGCGTTTATTGAAAATGGCAGGGTTCATGATGATGAAGCATTGCCATTAAAAACTGCGTTTCTTGAAATAGCGCTTTTACGGAAATGCAACTTCAGGTTTACCTGTAACCAGAATTTAATTGTAGCTGATGTAAGTGAAAAAGATAAAGCGGAGATACATGCCATTCTTGATAAGTATGGTATTATTAAAGAAACAGAACAAGCTACTCCTTTACGCAAAGAAGCTATTTCCTGTGTAGCTTTCAATACCTGTCCGCTTGCGCTTGCAGAAGCACAACGCTACCTGCCGGCATTGCTCAGTAAAATGGAGCCGATCATGCATAAGTATGGTCTTGATGATGATAATATCAGCGTACGCATGACCGGTTGCCCCAATGGTTGTGCAAGACCATATGCTGCTGAAATTGCTTTTATTGGTACCTCATACGGGCATTATAACCTGCAGATAGGAGGCGACAGGGAGGGAACAAGATTAAACAAATTGTATAAGGAAAGTTTAGGCGAAGAAGCTATTTTGAACGAACTTGACGGGCTGTTAAAAACATACAGCAAAGACCGTCAGCCGGAGGAAACTTTTGGTGATTTTGTAATGAGGGAGGGGTTGGTTTAATTTGGGAATTTGGGAATTTGAAAATTTGAAAATGTGGGAATTTGAAAATGTGGGAATGTGAGAATGTGGGAATGTGAGAATGTGGGAATGTGAGAATGTGGGAATGTGAGAATGTGGGAATTTGAAAATGTGGGAATGTGAGAATGTGAGAATGTGGGAATGTGGGGATGTGGGAATGTGGGAATGTGGGAATGTGGGGATGTGGAAGCAAAAGTTTTAGATTTATTCAACAGATGATGGTAATATACACTTATATTTATTATAACTGAAGGCAGGTGACTGATAGCTATGAGCTCAGGGCTCACAGCCTACAGCCGATAGCCGATAGCTGACACCTGAAAGCTCAATGCAAATGACAGGAACAACAATCATAAAAGAAACGAATCAACTCTTCCCGGTTTTTTTAAAACTGGAGCAATTGAGGCTGCTGATTATCGGCGGGGGGAATGTTGGCGTTGAAAAGCTGAATGCGGTATTATCCAACTCACCTGCCACGCAAATTAAAATTGTTGCATTGCAGGTAAGTGATGTTATTCGCGCCATTGCAGAACGGCACGATAATATAGTGGTGATTGAAGAGGCTTATTCAGCAAAACACCTGGATAATATAGATATCGTGATTGTTGCGGTAGATGATAAATCGCTTGGAGCACAGATTAAAGCCGATGCGCAAAAGCGCGGTTTGCTGGTAAATGTTGCCGATACACCGGAGCTATGTGATTTTTATCTGGGTTCTATTGTGAAGAAAGGAAATCTTAAAGTAGCGGTTTCTACCAATGGCAAATCGCCCACCATCGCTAAAAGAATAAAGGAAACATTAAATGAAGTATTACCTGAAGAGTTAGATGAAGTGCTGGATAATATGGAAGTGATACGGAAAAAGATGAACGGCAATTTCGCGAAGAAGGTGCAGGATCTGAATCATATTACCAAAACACTTTCGCTCAGGGATAATATTGAGGAAAAAAGCAACGGGGAAAAACAATGGAGGCGCATAGCTACCTGGTGTTTGTTTGCTTTCTTCTTTATGTTTGTGGGTTATTTCATATTATCTTATTTACCGTTAGGCAGTTTAACAGATACCATTAAAACCGGCTTCGCCAGTTTAGACAGTAAGTTTTACTGGATGATTGCTGCGGGATTTCTGGCACAATTGGTTGATGGCGCTTTGGGTATGGGATATGGTGTGGTATCAACAACAGTATTGATGTCGCTCGGTGTAAATCTTTCTGCTATCAGTGGCAGTATACATACTGCCGAAATGTTTTCGAGTGGTGCTTCCGGTTACAGTCATTATAAATTTGGTAACGTAAATAAAAAATTGTTCAAAGCGTTGCTGATACCCGGCATCATCGGCGCAGTATTAGGCGCTTTCCTGCTTTCCAAATTTGGCGACACATATGGAAATTATATCCGCCCGCTGATTGCCACCTATACCATGTTGCTGGGTTTGCGTATACTCATCATAGCTTTCCGAAAAAAAAATAACAAACCCAAAAAAGTAAAACATGTTGGTTGGCTTGCCGGCGCCGGTGGTTTTCTTGATTCATTTGGCGGCGGAGGTTGGGGTCCGTTGGTTACCAGCACACTTATATCAAAAGGCCGCAGTCCGCGGTTTGTAATAGGCTCTGTAAGCATAACCGAATTTTTTGTTACGCTTGCAAGCGCGCTAACTTTCTTCACCATGATTGGCGTAAGTCACTGGCAGGTAATTGTTGGTTTAATCATTGGTGGTGTTGTTGCGGCTCCGCTTGCAGCACGCCTTGCAGGCAAACTTCCTACCAAAACCATGTTTATATGCGTGGGCATTATGGTAGTGATATGGAGTTTAAGAGTTTTACTGAAAGCGATGGGAACGTTTTAAATCGTTGCCTGATGATTTCCGCTTACACTTAAAAAAACTTCTGTGTAATTTAATCTACGTACTGTTTAAGAAATGCCTTTATTTTTTCGTACGAATCAAGCAGGTTATTACCTGTCCATCCGTGACCTTCGCCGGCATACATTACAAGTTGGTGACCAATATTATGTTTAGCCAGCGAATCAGACAGCAAGATAGATTGTGAAGGGGGAACTGTAGGATCTGCATCTCCCTGTAAAATGAGCGTAGGCGGAGATTGCGCCGAAACAAAATTTGCAGGGCTGGAATTATTATAGATAGCCGCATCCTGGTCGTAGGTTTTTCCGGTTACACCATACAATAGTAGCTGGTAAATAATATTTGCATTCCATAAAGCAGGGAGCTGGGTTGGTCCAAAAAAATCTATTACCGCTTTTACGTTTTTATCCGGGTCGTTTTTGTAAGCGTGTAATAAAGCAAGATGTGCACCCGCACTAAAACCTGCTAATACTATATTTTTAGAAACATAAAAATTATCCGCATTCTGCAGGTATAATGCTATTGCAGATTTTGTATCATTCTCCTGCGTTGGAAAAAGGTTAGCGCCATCTTTTGCCAAACGGTAATTGATATTGATAAAAGCATAACCCGGAAATTGTTTTTGCAATTCAGGTATAGCGGAGGTTAAATCGCTTTTGTTTCCTTCTGTCCAGCCACCGCCATGTATTAATATAATTGTTTTTGTAGTTTTTGTTCTGCCGGCAGGCAGGTATATATCCATTTTTTGCTGCGCATCGCTGCCGTAAGTAGTATCTAAAATATTTCTTTCAATAAGATTTTTCGGTTCCTCTTCCCCAGGGTTATTTTCTTTTTGGCAGGAAACAATTCCGGTAATCAATACAAAAAAATAGAAAAGCTTCTTCATGTTTCTTTTTTTAGCAGTATTGCAAATGAAAGGCCAATCCTAAATTAAAATACCTTTCTGATGAATATAGCGCTGATTATAAAGGTTGTGAAATTTTTCACAAATGCTAAACTCAGATGCAGTTCAAATGTACGATTGCAAATACCACGTAAAAGTAGGCGCCTAACGTGGATACCGGTATAGAAATATAGCAGGCTGCCGCAGGGAGTTTCCAAAATTTATTCATGGATGAGTAGTTTAATATAAGCACTTGTTATACAGCCAAACTGCTTTCGTATAAGTTGTTTTATTTCATCAGCACCTCAAATTATTAATTAGCCCAATCAATCTCTTATGGTTAGGCTGAAAAAGCATATATTTAACCAGAGCAATACAATTGCTTTTCATATTTAATTTTTACAATAATGCCAGCACCTAAAAAAACTGCGGCTAAAAAAAATGCAGCAGATAAAAATAAAGCAGAAAAGAAAACGGTAAAGCCTGCATCAAAAAAAAATGAAACAGTGAACGTTGATTCAACCATAAAAAAATATGAAGACATACATTTTGTAGATAGTACCAAACCGGTTTGGAATTATTCTTTATTTACGGATGAAGACATTACTAATTTTCAGCAAGGCACGCACTATAATTTGTATAAACTTTTTGGTTCAAGACCTGCGCGGGTATTGGATACCGACGGATATTATTTTGCTGTTTGGGCGCCCAACGCAACGTTTATTTCTGTAAAAGGAAATTTTAATGATTGGGATAATGATTCTCATCCATTATATGTGCGTATGGATAATTCCGGAATATGGGAGGGCTTTATTCCCAATATAGGAAAGGGGGAAGTATATAAATATCATATTCACGGTTACAAAGGTCATCAGCAGGATAAGGGAGACCCTTTTGCGTGGTTTTGGGAGAAGCGGCCTGCAACAGCTTCCATAACATGGAATTTGGATTTTGACTGGAATGATACGGAATGGATGAAGGAAAGAAAAAAGCATAATGCGCTTGATGCACCCTGGAGTGTGTATGAAGTGCATTTGGCAAGCTGGATGCGTCCTGATAAAAATGATGAAGAAAGTTATAATACTTACGACCAGATTACAGAACGCCTGGTGCCTTATGTAAAAGAAATGGGTTTTACGCATGTGGAATTTATGCCCGTGATGGAGCATCCCTTTGATGGTTCCTGGGGTTACCAGGGTGCAGGTTACTTTGCGCCTACTTCGCGCTTTGGCGACCCGCAGGGTTTTATGCATTTGGTAGATGCATTGCATAACGAAGGTATTGGTGTTGTACTGGATTGGGTGCCTTCGCATTTTCCTTATGATGCGCATGGCTTGTTTATGTTTGATGGCACGCACACGTATGAATATGCGGATATGCGCAAAGGCTTTCACCCGGATTGGAACAGTTATATTTTTAACTACAAGAGGGGAGAAGTAAAATCATTTTTAATCAGCAGTGCAAGGTATTGGTTTGATAAATATCATGCTGATGGCATACGTGTAGATGCGGTTAGCTCAATGCTTAAATTAAACTATTCACGCACAACAGGGCAGTGGGAACCCAACGAATATGGCGGCGATGGCAACCTGGAAGCAATAGCGTTTATTAAAGATTTAAACGAAACGATATACCGCGATTTTCCTGATGTGCAAACGATAGCCGAAGAGGCAACGGATTGGCCGGGTGTGAGCAAACCTACATTTGAAGGCGGGCTTGGTTTTGGTATGAAATGGATGATGGGCTGGATGCATGATACCCTTGATTATTTTAAGTTCAACCCCATATACCGGAAATTTCACCAGGATAAGTTTTCATTCAGCATGATGTATTTTTATGATGAAAATTTTATGTTGCCGCTGAGTCATGATGAAATTGTACACGGCAAAAGTCCCATGTTGTATAAAATGCCGGGCGATGAATGGCAAAAATTTGCAAACCTGCGTCTTTTATACAGTTATATGTTTACGCACCCCGGCGGTAAACTATTGTTTATGGGTGATGAATTCGGGCAAACCAGCGAATGGAATTATAAATCAGAGCTGGATTGGTATTTGCTGCAATATGACGGGCATAGAATGTTAAAAGATTGCGTGGCAGACTTGAATAAACTATTGCGTAATGAGCCTGCTTTATACGAGAATCAATTTAATATTTATGGTTTTGAATGGATTGATTTAAATCACCGTAATGAAGGGGTAATGGTATACAGGCGAAAAGGGAAAAACCCGGCTGATGATGTTTTGATAATCCTGAATGTTACACCTGTTGTTTATCATGATTGGAAAATACAGGTTGCAGGCAAAGAGCAATGGAAGGAAATATTCAACAGTGATGAAAAAAAGTATTGGGGAACCGGGGATGTGTTAAATCCCGATATACGGTCAGAAATTGTCGATAAAAAAGGCAAGGTTTTTGAAATAAGAGTTCATCTGCCCCCGTTAGGTTCGGTAGTGCTCAAATAGCCTCCCTTAATTGTATGAAACGTGTATCGATTTTTTGTTTTGTTGCGGTAATGTATTTACCGGTATTTGCCCAAATATCAGATAGTGCAAGATTCTTTTATGCGAAAGGCGCAGAAGAACAACAAAGCAGAAGATTTGCTGTAGCTCATAAATACTTTCAACAGTCTGTAGACTCTGACTCCACCAATGTAGAAAGCTGGAAAGCTTTAGCCAATACCGCATTGGAACTAAGGCAATATAAAAAAGCAAAAAGCGCTTTTGAAAAGATATACGAACTGGATAAAAATGATACCGCGGCAATACGCCAGCTTGCACAACTGAATTTTAATTTTCGGCAGTGGCATAAAGCTATAGAATTTGGTTTGCTGATGCAACAAAAAGGAATACAGCAAAAGGGTACCAATTATATCATCGGCAAAAGTTTTTACGAGGATGAAAATTATGGCAAAGCATTTCAATACCTTGAAGAAGCTGCAAAAGATGACCCGGCGAATGCCCAGATTCCATATATTATTGCAGTATCTTATGTGGATATGAGTAACTATAGAAAAGCCATTCCTTATTTTCACAAGGCACTTGCTGCAGATTCAACTAATGCAAGATGGTATTATGAAATGGCAATGACCTACTCCGCTATACCGGATGATAAAACGGCGGTTGTTTATTATGAAAAAGCTGCTGAAAAAGGATATAAAACTGATAATGATTATCTCGAAAATCTTTCTTTATCGTGTATTCTCTCCGGTCAACCGGAAAGAGGTTTGCAATTAATGATGAATTTGCTGGAGAAAAAACCTGCTGACCTTAATTTGTTGTACAATATTGCCGAGACGTATTATAAGATTAAAGATTACCCCAAAGCCATTGGCTATTTTGATAGTATTCTTCAGCAGGATGCTTCAAATGCAAGGGCAATGTATATGCTGGGAATGGCGTATCAGAAAAAAGGCGATGTATCGAAAGGTATGAAAATATGCGATAAGGCAATAGAGCTTGACCCTTCACTCGCAGACTTGAAAAGAAAGAAAGTGAATGTTGGATTATAACGCTGAAGTTTATTTATTCAGTCGCTTCTCCAATGCTGTTTCCATTTTATCAACGCCTTTATATATTTTACTCTCGTAAGGCATGGTATCTATCGCTTCTCACAAAAGTTTTTTCTCATTGCTGTCAAGCCCGTCAATATCATAAAAATAAGTGCAGATGGTAAAGAGAAATGCGTTTTGTTCCGCAAAACCCACCAGGTTCTTACCATTCTGTTCTTATATAAAACTTTGCAGCATCGTCTCCTTTCTGTTGGCGACCAATGATTGGTCGAACAAAGATGAATTGCTGTTAACCAGTCTTCCGCATTTTGCAATTGCCCATAGCTGATAGCCCATACCCCTCTAAAACTTCACATTCAACCCAAATACAAAATTGGTTCCTGCCATCGGGAAGTAGAAATTCTCTTTAATCATTTTTCCTTCATAAATATACCCGTAGGTATACCCGTTAGGTTCGTATTTTTTGTTGAATACATTATTTACCTGCGCCACCATAATTATTTCTTTAAACAGCAGGTGCGGAATAGTATAGGAGAGTCTTACATCCTGCACATAAAAAGCATTTAATTTTTTATCGTTGCCGGATGTGTTATCGAGATATTGTTTGCCCACATACTTACTCAGTAAACTCAACTCAACATTTTTAACAGGAATAAAATTCAGGATACCTCCGCCAACAACGGAAGGAGAAAAGGAAATATCTGTTTCTTTATACGTTTCAGTTTTTTGACCACCATTATCATAATCATCATAAAAGGCGGTATAGTCTTTTATTTTGTTTTTGCTAAAGGCAATATTGGCTGATGCGTTAAACCATTGCAATGGTTGCCATTTTGCCTGCAACTCAATGCCAGCTCTGCAACTGTTGGGCACGTTGGTTCTTGTATATGCGCCAACATCGTTAATCATGCCTGTTTGTACCAGTTGATTTTTATACTTCATGTAATAAAAGTTAGCGCCCCAGGTAAAGCTGCTATTCTTTTGTTCAATGCCCAGTTCAATATCCTGTAATCGTTCCGGTTTAGGCTGTTGGTTTGCGCCTGCTTCAAAATCATCGCGGTTGGGTTCTTTGCCTGCAACAGCATAAGAAGCAAATGCTAACCAATTGCCATTGGTATAAGAAAGCCCTGCTTTGGGATTAATGAAATGATAATTGTTATAAACGAATAATCCCGGATTATCTCTGAAGCCATTTAAGTGATACCGGATATTGCGGTATTGTATATCAGCAAATACATCGAGGTGTTGGGCAACATGTTGTTGCAGTTTAGTGTAAATATTGAAATCAGTTTTTTTTGCATCAAGATTATACCATTCATAATTGTTGGGTATACCTGTTTGCGACCAGATGATTTTTCCATAATGCCCGCCATCATACCTGTTCCAGCCGCCGCCGGTAATCCATTGTGTGCCTTTGTTTTTATATTGCAGTGAAAAAATTCCTCCGTAATAATAGTTATCCAGCCACAATTGCCTTACAAGGTCTGTTGCTGTAATTACAGAATCGCCAATGGTAATATCCTGCAATCCATATTTTGATAATGATTCACCGCCTTTATATTGCTCGTAATATCCTTTTCCGCGTGAAAGAAATCCCGCTATATTAAAACTCCAGTTATCATTTAGACCCTGGTTTAAAAACAACTGGTAATGTGATTGTATATAGTTGTCTGTTTCGTTATCGTATGGTTCTCCCGGCTTACCTGTTCCGGCAGAATTATACCTGCGGTTTGTTTTCAGCATACTTTCCGGCACGCCATTCCAGGCCTGGTAAGTTTTTTCCTTACCCGAAAAAACATTAAAACGCAACGATGTTTTATTGTTAATATATGCTGTAGAAACATAAAAAGATTTCAGGTTACTGATGGCGCGATCTATATAGCCATCACTGCGCAAAGAAGAAAGTCTCGCATCTACAGTGAAATGCCCGTTAATCAATCCGGTTCCCGCTTTTAGGGTATGCTTCCATGTATTGAATGAACCAAAGCTATTGTTGCTTTCTGCATAAGCTTCTTCAATAAAGTCGTTGGTAGTCATGTTAATGGTAGCGCCAAAAGCGCCTGCACCATTACTGCTGGTACCAACTCCCCGCTGCACCTGTATACTGTTAACTGATGATGCAAAGTCCGGCAGGTCAACAAAAAAACTGCCCTGCGATTCCGCATCGTTATAGGGTATGCCATTCAGGGTAACATTTATACGGGTAGCATCTGTTCCGCGTATGCGTATTCCCGTGTAGCCTACACCGTTACCTGCATCAGAATTTACAATTACCGAAGGCAGTTGATTTAATACGAATGGCAAATCCTGCCCGGTGTTCAGTTTTTCAATTTCTTTTTTTGTGAGATTGCTTTTGGCGAAAGGCGCTTTTTCACCTGCCCGCACCCCTCTTATTTCAACAGGTTGCAGCATAAGCGGAATGCGTTCTAAAGTGATGGTTTGCGCATTGCCGGTTTGTAATGGTAGCGTAATGGTGCGGTAGCCAACACCGGAAATGCTAACATCATAAGTACCTTGTCTTAAACCGGAAATGCTGAAGTTGCCTTCATCATCTGTAATGGTTGCCAGTGTTGAGGAAATGCTGACAGTGGCATTGGGAACAGGAAGGTTATTTTCTTTTTCTACAACCTTGCCTTTAATACTGTTTTGGGCTGATAACCCAATGTGCATGGCTAATGCCATTGCAATCATAAAAAAATTTTTCATTCTGTTTTTGTTGTCGGCACAGCAATGTGCAAATCACTGCACTCACTTATTGTTGGCCGGGTTTACAAAAACAGGAAAGGAGAGATGTGAGGACTCGTCCTTCCCTGCGCAGGCATTACCCTGATCAGGTTCTACGGGTTTAATCTCAGCCCCCGATATTAAATCAGGAAGCACCCCGGGAATCACTGAGGTTAAATATTCTTTAACCGCGTTTGTTTGCAGTGCAAAGGTAAAGGACTTTTAAAATATTTTCCAAATAGCGTAACATTTAACTGCTTTGCCCGTATAACAAATATTATTACTCAAAATTTCAATATAAAGGAATGAAGAAATTAATACTATTTGCCGCATTTGCTATCGCTGTATTAAGCACCGTGGCACAGGATGATAAGGTATTTGTAAAAGATGCCAATGCACAGCCGCGTAAAATATCCGGCTCATTTTCAGGAATAATAGTTTCGGGTGCAATTGATCTCTATCTTTCTCAAAGCGATGAAGAAGTGGTGGTAGTTAGCGCGGCGAAACCTGAATACCGGGACAGGATAGCAACTGAAATAAAAAACGGTGTATTGGAAATATATTATAACGATAAGGGAATGAAGTGGACCCGCGACAGGAAATTAAAAGCCTATGTTTCTTTTAAAACTTTAAACAAACTTGAGGCTTCCGGCGCTTCTGATATTTATGCGAATGGCATAATAAAATCTCCTGCGCTGAAAATTACCCTGAGTGGCGCAAGCGATTTTAAAGGGGCTGTTGACCTGCAGGAATTATCGCTTAATCAAAGTGGCAGCTCAGATTCGCAAATCAGCGGCCGGGCAGACAAAGTAAATATATTGGTGAGTGGGGCAAGCGATGTAAAAGGATATGACCTTGTTACCGAATATTGTGAAGCAAATGCCTCCGGCGCTTCAGATATACAGCTTACAGTGAATAAAGAAATAAATGCTGTTGCCAGCGGTTCCAGCGATATTGCTTATAAAGGAAGTGCAACTCTATCTAATGTAAAAAGCAGTGGTTCCAGTTCGGTGAAGCGGAGTGGGAAATAAGTAAATGATAAAAAAAATATAACTCCGAAGAGCTATCAACATCATGCAGTTGATAGCTTTTTGCATAAGAAGCCGGTTATACAGTTACAAAGGAATTGTTTTTTAAACCCGGCTAAAAAAATCAAGCACATTTTAACACAAAATTGCCGGCTCATTTAAAACCTGCAAGTAGTGATAAGCAATAATCATTGTCTTTGTTAGCTTTTGCAGCTTCAGCGCTAAGGAAAGTGAATATCCAATCTCATTTAGTATTATTGTATCGAATTGATGTAAAGTATGAAGCCCCAACTGCATAAACTGGTAGCCGAACCTGATTCTTCTTTTGTATACCGCCACTGGGAGTGTAATTATTTTGATAAGCCCTGGCATTTTCACAAGGAGTATGAATTAACGCTGATAGAAAGATCTGAGGGAACAAGATTTGTTGGCGACCAGATCCACAGGTTTCAACCGGATGACCTGGTATTGATTGGTCCGAATATTCCGCATTTATACAGGAACAGCGAGCAGTATTATAAAAGCAGTAAGCCGCAGGCAAAATCTATTTTCATTCATTTTACTGATGATTTTATCGGTAAGTTTTTTTTCGACCTGCCGGAGATGAAACTGGTAAGGCGGTTATTAAACCGTTCTAATATGGGATTAATAATTGGCGGAACAACCGGCGATGAAGTGAGAAATAAGTTGAGAGAGATGGAAGTAGACAACCCTGTTAAACGCCTGATGAAATTGCTGGATATATTAATTACACTTTCCACCAGCAAGCAACTCACTAATATTTTGAGCCAGGAGTTTACCGTAAATAATAATAAAGATGCGGCACGCATCGACCTGGTTTTTCAATTCATTATGAAGAATTATAAGAATGAAATTTATATTGAAGAGATCGCCTCAAAACTCAATATGAGTGTGGGTTCATTCTCCCGGTATTTTAAACATCACACGCGCAAAACGTTTTCCAACTACGTTACAGAAATACGGATTAGCCACGCCTGCCAGATGCTGATAGAAGACAGGCATAGCGTTTCCGAAATCGGCTACCTGATCGGCTTCGAAAATCAATCCAACTTTTACCGGCATTTTAAAAAGTATACCGGTGTTACCCCAAAGGAATATAAGGGGCGTTTTTTCCAGGGAGAATAAAATGTTCTTCCTTCCACCTTCCACCTTTCCCTATTGCTGCAATTGCAAAAAGGCAATAAACGCGGGGACGATATCATTTTTTACGAATTAAAATTCCTTTTTTCAGGCGGCTGTTGGAACAAAGTTGCGGGAGAACATAAGTAATAAGAAGTCGGAGGTTTCGTACAACGGGGATATAGATGCTGTTGGTGATGCCTGCACATATTTGCCAAGCCGCAAACACCAACAGTGGCACTAAAAGTGCTGGTTGACGGAAATCTCATTACAGGGCAAAACCCGTTCAGCTCAAAAGAAATAGCGAAAGTAGTAATGCAACAACTGAAAAAATAAAAAACTCCCATATAAGGTATTGCCAGCATCCCGGTTGCCCGAAACCCTGTTTCAACTGTAAGGTAGCCGTCTCCGTTAGTTCGTGGTTCTCACGAACAGTTCCCCGCGATATTCTTTTGGTTATCTTTAGGCCCGCATTGTTCTTCAATGCTGAGCGGATATGCATATGAAAGCTCTCATCCTTTTCATTCCTTTTTTGTTTTTCTTTACACATGGTCTGCATGCGCAAGCGCAGGCCCCGGGTGTTACCATGACGCGATACACCGACCAGGAAGGGTTACCGCAGAACAGTGTGAAGGCGATGATAAAAGACCGGGAAGGGTTTTTATGGTTTACAACAGAAGAAGGGCTGGTAAGATTCGACGGCAAACATTTCCGGAATTTTGTGCAGGAATTTCCTGCACTTTCTTCACAACGGTTTCATACTATTTTACAGGACTGGCGCGACAGCAGTTTTGTTGCGACCAATGCAGATGCATCATGTCTTCGTATTCATGACGGGACAGCTGATCACGACGACAGCTTTTTAAAGTACAGGGCAGGGAAGCTTGGGGTTGTACCATGGCTGCATTTTCCGGACATAGAAGAATATGGTCGTGGTGGTATACCAGATGAGATCAATGGCCTGATGTTTGGGAAAAATGATTCTGTAATGCTTGCAGGAAAAGCGTGGCTATACACCGTTCTGCCGGGTCATGTTGAGGGGTTTTATAACGACAGCCTGCAATTTGCTACACCATTCGGTAAGGCTCCCCCGGATCGATTCTTTTTGAGGAATGATACCTTGTTCTGCTGGGGAAATAATAATACTATATATGCATTCACCGGGAAACATGAACCGGTATCTATGACGCTGGAAGGAGATATTCCCCGGGTTGAAGCTCATGATCTCCGTCTTTACAGGTCAAATGTATACGGGGGAGGATTGCTGGCCTGCACCGGAGACCGCTGGTATAACGTGGAAAGGAAGGGATCAGCATTTGTAGCAACACTTCTCGTTGATAACTTTAACTGGAAAAAGAACAGGATCATTTGCGCATTATACGATGCGGAAGCAGGCAATCTTTTTTTAGGCAGCGCTACTGAGGGACTGTTCAGGTTTTCCTTTACCCATTTCCGCCTGATGCGTGCTGAAAGAACTGACCTGGATAATGTGTTCTATGCGCAAACCATATATAAACCCGGGAAAGTACTGACACCACAGGGACATATTATTAGCCTGGATGATCACCATATGGAGAAAACAGCATTGCACAGGCTTATCAACTCAGACAAATATGCTATTATAACTGATACAACCGGTTTTATATGGACCAAAAATGCAAAAACGCTGTTGCGCATTGATCCGGACAGCTTTAAAGAACTTGGACGATGGGAATTGCCTGCCAGTATCAGTACCCTTGCAAGGGGTAACGGCTATACATTATATGCCGCAACAGATAACGGAACCATTTTCAGCATAGATGCGCTTACCGGGACTATTGACCCGGAGCCATTCGTAAAGCTCCCTGTTGCTGTAACCTGTCTCCGTACAGTGAACGGCTTCCTGTTTGCATCAACTGTCAAGGGGCTTTATAAAACAGATCCTGCTACAGGTGGATATGCAACAATTCCTGCGCTTGCTGATAAACATATCAACAATCTGTACATACCGGCAGAAAATGAAATATGGGGCACGTTGTACCAGCAGGGATTTTTTGTGTTGCGTAATGAAAAGCTTACTATTTTTCCCATCGATCAATCGCAATCATTGCGCAACAGCCATTGTATTGTAGAAGACAGGCTGGGCTATTTTTGGATACCGACCAATAAAGGGTTATTCCAGGCTGCGAGAAATGACCTCATGTCTTTTGCAGATGGGTTGCAGCGTGATATCAATTACCGGTATTATTCCACACGTGATGGTTTATTTACCAATGAATTTAACGGAGGCTGCACGCCGTGCGGATTATTGCTGCCGGATGGGTGGATCAGCCTTCCGTCTATGAACGGACTGGTCTGGTTTAACCCCTCTGATATGAACCGGCAGACCAGCGAAGCAGCTATATTTATTGACCGCGTACTGGTAAATGGCAGTCCTGCATATTTTAGCGACACGCTGCATGTATCAAGGCATGATCAGCAGATCAAAATATTACTGAGCACCCCTAACTGGAACAATGCTGAAAATACGCAATGGCAGTATGCTTTTGCAGAAGGAAAAGATACTGCATGGTTTGTGGCTGATAATGATATGGTATCCCTTTCGGCAATGTCTTCCGGCGTTTACCAGCTTCTGATCAGAAAGCCGGCAGGTTTTGGAAAAGAAAATTACATATACAGGCAACTGGTGATAGACGTGCCTTACGGGTGGTATCTGCACCCGGTATCGCTCCTGTGCGGAGGTATTTTAGGGCTGCTGCTGGTATGGGGAGGAATGAGGTTACGCATCGGTTATATAAAACAGCAAAACAGGCACCTGGAACAAAAAATAGGTGAAAAGACGAAAGAGCTACAGGTAATAAACCGGCGACTGGAGGCATCCAGGTCGGCACTCGACAGGCGCATACAGTTACAGGAGAAGATCATTGCGTCAGTGAGCCATGATGTCAAATCGCCGATGGCCTATCTTAAAATGATAACTGAAAGAATATATGAAGGGTTAAAGCAGGAAGGGAACTCGGCCTATATCCGTCCGATGCAGGCTGTGAATATGCATACGGAAAAGCTGTATTATTTTATGGATAACCTGCTGAACTATGTAAAAACGCAAACAGAAGCTGGTGATATACTGACTGAAATATTTCCGGTAAAGGAACTGGCGGAGGAAAAAATTGATTTTTTCAGGGAGATGGCTGAGCAAAAGCAAACCAGTTTCATTAATAACACTTCGCCCGGTCACTTTGTAGCCTGCAAC
>JADLCD010000021.1 GCA_020847395.1 Chitinophagaceae bacterium
AAGCAAAACTTGCTTTTGAAAATGTATTGAATGGAAAGAATGATAAAAATTTAACCGAGCGTGCATTAAAATATGATCTCACCATTCCTTTTGCCAGGTATGTTGCCATGAATCATGGGCAAATAACATTTCCGTTTAAACGCTACCAGGTGCAACCGGTTTGGCGTGCTGATCGTCCGCAAAAAGGAAGATACCGTGAATTTTATCAATGCGATGCAGATGTGGTTGGTAGCAGATCATTGCTGAATGAAATTGAACTCATACATATTTACGACAGCACATTTACCAAACTTGGCGCTGCTGTTGAAATAAAAATCAACAATCGTAAAATTCTTGCTGCACTTGCAGAAGTATGCGGCGGCGCTGATAAAATAACTGATATCACTATTGCCATAGACAAACTGGATAAAATAGGAATTGATAAAGTACAGGAAGAGTTGATAGAAAGAGGACTTCAGCAAAACCAGGTTGATATCATTACACAATATCTTCATTTATCAGGCGACAATAAAGAAAAACTTGAAAAAATAAAAACGCTTCTTTCAACAACCGAAACAGGTGTAAAAGGCATTGAAGAACTGGCATACATTATTAATCATTCAGCATCTTCATCTCTCAAAAATAAGCTCATTATTGATTTTACTTTAGCAAGAGGATTGAATTACTATACCGGCACCATCTTCGAAATAAAAGCACTGAATGTGCAGATAGGCAGCATTGGCGGCGGTGGCAGATACGATGATCTTACAGGTTTATTTGGCGTGCCCAATATCCCCGGGGTTGGTATTTCTTTTGGTGTAGACAGGATATATGATGTAATGGAGGAACTGAAATTATTTCCGGAAACCGTACATAGCGGTACCACGATATTGTTCTTTAATCTTGGAGAAGCCGAAGCTAAAAAATCATTTGAGCTGATGCAGCAATTGCGCAGTAAAGGTATTTCCTGCCAGCTATATCATGAACAGGTAAAATTTGACAAACAGTTTAAATATGCCGAAAAGAAAAACATTCCCTTCGTAGTAATGATCGGCAGCCGGGAACTGGAAAGCAGTACCTGTAATATAAAAAAACTTGCATCCGGCGAACAGGTAAGCCTCGCATTAAGTGAAATAGGCAGCTATGTATTTAGTTGATCTTCAATGGTGAATAGTCAATAGTGAATTTTGCCCATTGCCTATTGCCCATTGTTTACCAAATGCGTAAACCGGTTTTCCGCATTTCGATACTAAGGCGTTATGCAGCGTTATATTTTTGCTTCATGATTTCGGACAAACGTTCCGGTAGTTCTTTAGAAGTGGAAAAATCCTTTAAAAATTCGATCTCATTGGCCTTTCCGGTTTTTCTGTTGTAACCGGCGATAGTTTTACGGATGTGGCCGGCTATTTAAAATAGTTTTTTTCTCCAGGCCGTTGCTTCTCTTCATTCTGTTTACCTGTTTTCTTATAATTCAGTGCCAAATAAAAAAGGTTGCAAGCAATAACTTACAACCTTTTCTATGTGCCCGGGACTGGATTCGAACCAGCACACCTCGCGGCGCCGCCACCTGAAGACGGTGCGTCTACCAATTTCGCCACCCGGGCCTGGGGCTGCAAATATAAGCGGATTAATCTTTTCCAAAAGAGATTTTTGTGCCTTTTCCTGCTGTAAGAAAAATACCTGCTATTACCAATGCAGTACCTATCAATTGCTCCGCAAACAGTGGTTCATCTAAAATAAAATGCGCCTGCACAATCGTTGAAACAGGACCTATAGCAGCAATAATGGCAACATTATTCGTGCCTATTTGTTTTATGCCATACGATAGCATAAAAGTGGGCAGCACAGTTGCAAAAACAGCAAGATAAACACCATAAATCCAGTAAGTAGAAGACAGTTGAAAAATTGGCGCTTTTTCCTGTATCAAGTAATGCATAAATACTCCTGCTGTAGCGGCAAGCATAGCATAGGCGGTAAATCTTGATGCCCCAACCTCAGGAATAATTCTGCCACTACCTGCTATATAAATGGCGTAAGTAATGGCGCATAAAAAAATAAGAAAACTACCCCATACAAAATTACTGTTGCCGGTATCAATCCTGAATTCACCCGCATAAGCCAAAAGAATACCTGCGTATGTAAGTATCAATGCAATTTTTTGATTACGGCTCACCGGCTGCTTAAAAACCCATGCATTAATAAGCACGGCAAACGAAGGATATAAAAAAAGTATCAGCCTTTCCAACCCTGCAGAAATATATTGCAAGCCAATAAAATCGAACAGGCTGCTTAAATAATAGCCAAACAATCCAAGGAAAATAACATATATCCATTGGCGAACGGTGAGTGAAACTGTGTTCTTTTTACCTGCTGTAATCCATGCGGCTGCTATATAAAACGGAAGTGAAAATAATAAACGAAGCGTAAGCAGTGTAAGCCCGTTCATGTTTGTATTGCTGAACGCAACTTTTACGGCAATTGCCTTGGTTGAAAATAAAACAGCTCCGATAAATGTAATTACAAATCCCGTTATTGCTGTTTTCTGAATTGCATTGTTCTTCATTGCATTTATAAACCAACACCCCTGATTAGCTATCTATTGTTATTTAATTTATTATCACACCAACTGCAATGCTACTATAAAGCTTTTGTTGCGTCGCACTCTTCAACTACAGTACTGCTATGAGCATAGTACAACATCAAAACAAATAAATCATTCACTGGTAAACAGCAACCAGGGTGTTTTAAATAATATGAGAAATAGCATCAGCTTTCTTTCACATTTCTCGTGTCACCTTTTACAGTTCAACTGTCTTTCCGCCAATCTTTATACACTCACATTAAAATCTCTCAACGCGTCATTAAGACTTGTTTTGAGGTCGGTGCTCGCTTTGCGCTGACCAATAATCAATGCGCAACCTACACCATATTCACCCGCAGGAAATTTTTTATTATAGGTGCCGGGTATTACCACACTGCGTGAAGGTATCCTTCCTTTATATTCCACGGGTTCGCTGCCACTTACATCAATAATTTTTGTGCTTTTTGTTAATACTACATTCGCACCAAGCACCGCTTCTTTCTCTACCATCACCCCTTCCACCACTATACAGCGGCTGCCTATAAAACAACCGTCTTCCACAATTACCGGGCTTGCCTGCAATGGCTCAAGCACGCCGCCAATGCCAACGCCACCACTCAGGTGAACGCCCTTGCCTATTTGCGCACAACTGCCTACAGTAGCCCAGGTATCAACCATCGTTCCTTCATCAACATAAGCGCCGATATTTACATAGCTCGGCATAAGCACCACATTCCTGGCTATATAAGCTCCGTATCTTGCTACTGCATGTGGAACAACGCGAACGCCAAGATCTTTGTATCCGCTTTTCAATAACATTTTATCGTGAAACTCAAATGGTTCTACATTCCAGGTTTGCATTGGTTGTATAGCGAAATACATCAGTATAGCCTGCTTTACCCACTCATTTACTACCCACCCGCCAGGAGAAGGAGAGGCAGTACGGAGGCGACCTTTATCTACATCTTCTATTACAATTTTTACGGCTTCTTTATACTCTTCATCTTTTAATAACTCTCGGTTTTCCCAGGCTTTTTGAATTAACTGCTGAACATCCATGATAGTAAAAATTTTTTGCAAACTTAATCAGTTTGTGTATGTGAAGTGTGACTATTTTTGCCGGATGAATTTTACGGAAGATGTTGAAAATTGCCTGCAGATATTACGCTCCGGGGGTACCATATTATATCCTACCGATACCATATGGGGGCTTGGCTGTGATGCTACAAACGAAGCGGCTGTAAAAAAGATTTATTCCATAAAACAACGCGAAGAAAGCAAGGCGCTGATTGTATTACTTGCAGATGAGCGGGAAATTATAAAATACGTAGCGCAGCCAGACCTTCGGGTATTTGATTACCTGCAAAATATTACTCAACCCACAACCGTAATTTATAAAGGAGCAATTGGTTTAGCAGAGAATCTTATTGCTGCTGATGGTAGCATTGCTATCCGCCTGGTGAAAGATGAATTTTGCAGAAATCTTATCCGCAGATTCAAAAAGCCCATTGTATCTACATCAGCCAATATTTCCGGGCAACCGGCTCCGCCATTTTTTTCCGCAATTAATAAGGAAGTAAAACAAGCTGTGGATTATGTGGTAAATTACCGCCGGGATGATGAAACACCTAAACAACCATCTTCTGTAATTTTATGGAATGATGATGGCACTGTAAAAGTTTTGCGATAAGTTTCATTCCACAAAACAGCGCATGCAAAAATTACTGGTTATACAAACAGCATTTATTGGTGATGTGGTGCTTGCAACGCCATTGATAGAAAAATTGCATGATTTTTTTCCCGATGCGCAGATTGATTTTTTGGTAAGAAAGGGCAATGAAAGTTTATTGCAGGGGCATCCGTATCTCAACAGGGTTTTAGTCTGGAATAAGAAAGAAGGCAAATACCGTTCATTATGGAAGATGCTCAGGCAGATAAGGAAAAATAAATATGATAAGCTGATTAACCTGCAACGATTTGGAGCTACAGGTTTTCTTACAGCTTTTTCAAGAGCAAAAGAAAAAATTGGGTTT
Source organism: Chitinophagaceae bacterium (assembly GCA_020847395.1). GTDB lineage: Bacteria > Bacteroidota > Bacteroidia > Chitinophagales > Chitinophagaceae > Agriterribacter. The sequence goes on from JADLCD010000021.1 coordinate 4,594, forward strand.
AATAAAAATCCTTTCAGCTTTATGTTTGATGTTGCCGTTAAACATGCCATGAAATCTGATGTTCAATCGCCACATGAAACAGTGCGTAATCTTTCGTTGATTGAACACTTTACAGATGATAGTATTTATAAACCGAAGCTATATCCCCAGCCTCATGATTACAATGCAGTTGAAAAATATAAACAGTGGAATTATATCTGCGTGGCGCCGGCATCGGTATGGTTTACCAAGCAATATCCTAAAGAAAAATGGGTGAGTTTTATTCAAAATCTGCCAACGCAATTAATGGTATATCTCCTCGGCGCTCCTTCGGAAAAACAATTGTGCGCAGATATTATGCATGCATCAGGAAGGCATACTATAAAAAGTTTAGCGGGTGAGCTAAGCTTTTTGCAATCTGCCGCGTTAATGCGTGATGCATCTATGAATTATGTAAATGATTCCGCGCCTATGCATTTTGCTTCGGCAATGAATGCGCCGGTAACAGCAGTATATTGTTCTACCGTTCCGGCTTTTGGCTACGGCCCGCTTTCAGATAAAAGATATATAGTGGAGGTTAAAGAAAATTTAGCGTGCAGGCCCTGCGGATTGCATGGATATAAAGCTTGCCCGTTGCAACATTTTAACTGCGCATATCATATTAAAAATGAGCAATTGCTGGAAACCTTGGGATAGGGTGATAGTTATCAGCCATCAGCGGTCAGATATCAGCTACAGCTACAGGTTCCAGGTTACCGGTTGTGCGTGCCTAAAATGGTTGACCTTTTTAAACAATCGTAAAAGTCTTATTTACCGGGTTATGCAAAACGAAACTTTCTTTACGGGTTTTGCCAGTTTTATAACTTGTGTGTAATTTATTGATCACCACACAAAAGTTCCAACTGCACCTTTATCTAATGATACAACAACCCATTTACCATTATACTTAATGTTAAATATCTGCGCGTTGCTGCCATCGTTCTGCACTATCAATACCTTTTTTCCCTGTGGCGTTTTAAATGCAGCATTATTCAAACCGGACGGAACAGTACTCTCAATTCTTGTTGAATTAACAGGAACAAATTTCGACGCATGTGCTATAATATAGAACGCAACATTTTTAGTGTAAGTGCTGCCCGTTTCAATGGTAATAGCGCCTTTACAGGTAGTACATCCGCCATCCGTATGCGGTCCGAATGTAGCATCGTTTGCGAGATTCCATTCAAGGGCGTTACGGCTCCAGTTGCGCATTGAACCAATAATTACGTTTTTCAGATGCCAGTTCAGATCCCCTCCAAAATTTCCGTTAGAAGGTGTGTATTGCTCCGTAAAATAAAGCGCTTTATCAGGGTGCGCATTTTTTACGGTGGATAAAGCACTGATATCGCCCGCATATAAATGAAAGGCTGAACCATTGATGAAAGCTTTTGCAGCGGCATCATTTAAAACGGAAATTGGGTAATCGGGCTTATCGCAATTGTGATCGTAGATAACAATTTTTGTGTTGATACCGGCTGTTTGAAAAGCAGGCCCGATGTGATTTTTAATAAAGTCAGCCTGCTGTTCCGCAGTCATTAACAAACTTGGATTATTACCCGGATGCAATGGTTCATTTTGCGGCGTGATGGCATCAATAGTAATGCCCAATGCTTTCATGGTTTGTATATACTTCACAAAGTACTGTGCATATACTGCATAATATTTTGTTTGCAAACTTCCTCCCACAAAGCTGTTGTTATCTTTCATCCATACCGGCGGCGACCAGGGTGTAGCAATAATTTTAATAGCAGGATTGATAGCCAATATTTCTTTAAGTAATGGAATAAGATTAACGGTATCTTTTGCAAGACTGAAATGCTCAAGGTTTATATCTGTTTGTCCTTCCGCTACATCGTTATAGCTAAACGGGGCGGCATTTAAATCAGATGCGCCTATACTTAGCCGTAAGTAACTAACAGCAATTGAGGACTCCCCTGATCCGAATAATTCCTGCAACAGCTCCTGCTTTTTTGTAGTATTTAATGAATTGATCACATCAGCACTTCCGCCTGTGAGTGTATACCCGAACCCATCAATGGTTTGATAGGCGGTATTTTCGTTTACTTCAATAACCGGGTACTGATTTACCGGAGTACCGAAAGCCAAAATGCCTGTTTGTTTCTGCAGTTTAACCGTTTCATCCGATTTTGTGAGCCAGAAGTCAACTTCATTTGTTGCAGGAGGAGTATCTTTATCCCCGGATTGTTTACAACTTAACAATACTATCAAGATTGCAGCCACCAGGATAAAACCGTAACGGCTTAAATATTTTTTTATGTTCACGTAATTATTTGTTTAATGATTTTGTGGCATATACACGCACATAATCTATTTGCATTGTTTGCGGGAAAACGGCATCATCAATACCCATTTTGCCGCCCCAATTACCTCCTACAGCTATATTCATTAATAAATGAAACCGTTGATCGAACGGCCATTCCCGAAAAGTTTTATTCGAATTTTCATAATAAAAATATTTTTCGTTATCTATGAAAATACTGATGCTTTTTTCATTCCATTCCAAAACATAAGTATGAAAAGCATCGGAGAGATCATTGCGAAAAATGTTTTTCCCTTTTTGTGTACCAAGTATATGGTTGAAGGCTGCTGTATGCACCGTGCCAAATATAGAATCAGGTAAATAGCCCACATGCTCCATAATATCAATTTCGCCGCTAATTGGCCAATCACCGTATTTCCAGTCTGTAGGGAGCATCCAGATGGCTGGCCACAATCCTCTCCCTTTGGGCATTTTAGCCCTTATCTCAAAGCGCCCGTATTTCCAATCGCCTTTGTTTTTACTTACCAGTCTTGCTGAAGTATAAGAAGACCCTTCAAAATTTTCTTTAATGGCTGTAATATTCAACATGCCATTTTTAACAGAAGCGTTTTGCAATCTTTTTTCTGTGTAATACTGTTTTTCGTTATTGCCCCACCCATGTCCCCCAACATCATAGCTCCATTTGGAACTATCAGGTAATCCTGAATAATTAAATTCATCATTCCAGATAAGCATTCGCTGTGTACCTGCCGTATCTTTCTTTTGAGCACGAACCGATACACAAAAAAAGAGTGTTATTAATACAAGCAAAATCGCTATACTTTTCATAGCTGAGCTTTTAGGACTATCATTATTCCTCAAAAGAATTGAAGGAGCAACGCTTTAATATATAAATACCCTGTGAATTAAGGTTAATGAAAAAACAAAAACTTATGAAAGCATACATCATTTATACCTTTCCGTTTTTAATTTCATCCACTACTCCCGGGTCAAGTAAAGTAGAAGTATCACCCAGTTTCTCTATTTCGCCTTCGGCTATTTTACGCAATATCCTGCGCATAATTTTACCGCTTCTTGTTTTGGGCAAACCGTTTACAAACTGAATCCTGTCTGGCTTTGCAATGGGCCCTATAATACGGGAAACTGTTTGCAATATGTCTTTACGTGTATCGTCTTCACTACCATGAAAGCTGCTTACTATTACATACGCGTATATACCCTGTCCTTTAATTTCATGCGGAAAACCAACCACAGCGCTTTCTACCACGCTGGCATGCATATTAATAGCATTTTCAACTTCAGCGGTTCCAATGCGGTGACCACTTACGTTTAATACATCATCCACCCTGCCTGTAATGCGATAGAATCCTTCATCATCTTTCATTGCACCATCGCCTGTGAAATATAAATTTTCATATGTAGCAAAATAGTTGGTGCGGCAACGCTCATGGTCGCCATAGGTAGTTCTTAAAATACCCGGCCATGGTGCTTTTATACAGAGATTTCCTTTGTATAAACCTTCTTCATTTTTCTCTGTTATTTCTACGCCCCTGTCATCTACCAAAACGGGTTGAACACCGGGCATCGGTAATGTTGCCCATGAAGGCCTTGCAGGTGTTACGCCGGCAAGGTTTGTAATTAATATTCCGCCGGTTTCTGTTTGCCACCAGGTATCTACTATCGGGCATTTTTTCCTGCCGATATTTTCATCATACCAATGCCATGCTTCTTCATTAATAGGTTCACCCACGGTTCCTAAAACCTTCAGCGATGAAAGGTCTTTGCCTTTAAGCGGTTCAAGACCAAAGCTCATTAAACTACGTATAGCCGTTGGCGCGGTGTACAGTATATCTATTTTGTATTTATCAATAATTTCCCAAAACCTTCCTGCATCAGGCCAGGTGGGTACACCTTCAAACATTACGGAAGTTGCACCGGCACTTAATGGCCCATATAAAATATAACTATGGCCTGTAATCCATCCTATATCCGCCGTACAAAAATGTTTTTGCCCGCGCTGGTATTGAAAAGTATTTACAAAAGTATAGTTGGTCCAAACCATGTATCCGCCACAGGTATGCACTACACCTTTGGGCTTGCCTGTGCTGCCGGAGGTATACAATATAAACAAAGGATCTTCGGCATCCATTTCTTCGGCAGGAAAAGAAACCATTCCGTTTTTCTCCACCTGTCCTTCCGCGTGTTCCATTTCATCTTCCCACCAAACATCTCTGCCTTTCAGCATAGATACGGGTGTTCTGGTGCGGGTATATACAATTACTTTTTTTACTACTTTATTGCCAATCAGCGCATCATCAATAATACTTTTTAATGGTATGTCTTTTCCGCCGCGGTAAGCGCCATCGCAGGTTACAATATACTCCGCTTTTGCATCTTCTAACCTGTCGGCAATACTTTGGGCAGAAAATCCACCGAAGATTACACTATGTATGGCGCCGATTCTTGCGCAGCCAAGCACTGCATAAGCAAGTTCCGGCACCATGCCCATATAAATACAAACCCTGTCGCCTTTTTTTACCCCCAGGTTTTTTAATACCTGTGCAAACTGGCAAACTCTTTTGTGCAGCCGCGCATAGGTAACAATTCTCACCCTGTCTTCGGGATTATTGGGCTCCCATATAATAGCAGGCTGGTTGGCCATTTCAGGCAAGTATCTGTCTATACAATTCTCTGTAATATTAAGCTTCGCTCCTTTAAACCACTCTACTTTAGGTTCTGTAAAATCCCAGTCTAATACCTTGTCCCATTTCTTTCTCCATTGAAAATTATTGGCTATATCAGCCCAAAAACCTTCGGGGTCTTCAACACTTTTTTTGTATGCTTCTTTATATGCTTCGTATGATTTTATCTGGTAAGGATATGACATATGGCTCAGAAATTTTTAGTTATTCAGGATTAAAAATATTCGCTTGTTACGAACGACTTGCAATGTCCTCATTTTCGCTCATACGTAAAAATGAAATTTCGGATAAACATATTTAGTATATTCAACCCTTCAATCGATTGCAGTCAATGTCTACGTCAAGCAAAAGCATCTGGAAAATTATCGGCGCATCATCAGTTGGTACATTAATAGAGTGGTATGATTTTTATATTTTCGGCAGTCTTGCTACAGTTATAGCCAGCCAGTTTTTTCCTAAAACCAATCCCACTGCGGCATTGCTTTCAACATTAGCCACATTTGCGGCAGGTTTTATTGTACGGCCATTTGGTGCTTTAGTATTTGGAAGACTGGGCGATATCGTTGGTCGCAAATACACTTTTTTATTAACGCTGATTATTATGGGTGGATCAACCTTTGCCATAGGATTGATACCATCTTATGAAAGCATTGGCTTTGCAGCGCCTATTATTGTATTGATATTGCGATTGCTGCAGGGGCTTGCATTAGGTGGTGAATATGGCGGCGCGGCAACTTATGTAGCAGAACATGCGCCTGCCCATAAAAGAGGGTATTATACTTCGTGGATACAAACAACAGCCACACTGGGTTTGTTTGTTTCACTGGGTGTAATATTATTGGTGCGACAAAACCTTGATAGTGATCCTGCTGTTTCCATTAAAAAATTTAACGACTGGGGCTGGCGTATTCCCTTTTTGGTTTCTATTCTGCTGGTGATAGTATCTATTTACATCAGGTTAAAAATGAATGAATCTCCTTTGTTTGCCAAACTAAAGGCCGAAGGAAAAACTTCTGTAAATCCACTGAGGGAAAGTTTTGTGCATAAAGCCAATTTAAAAATGGTATTGCTGGCATTATTCGGCGCCACTATGGGCCAGGGCGTAGTGTGGTATACCGGGCAGTTTTATGCGCAGAATTTTATTGAAACAGTTTGTAAAATAGATTTCGGGCAATCACGTACCATATTAATATGGGCAATACTTTTTGCCACACCGTTCTTTGTGGTATTTGGTTCATGGAGTGATAAGGTTGGCAGAAAATGGATTATGCTTGGCGGTATGCTGCTCGCTATTATTTTTTATAAACCAATCTATAAACAATTCCTGTTATTGTCTGATACAACTGCTTACCAGGCAATAACACCTGCTTTTACAGGCGGGCCGCAAATAAAAAAAGATACGGTCAGTAATAATATTATCACAACAACTTTAATAAAAAAATCATTTACTGACGGTTTCGCCTACACGCAGAAAAATGTGGATACGGTTTTTGCTGATGCGTCAAAATCTATGGCGCAGGCGGCAGTAACGTATATTGATAAAAAGGTGCCCACCGGCATTTACTGGAAATTTGTTTTGCTGGTATTTGTGCAGGTAATTTTTGTAACCATGGCATATGGCCCTATAGCGGCTTTTTTGGTAGAATTATTTCCTACGAGAATAAGATATACTTCCATGTCGCTGCCATATCATATCGGCAATGGTGTATTTGGCGGGTTAACACCGTTCATCGCTTTATTGCTTACCACCATAAATACGGGAGATAAATTAGTGGGTTTGATGTACCCGATTATTGTATCGGCAATATGTTTTGTAATAGGAGCGCTGTATGTAAGTAATAAGATTGATCCTGATGTGGGGGATTAGCTATCAGTCATCAGCTATCGGCTTTGAGACTCTGACGAAACCTATAAGGTTTGCCGGGCGGCATAGCAGCGCTGCAAACCTTATAGGTTTACATACAGCAGCAGAAGGAAACGTGAGAAGTGCGAGGTGAATGATGAGATGTGAGAGGATAGACCTGAGGCACAACTGAATAGGCAATGGAGAATAGAGAATGGGCAATAGTGAGACGTGAAATGTGAAACAATAGACAGGTACTGAAATGCAACTTGGAACCTGCAACCTAAAACCCGAAATTTTTTTAACCGCTGACGGCTGATAGCTCTCAGCTCAACGCTCAAAAAATGAACCTTTTAAAAAAATGGCTTGGTTTAGTATGGATGCTGCTTGGTCCGGTGGCATTATACTACCTGATTAAAACCGCTATGCAACAAGTAGCGCATCATCCCGTTATTGATACCAAAATTCAGTGGGGTGTGTTTGTGGTGGTGTTTTTCCCGATAGCAATTGGCCTGATGATTTTTGGCTGGTATGCCTGGAAAGAAGAGTATAAAAATTAAATGTAGAACGGACTTATTATTTTTGCCGGATGTCTATTCAAGTAAAAAATCTTCTCAAGGTTTATGGCGAACAAAAAGCCGTAAACGATATTTCTTTTTCAGTACAAAAAGGAGAAATTGTAGGTTTTCTTGGACCGAATGGTGCGGGTAAATCTACCACCATGAAAATACTCACCGGTTATTTACAGCAAACATCAGGCGATGCGTTTGTATGCGGGCAGAGCGTGAATGTGCATCCGCTTGAAACACGAAAAAAAATCGGCTACCTGCCTGAATCTAATCCTTTATACTACGATATGTATGTAAAGGAGTATTTAGGATTTATTGCCGATGTACATAAAGTTGCGGATAAAAGCAAAGCCATCAACAGAACAATTGATCTGGTAGGATTAGGTCCCGAAAAGACAAAAAAAATAGGGCAACTATCAAAAGGATATAAACAAAGGGTAGGGTTAGGCGCCGCATTAATTTATGAGCCGGAAGTATTGATATTGGATGAACCTACAACCGGTCTCGACCCCAATCAAATCATAGAAATTCGCGAAGTTATCCGCCAGCAGGGAAAAGATAAAACCGTGCTTTTTTCTTCCCATATTTTACAGGAAGTGGAAGCGGTTTGCAATCGTGTTGTAATCATTAATAAAGGAGAATTGGTTGCTGACGATACACTGCTTAATCTGCAATCAGGCAATGATGCAAAGCATCATATCATCATTGAATTTGCTGAACCGGTTCCACAGAATTTTTTTGCAGGCATTGCTGAAATTTCCGCTTTACAGGAGCTGGAAAAAAATCAATACAAATTATCAACCGGCAGCCCCGAGCAATTGCGCAGGCATATTATTGAAAGAGCGCTGCAGCATAATCTCAATATCACCGGCATCCGCAGCGAAAGTCAAAGTTTGGAGAATATTTTTAAGGCGTTGACAGCCCCCCACGGTCTCTCCAAAGGAGAGGAGACCCCGGCACAAAGGCCTGCTCCGCAAAAGAGCTGATAAATAGTAGCGCTGTTGTATGTTGAAGAGTAAGGTTACAATTGTTGAATTGGGAGTTATGTTGTTCGTTAAAGATATGCAGCACCGCTCTCTTTCCTTTGGAAAGAGAGAAGGAGAGATAGGCTTTGAAGGAGTCCTAAACACAGCGGCCCGCTTTTCAACGATATTGATAAAAAAGAAACAGCCCAAGTATTGATCAATAAAGTTATTACAGTTGCATTGGAAGATATATTGTTCATTAAAGAGATACAGCACCGCTCTCTTTCCCTGCCTACCGGACAGGCATTGGAAAGAGAGATGGAGAGATAGGCTGAAATACAGTACCGCCTCCTCTCTTTCGGAGAGGAGGAAGGAAGGTGAGGCTACTCTTTCTTCACTTAATTTTTGCAGCAAAAATTGAAAACCTTTTCTTTGCACATAATTAAAACAACACACTAAAAATAACTACTGATGAGCTTTATATCAGATATACATGCAAGACAAATCCTTGACAGCCGCGGTAATCCAACAGTTGAAGTTGACGTAATAACTGAAAATGGTTTGGTAGGAAGAGCTGCCGTTCCTTCCGGCGCTTCTACAGGTAAGCACGAAGCGGTTGAGTTGAGAGACGGTGATAAATCCATATACCAGGGAAAGGGAGTATTGAAAGCTGTTGCCAATGTAAATGATATTATAGCTGACCAGTTGATAGGTATTGATGTAACCAAACAGGCGTATATTGATAATTTGATGATTAAAATTGACGGCACTTCCAATAAAGCTAAGTTAGGTGCAAATGCAACATTGGCTGTATCTATGGCTGTTGCTAAAGCTGCCGCGCAGGAAAGCAATTTGCCCTTGTATAGATACCTCGGCGGTGTAAATGCTACAGTACTGCCAATGCCATTAATGAATATTTTGAACGGTGGTGTGCATGCAGATAATAAAATCGATTTCCAGGAATTCATGATTATTCCTGTAGGCGCGCCAAACTTCAGCGAAGGTTTGCGGTGGGGAGTTGAGGTATTTCATAACCTGAAATCTGTATTAAAGAAAAAAGGATACAGCACCAACGTAGGCGATGAAGGCGGTTTTGCACCCGACATTCAAAGCAATGAAGAAGCTATTGAAACCGTATTGCAGGCAATAGATGCGGCAGGTTATAAAGCAGGCGATCAAATCGCTATCGCGATGGATGCTGCCAGCACAGAAATGTTTGATGAAGCAAGCAATACTTACAAATTCTACAAGAGCAGCGGTAAAACCATCAGCAGCGATGAAATGGTGGCTTACTGGACAGAGTGGATAAACAAATATCCTATCGTGTCTATTGAAGATGGTATGGCTGAAGATGATTGGACAGGCTGGAAAAAACTCACCGACGCTATCGGTTCAAAATGTCAGTTGGTGGGTGATGATTTATTTGTAACAAATGTAAAACGCCTGCAGGAAGGTATTGATAAAGGTATTGCCAATAGCATATTAATTAAAGTAAACCAGATAGGAACAGTTACTGAAACCATCAATGCTGTTCAACTGGCGCAATCAAGCGGCTATACAACTATTATGAGCCACCGCAGCGGCGAAACAGAAGATACCACTATTGCGGATTTGGCTGTAGCATTGAATTGCGGGCAAATAAAAACAGGCAGCGCTTCAAGAACAGACCGTTTGGCTAAATACAACCAGTTAATCAGGATTGAAGAAGCATTGGGCGAAAATGCTATTTATCCCAACGGAAAAGCTATATTTGGAAAATAAAAATTTCAGGTTACAAGTTTCAGGTTTCTGGCAAGCTTACTATTTTTAAACCGGTTTTTAATTCTAAATACCTGTAACCTGAAACTTGTAACCTGAAACAACATTAACATGGATTTGCTTAAAAAAATACCAGGCTGGTTAAAAAACAAATACATTCTTACCGCAACAGGTTTTGTGGTTTGGTTGCTGTTTTTTGACCACAATGATATTTTTATGCAGATGGAAAGAAGGAGTGAATTAAGAGATTTAAAAAAAGGAAAAGCTTATTATGCTGAGCAGGTAGATGCCTTAAAAAAGGAACTTTCTGAATTGAAAGGCGACCCTGCATCTACAGAAAAAGCAGCAAGAGAGCGATATATGATGAAAAAAAATAATGAAGACTTGTTCATTATCGAAGAAAAGTAGCTGTACTAAATTTTTTTGCTTTTTTACAATATAAGTTTCACTGCCTCGTTTTATATGCTATAAGCTAATCCCGCCTTTTGGACAAACGCCAATAAATCCGTACAAGAATCTAAATATCCTCCTAAACCGTAGAGTTTTTTATTTAATTGATTTGATTACAGTCTAAATGGATTGCTTATGGATATTTATACGCCTGAAAACATGATAAGATACTTATACAAAGAAACATCCACCGAAGAAACAGCAGCTATAAAGCATGCCTTGGATACCAATTGGATACTCCGCGAAAAGTTTGAAGCTATTAAAAAAGCCGCAAACGGACTTAATTCCATCATACAGTCTCCAAGACCTTCAGTTATTCAATCCTTATTGAATTATGCAGGTGTGGGTAAAGAAGTAGAACATCATTAAGTTTTCAAAAACCTGATTACAGCATTTTGCTAATGAATTTATGTGTGTTGGTTATAACAGAACAACACACATAAATTTTTGTTTTTTCAGCCATAATTTATCTTCTTCCATCAATTGCTCCGCTGTCATTTAATACCTTTGCACATTAATAAATGACACTACAACAGCGCTACAATTTTGTAATTTCCTGGTTCGGGGAGCATGTGCCCGAAGCAGAAACGGAATTGCTATACGACAATCCTTATCAACTGCTGGTTGCGGTTATTCTTTCGGCCCAGTGTACAGATAAGAGAGTTAATCTTACAACACCTGCTATCTTTGAGCGCTATCCCAATCCTGAAACGCTTTCCCAGGCGGGTTTTGACGAACTTTTTCCATATATCAGGAGCATATCTTACCCCAATAATAAAACAAAGCACCTTATAGGCATGGCTAATATGCTGGTTAAGGATTTTAATGGAAGAGTGCCTTTAACGGTAGATGAACTGGTTCGCCTGCCGGGTGTTGGGCGAAAAACAGCCAATGTAATTACCTCGGTAGTTGATAAACAGCCCAATATGGCGGTTGATACCCATGTGTTCAGGGTTTCGGCAAGAATAGGGCTTACCCGCAACGCCAAAACTCCGCTGGCTACTGAAAAACAGTTAATTAAACATATTCCTGCTGAACTCATTCATAAAGCGCATCACTGGCTTATTTTGCACGGAAGGTATATTTGCATTGCCCGCAATCCCAAATGCGGGGTATGCGGATTACAACCTGCCTGTAAGTATTTCCAGAAAAATAAGGCGTCTGTATAGAAAAAAGCATGGCTGTGATAATCGCGCAAAATAGCTGCTTCATTCCTGTCTAATCTTTATATCTTTGCGCCGCAAGTCAGATGAAATCTGACTTTTTTAAATTGTACTGATGTCTTTGATGCATAATATTGACAAATCCCGCCTTCCGCAGCATATTGCCATTATTATGGATGGCAATGGAAGATGGGCGCAGGAAAAGGGAGAAGACCGCCTGTTTGGTCATTATCATGGGGTGGAAAGCGTGCGCAATATTGTTGAAGGATGTGCTGAGCTGGGGGTTAAATTTCTCACTTTATATGCTTTTAGTACCGAAAATTGGGATAGGCCCGAACCGGAAGTAAATGGATTGATGATTTTACTGGCTGATACTATTCGGCAGGAAGTTGACACACTTAATAAAAACAATATAAGGCTTCAGCTAATAGGCAATATTGATATGCTGCCTGAATATGCCAGCAGGGAATTGCTTGAGGCTGTTGAGTTAACCGGTAAAAATAATGGACTTACGCTGATTATTGCTTTAAGCTACAGTTCAAGGTGGGAGTTGGTGAACGCGGTAAAACTTATTGCCGCTGATGTGCAGCAGAGAAAATTAACACCTCAGCAAATTGGTGAGGATACGTTAAGAAATTATTTATCAACAAGCGCCTATCCTGATCCCGAATTAATGATAAGAACAAGCGGTGAATTCAGGATAAGCAATTTTTTATTATATCAGCTTGCTTACGCTGAATTGTATTTTACAGATACGCGTTGGCCTGATTTCCGCAAGGAACATTTATATGAAGCCATCATTAATTTTCAACAAAGACAAAGAAGATTTGGAAAAACAGGTGAACAAATTAAAGGGAATGCTGCTACAGATACACTTTGAAGTTGTTGTAACTCTCATTGTTTTAACAAACCATTTTAATTAATCCCGTTAATTTGCCGGGCGAAACTTAAAAAACGGATGCAAAGAACCTGCACGATTTTGACTATTTTACTTGGATTAAGTTTTATTTCAACCAAAACTAACGCACAGGTAAATGACACAATACCAACTACTTCAGTAGACCCTGCATTAATGGGCATCTTCAATCAAACTATTCCAAAAAAATATACCATTGCCGAAATTAAAGTTACCGGCACACAGTATTTTGATCCAAATCTTGTTACTTCTATTTCCGGCTTAAACGTGGGTGATGAGATAAGAATACCCGGCGGCGATAATTTTTCAAAAGCTATTGAAAAGCTTTGGGGGCAAAATTTATTTGCAGATATTGAAGTATACATTACTAAAGTGGAAGGCGACAAAATATGGGTGGAGATTGCCGCAGTAGAACGCCCACGTTTATCAAAAGTAATTTTCAGAGGGATAAAAAAAGCGGAAGCAACTGATTTAAAAGAGAAAATTGCTATTACTGCCAGCCAGGTAGTAACAGAAGCAAGAAAGCAAAATGCAATTGATGCTATCCAAAAATTTTATATAGAAAAGGGTTTCCAGGGGGCAACAATAAATGTAATAGAAAGACCCGACACTGCATATACAAATGGTGTTGATTTGATTTTTGTTGTGGAGAAAGGAGCTAAAGTGAGGATTAATAATATTATTATTGCAGGCAACGAAAATGTTAGTGACCTTAAATTAAAAAAACAGTTCAAAGGGACAAAGGAAAAAACCAGGCTTTCATTATACCAGGACACAACTAAAAGCCCTTATGGTAATGAAGAACGAATATCTTTCAAAGACTACTTACATAACTACGGCTTTTTATCGCCAACAAAAACACTGGATTATTTAGACCCGTATTTCAGGTTTAAAGTTTTCAACTCAGCCAAATACAGCGAAAAAAAGTATAAAGAAGATAAGGAGAAATTGCTTGAATATTACAATTCTCTTGGTTACCGCGATGCGGTTATAGAAAAAGATACTTTGTTCTATAGTAAGAAAGGCAATCTTAATGTAGCCATTAAAGTAAATGAGGGTAACAAATATTATTTTGGAAATATTACCTGGAGGGGAAATACCAAATACCCCGATTCATTGCTATCGGTAATTCTTGGTATAAAAAAGGGCGATATATATGATTTGCAAACATTAAATAAGCGCCTCGGCAAGCAGATTTCTGCAGATGGCGGTGGTGATGTGAGCAGCCTTTACTCCGATAATGGATATTTATTTTTTCGTGTAGACCCTGTTGAAACTTCTGTATATAACGATACCATTGATCACGAAATACGTATTACGGAAGGCCCGCAGGCAACGATTAAACGAATTACAATTTCAGGTAATGATAAAACAAAGGAACATGTGGTAAGAAGGGAATTAAGAACATTACCCGGCGATAAATTCAGCAGGGAATTCCTGATTCGCTCTCAGAGAGAAATTGCCAACCTCGGTTATTTTAACCAGGAAAAAATTGGTATCAATCCTGTTCCTAACCCTGATGATGGAACTGTGGATATCAATTATACACTCGAAGAAAAATCATCTGACCAGTTAGAGCTTAGTGCCGGCTGGGGTGGTGGTATTGGCTTAACCGGTACCGTGGGCGTTGTGTTTAACAATTTTTCTATCCGCAATATTTTAAAGAAATCTTCGTGGAGCCCCTTGCCATCGGGAGACGGGCAAAAGCTCAGCCTTCGCTTCCAGTCTAACGGACGATACTTCCGTTCAACCAACTTCTCGTTTACAGAACCCTGGTTGGGAGGCAAAAAAAGAAATTCGCTTACCGTAAGTTTATATAGTTCTAAATATGCCAATGCATGGGATCCTTATACATATAGGTATACCAACCAAAGAGCCGACTCTTCTTACCTGAAAGCTTTTGGCGCATCAATTTCTTTAGGAAAACAATTGAAATGGCCGGACGACTATTTTACATTGGTATATGCCTTGAATTACACACGGTATAAATTAAAGAACTATCCGGGTTTCTTTTCAGGACTATCTAATGCTACCTCAAACATTATAAATCTTAAACTTGCGCTGTCGCGTTCATCTATAGACCAGCCAATTTTTCCCAGGAGGGGTACCAGTTTTATGATCAGCGGCGCCTTTACACCACCATATTCTTTGTTTAGAAGTGAAGCCAGTCTTAAAAATGCAGAAAACAAGTATAAGCTGGTGGAGTATCATAAATGGCGTATAAATACGGAGTTTTATGTGCCATTGGGCACACCTTCGGGCGAAGATAAAAGCAAACAATTTGTTTTAAAGTTTGCGGCTAAATACGGGTTCATTGGCAGGTATAATAAAAACCTGGATATATCACCATTTGAGCGCTTTCAGGTGGGTGATGCGGGACTGACCAATAACTTTGGTATACTAGGTTATGATATTATTGCACACAGGGGTTATCCTGTGTATAATACTTCTGATCCTACTAATAACCCCGATCAGCAATCTACCACTACCTTCTTCACTATATTTAACAAGTATACAATGGAGTTAAGGTATCCTTTTGCAACCAACCCCAGCAGCACCATATATGGCTTGGCATTTTTTGAAGCAGCCAATGGATGGTATGAGTTTAAAGACTGGAATCCCTTCCGCTTACGCCGGTCTGTGGGCTTAGGCGCAAGGTTTTATCTGCCGATGTTTGGTTTGCTTGGCTTTGACTATGGATTAGGGCTTGATCGCCTTTCTGCCCCGGGTGCAACGTTTAAAGATGCAACAAGGTTTACCTTTATGCTTGGCTTTGAACCGGAATAATATTTGAAAGCAATGCTGTATTTTACAGTGTATATTTCAGCCTAACTTTTAAAACAACGTGTATGAAGAAAATACTTTTTATTGCCTGCATATGTTTTGCTGCTTTTACAGCAAATGCGCAGCGCTATGCTATTCTTGATACTAAATTTATTTTAGATAAACTTCCGGAGTATAAAGACGCGCAAAAGCAACTCGATCAATTCAGCGCTTCGTGGCAAAAAGAATTAGATGGACTGCAGAATAACCTCGATAAAATGTACCGCGATTTTGATGCCGAGCAGGTGATGCTGAGTGATGATTTAAAGAAGAAAAGAGAAGACGAATTGTTTAATAAAGAAAAGGAACTGCGTGATTTACAGCGTAAACGTTTTGGTTTTGAAGGAGACCTGTTTAAAAAAAGGCAGGAACTCATAAAACCTATACAGGATAAGGTTTACAATGCAGTACAGAAGCTGGCTGTGGAAAAAGGCTATGATTTTATTTTAGACAAAAGTGAAGGAATTACCGTTATCTTTGCCGACCCCAAATTAGATCGTAGTGAGGATATTTTGAAGATGCTTGGGGTAACTAAATAAATGTTAAAGGCTTTTATTAACCAAACTAACTGAATCAATTTTTCATCTTTACATACAATTAAAAGCACATTAAAATTAATATGAAAAAGGTTTTATCCCTGGTAGCGGTAAGTTTTGCACTGGTACTGATTGGAAACGTTGCAAATGCACAAAACAAATTCGGGCATGTTAATATTGAAGAAGTTGTATCCTTGATGCCTGACATTAAAAAAGCAGATTCAATCCTGCAAAAATTCCGCAAAGATTCACTTGATAACGCTTTGCCATTTTATGTTGGTGAATATAAACGCAAAGATTCAATAGCTAAATCTCCTGCTACACCTGCAGCTATCAAGCAGCAGGTGCAGCAGGAAGCAGCAAATTACCTGCAGATTATCCAAAACTGGGATCAATATTTACAAAGCGAAATGCAGAGAAAACAGGGTGAAGTATTGAATCCATATTTTTCTAAAGCATATGAACTAATCAGTACCGTAGCTAAAGAAAATGGTTATACATGGGTATTCAAACAAGAAGGTTTGTGGGTAGCACCACCAGCAGATGATCTACTACCTTTAGTGGCTAAAAAGTTAGGAGTTAAATTACCAACTGGCGCTGCCGGTGTTGATCAGCCTGGTACAAAAGAAGCTGTAAAACCTGCTACAGGAGCAAAAAAACAATAATTATATCATTTACTTTTATATAAGCCGTTCCATAAAAGGAGCGGCTTTTTTTATTTAAGCTGAAATCTTTTCTTTGTTGTATGAATCAACAGCCTATTGGAGTATTCGATTCCGGCTACGGCGGGTTAACTGTTTTGAAAGAAATTATAAAAAAACTGCCGCAGTACGATTATGTTTATTTAGGCGATAATGCGAGGGCGCCTTATGGCACCAGGTCGTTTGAAAGCGTGTATCACTATACGTTAGAATGTGTGCAATGGCTTTTTGCAAAAGGATGCCCGCTGATAATATTAGCCTGCAATACTGCTTCGGCAAAAGCATTGCGCACTATACAGCAAAACGATCTGCCAAAAATAGCTCCGCATAACAGGGTGCTTGGTGTAATACGCCCAACAACAGAAAAAATTGGTGATTATACCAAAACAAATGAAGTAGGTATATTGGCAACAGCAGGTACGGTTTTGTCTGAATCTTATATTATTGAAACAAATAAATTTTATCCCGAAGTAAACGTGTTTCAGCAGGCATGCCCTATGTGGGTGCCCTTAGTTGAAAATAATGAATACAACAGCGCCGGGGCAGATTATTTTATTGAAAAAGATCTGAAGAAATTATTGAGTCAATCTGGAAATATAGATACCATATTATTAGCCTGCACACATTATCCTTTGCTAAAAAATAAAATACAACAGTTTTTGCCAGGCGGTATCAGCTTGCTATCGCAGGGCGAAATTGTGGCGGATAGTCTTGCTGATTACCTGGTTCGCCATCCTGAAATGGAAGAAAGATGCAGCAAACATGCTGAACTGGAATTTTTTACCACCGACTCGCCGGCAGATTTTGATGCGCATGCTACCATATTTTTAGGCAGGGATACCCATGCAAAGCATACCAACCTGGAAGAAGTAAAACTTGCCGGAAAAAATGCCTGAAATATGAAGCTGAACCCTTACCTTTGCCGTCCTTTCATCCAGCCTGGGCAGAAAGGGTGTGGTGACCCGTCTGTAAAAGGTAAATGGCTTTGAAAACTGTCCGCTTCTCCGGGCTATTATTCAAAAAGTGAAAAAGTAAAATAAAATGAAACGTACATTTCAGCCGCATAAGCGCCGTCGTAAAACAGTACATGGTTTTCGTAAACGTATGCAAACTGCTAACGGTCGCAAAGTATTGGCAAGCCGTCGTAAAAAAGGCCGTAAAAAGCTGACTATTTCCGACGAGAAAGGAGCAAAATAATATACGATTTTGATTTGCAGGCGCAAGCCGCAGATCATTGTAATAAAAATCTTTCATAGCCCTGTTTCAGGGCTATTTTTGTGTACCATTGGCAAAGAAATTCACTTTAAAAAAAACAGAGCGGTTAAAAAGCCGCAAAAGCATTGACCGGTTATTCAATGCCGGGCAAAGCTTTTTTATACATCCGTTTAAAGTGCATTATATAATAACTGCCGCAAATAACAGCAGCGCAACATCATTACAGGCAGGCGTTACCGTTAGTACAAGAAATTTTAAAAAAGCGGTTGACCGCAACAGGATAAAAAGAATTACAAGAGAAGCATACCGGCTTCAAAAAGACCCCTTGCAGCAAAAGTTAGCCAATACACAAAAAAGTATAAACATATTTTTTGTGTATGTAAGCAGGGAAATATCTTCTTTTGCACAAATGCATGAAAAACTAAGGTTAATTTTGGAAAGACTTATTCAAAAACTGGATGAAAAAAATACTGCAAATACTTAGCCTGCCTTTTATCTGGTTAATCAGGTTATACCAGGCTGTTATATCTCCTATACTTGGCCCTAAGTGCAGGTTTACGCCCACATGCTCGCAATATGGTATCGAGGCATTTAAAAAATATGGTTTGATAAAAGGATTATGGCTTACCGTAAAACGCATCAGCCGCTGCCATCCGTGGGGTGGTCATGGGTATGATCCGGTGCCGTAATTTTTTTAATGTGTTATAACATTTGCTTTTTTGAATGGTGAAGAAAACAATAGCAGTTAAATGATTTAATGGAATTGCTATAATCGTTGATTTTAGAAAGATTAGATTTTCACTTTATTGATAATTATAGTTACGATGTTTAATAAAGAAACGTATATAAAAAGGAGAAATGAATTAAAGAGATTGGTTAAAGAAGGGATCATTCTGCTGGCAGGAAATGAAGAGAGCAGTATGAATTACAAAGATAATCTTTATCATTTCCGGCAGGATAGCAGTTTTTTGTATTATACAGGTATTAACAGGCCTTCCCTGTTTTTTGTAATTGATATTGACAGTAATACTGAAACAATTTTCGGGAATGAGGCAACGATTGATGATATTGTATGGACAGGAGTTGTACAAACCGTTAAAGAACAGGCAGAGCAATCCGGAATAACAAATGTTGCGGCAATAGAAAAATTACCGGCGCTGCTTCATCGAAATATTGATGCAGGAAGATCAATACATTATTTGCAGCCCTACAGACCCGAAGCTGCGATTAAGTTAAATGAGTGGTTGAAAATTCCTTTTGGTGAGATAGATAACAAAGCCTCTGTTACGCTTATAAAAGCCATTGTTAAGCAGCGTTCCATAAAAACGGGCGAAGAGATTGCAGAAATTGAAAAGGCAATCAATGTTACTGCCGATATGCAGGTAAAAGCAATGCAACTATCATGCGAAGGAATACCGGAATACCAGGTTGCAGGGCAATTGGAAGGTCTTGCAAAAAGTGCCGGAGGCAATCTTTCTTTTCCTACGATACTTACTACACAGGGGCAGTATTTACACAATCATGCAGGGAATAATATACTAAAGAATGGGCAACTTTTACTTTGTGATTGTGGCGCAGAGCTGCAATCACATTATGCCGGTGATTTAACCCGCACTTCGCCTGTTGGTGGCAGATTCAGCAGTTTGCAAAAAGATGTATATAATATTGTTCTTAATGCGCAGGAGGCCGCATTAGCTGCGCTAAAACCCGGCACAAGATTTCTCGATATACATTTATTGGCCTGTGAAAAGCTTGCTGAAGGTCTTAAGCTGATTGGTTTGATGAAAGGAGATGTAAAGGAAGCTGTTGCAACAGGTGCACATACTTTATTTTTTCAATGTGGACTTGGTCATATGATGGGGCTTGATGTGCATGATATGGAAAATCTTGGAGAGCAATATGTAGGCTATACAGATGATCTGAAAAAAAGTACAGCGTTTGGATTAAAATCGCTGCGGCTGGCAAAAGCGTTAGAAGAAGGATTTGTAGTAACCATTGAACCCGGTTTGTATTTTATTCCGGAATTAATGGATTTATGGAAAGCAGAAAATAAACATACTGCATTTATAAATTATGATAAGCTGGATGCTTTCAGAAATTTTGGAGGTATCAGAATAGAGGATGATGCTTTTATTACAGCAGGCGGAAGCCGTATTTTAGGTAAACCTTTAGCCAAAACAACACAGCAGATAGAAGCACTTTGCGGGTAATTAAGCTATATAGATAGCCGTTATTAGTAGCATTAACAGTAATACATATTTTATTATGTGTTTAACTATTAATTAATTATTTTCCTCACCGTTCTCGCGCCAAATACCCTGCCTGCAGTTTTATCGTAGTTCGCTTCAACCCTTACGGTTATTTTTGTTTTTCCTGAAATGAGTTGAGGTGGCAGATCATAAAATTCATTATAAAATTTTCCTGTTTCACCACCCATCCATTCTACGGTTTGTATTTTCTCGCCATCAACAACAATATCAAACCTGCGGTCTTTATCATCGCCGATATATACAAACAACAAACGATTAGGCATGGAAGAATCAACCTTCATTTCAAAAGCAAAATAACTTGCCTTCCTTGCTTCTCTTCCATTAATGCCCAATGCATCGCTCACGTAAGACCTTTCACCGGCAGTTAAATTATGGTCACGCTCCGGCTGCATTTCGCCAATCCGGAAATAATCAATCGTCATGTCTTCAATCTCTTTCTGTTTCTTTTTCTCTGCTTCATATTCCGCCTGCCGCGTTTGCCATTGCGTTTCTGTAAAAAAATCCCAGTATACATTATAATACTCCTGCGACACAGCATAAAATGGTTTTAATGCAACATCTTTCGGCATACCGGCTTTATTTAAATTAAAAGCAAGTATTGAAGAGTTTGTTTTTTCAATCCATGCTTTTGGGTCGCGATTATCTGTCATTAAAACCGGCACGCCATATACCGGGTCAGGCGTTTCATTTCCTAAAATGCCTGCAAGCAATACCGGGCCATACAACAACGCAATCCTGTCTTTATTATCAGGCATACTTTCAGTATACAATTCCATCGGAAATTCAACCGATACTTTATCATTATTCTTCCATGCGCTTCTTATAGTTAAAAAACCTTCATCATCTTTTTGCACCGGCACTACTTTATCATTCACTTTTACGATGGCTGTTTGCTTTGCCCACCAGGGCTGGCGGATATGCACCGCAAACGATTCCTTTTTTTTAGGATGAAGTATTATCTCCGTCTTGTTGCCTGAAGGAAAATTGGTGTTCTGTTCTATAATAGCATTCCTTGCTTTCCAGTTTAGTGAAGAAGGAATAAAAAGATTTACATACAAACTTCCATCTTTTCCTTCGGCATAAATATTTTCCGCATATTTGGAATGATTTTCCATACCCGTGCCAACGCAGCAGGTAAATGTATTAAACTGGTCGCTGAATGTTTTGCGGGTGCCCATGCGAAGCGGTACAAAATAACACATCATGCCATCCTCGTGATTTTGCGAGGCAAGAATATGATTATATAAAGCCCGCTCATAATAATCGCCTAAGGCGGCGCTGGGCTGCCATGCAAACAAATGCCTTGTGAACTTCAGCATATTATAGGTATTGCATGTTTCGCTTGTATTATCACTCAGCCTGTCATTCAGCTTATCTTCTTCACCACAATATTCATAGTTACTGTTTCCGCCATTTACATAGGTATGATGATGTACCATTGTTTGCCAAAAGAAAGACGCGATGGTTTTATCTCGTTCATTCCCGGTTAACTCATATTGCCTCGCGCTACCAATGGCTTTAGGTACCTGTGTATTGGAATGTTTGCCGGGCATAGGGTCAATTTTTTCCGACAGCGGCTTCATCACAAAATCATCATAAAATTTATAGGAGAGTTCGAGATATTTTTTATTACCGGTAATGCTATATATGTTAGCCAGCACATCATTCATGCCACCATATTCACAGCGAAGCATTTGCTGTATCTGCGCTTCATTTAAATTTTTCAGCACATCGCCTGCCCAGTCTGCCATGCCCGTAGCCACATGTAAAGCTGTTGTATTGCCGCAATATAAATATGCATCAATCAGCCCGCTTATTACTTTATGTACAGTATACCACGGCGACCAGCCACCATTCAAATCAAAACCGCCTGATTTTATTTCTCCTCTTTTTAGTTTTCCAAAAATGGAATCTTCATTTGGTATAGCGCCCACATAACCTGTTTTACGTGCCTGCTGGCAACGCAACAATTCAGCGCTTATATAATCAACCCTTCTTTTAAATTCCGGATTTCCTGTTGAAGCATAAAACATTGCACAGGCAGAAAGGTAATGACCGAGCGTATGGCCGGCAACGCCTTCTTTTTCCCAACCTCCGTATACTTCAGCTTTTACCGGCAAGCCGGCATTTTTATAAAAACTGTGCAAGAGCCTGTCTGGCTCAAGCTGCAATAAATACGCAGCATCCTTTTGCATGGCATTTTTAAAAGGGCTATTGCCTGTTAACCTTATATCAGCAAGGTTAAATGCATATGCTTTAATGGTTACAACCGGTTTAACTTTTACGGCAGTATTATTTCTTTCAGGAACATAAGATTGCGCTGTAACAAACCCGTAAAAAAACAGGAACAAAACCGCAATACTGATTTTACACTTCATAAAAAATATTTAATTATGACTCATCCGGCAAGAATTTCAAACTTATAAATACTATTTCATTTATAAGATGCAGCCTGCTATATTTCTATACCAGTATCCACGTTAGGCGCCTGTTTTTACGTGGGATATGTACTATGGCTGAGTTAAGGAAATACTCAATAGCGATATATAGCTCACAGGTCTCCTCAAAGTAAAAGTCAGTGCTCCCGCCTGTCACAAAATGAATATGTTCCGGATCTACATAATTTTTTGAAGGTAATAAGGTTTTGAATTCGTTTCACTCACATTTTCTTATGTAAGCGCTTTTTAACAGTTAGAGCCGGGCATTTTACTGCTAAAATTATGGCACAATAGCGTTGGGCTGCCGATTTAGAATTTCTTGTCAGCACCTCAAATTATTCATTAGCCTCAATGACGAAGATCACTGAAAACATATTCCGCCTTTACATAACTTTGAGGAACTGAGGAGTGAAAGCTGAAACGCGGAAAGAGTAAACGATAACATACATGAGCTGATTGGCTTAACACCGGTTTAAATATTGAAAACAAACAGTTATGCATAAAAAAGCTTTGTATGCTTTTTTACTCTTCGCATTCATTTCATGCAGAAAGAAGCAGGAAACCATTCATCCGCAATACCAAAGCATTACGCAATCTGTATATGCCTCCGGCACAGTAAAAAGCAGCAATCAATACCAGGTGTTTGCCAATACTCCCGGTGTGATTGAAAAGCTTTTGATAAAAGAAGGCGATACGGTAAAAACCGGGCAAACGCTTTTGCTGATAAATAATTCAACGGCCGAATTGAGCAGGCAAAATGCGGTAACATCTGCCAACTATAATGCCATTGCTAATAACCAGGAGCGGTTGCAGGAACTGGCAAGCGCTGCTGAAATTGCTCTGCAGAAAAAACAGAATGATTCCTTATTGTACTATCGCCAGTCAAATTTATGGAGCCAGGGCATTGGCACACGCACCGAACTTGACCAACGGAAGCTGAATGCTGAAAATTCGGAACAAAATTATAAGAGCGCTTTGCTCCGCTATAATCAGCTTAAAAAACAATTGGATTATACAGCGCGGCAATCACGAACAAATCTTTCCATTGCCTCTGCACAGGAAAGTGACCTCAATGTTAAAAGCAAACTTAACGGAACAGTATTCAGTGTATTAAAAGAACAGGGCGAAATGGTAACAGCACAAACGCCGATTGCTGTTATTGGTGAAAAAGAGAATCTTTACCTGGAACTTCAAATTGATGAATACGATATAAGCCAGGTAAATGAAGGGCAACAGGTAATGATAACAATGGATAGTTATAAAGGAGAAGTATTTGAGGCAACAATAAGCAAGATATACCCGATGATGAATGAACGCTCCCGCACCTTTACCGCAGAGGCGGTGTTTACCAAACGTCCGCCAAAGCTTTTTCCTAACCCTTACCGCGGAAGCCAATATCATTATTACCACAAAAGAAAAAGCATTGTTAATACCGAGAAGCTATCTTATTGACGACGAGTATGTGTTATTGAAAGATAAAACTAAAGTGCGTGTAGGCGTAGGCGTTAAGGATACCAGGTATGTTGAAATTACTTCTGGCATTACCGCTGAAAATGAACTGCTAAATCCTGCGGAATGAAACCAAAGCTGCTCATAGAAATAGCGATATCGCTGCTAAGAGCCAGGATGCGGCAAACTATAGTAGCAGCTGTTGGTGTTACTTTCGGTATTACCATGTTTGTTACATTGCTTGGTTTTATGAACGGGTTAAACAAGCTGCTCGACGGGCTTATTACAAACCGTACACCGCATATCAGGATATTCCGGGATATTGTGCCAAGTAAGCACCAGCCTGTAGAACTATCCAGTCAATATAATACATCATACAATTTTATCAGCTCTATAAAAGCACCCAACGGCAGGTAGGAAATTTATAATGCCAATAAAATAATGGATTTTCTTAAAAACGATAAAAGAGTATTGGGTGTATCAAGAAAAGTGTCAACGCAGGTATTTTTTAATTCCGGTTCAATCGATATTACCGGCTTTATGAATGGTATTGATATTGAATCGGAGGTGAAGTTTTATAAGTTTAATGAGTATGTTACTACCGGTAAGCCGATGGATTTGAAATATGTTCCCAACAGTATTATTCTTGGCAAACCGCTGGCGCAAAAACTGCTTGCGGATATTGGTGATGTTATACAAATTACCACTCCACAGGGTGAGCGCTTTCCATTAAAAGTAGTGGGGTACTACCAGTCAGGGTTAGCCGATTTTGACAAAACACAAAGTTTTGTAAACACCTCAACTGTACAAACCATTTTGGGTAAACCGAATAGTTATATCACGGATATACAGGTTAAGCTATACGACATTAAACAAGCGCCTGCAATAGCAAAGGAATATGCGAAAGTTTTTGATACTAATACAGAAGATATACAAACTGCCAATGCGCAATTTGAAACCGGCAACAATATCAGGAATATTATTTCATACGCGGTAGGTATTACCTTACTTATTGTTGCTGGCTTTGGTATATACAATATACTCAACATGATGATTTTTGAGAAAATGGATACGATTGCCATTTTAAAGGCTACAGGATTTGCCGGTGTTGATGTAAAAAGAATTTTCCTGTTCATTTCAATAAGCATTGGCATTACAGGTTGCTTTGCCGGTTTGCTGTTTGGCTATATATTAAGCAGCATTATTGAGCGGCTTCCGTTTGAAACAGCGGCGCTTCCAACTATTAAAACATTCCCGGTTGACTTCAATCCTTTGTATTATATCATCGCTATTATATTTTCTTTAATCACCACATTTTTTGCCGGCTGGTTTCCGGCTAGAAAAGCAAGCCGGGTAGACCCGGTAATTATCATCAGGGGGAAATAGTATGAGCACAACAATATTGCAGGCAAAGGATATTAACAAGAGCTTTAAAGACCCTGTGCTGATGCCTGTACTGCATAATATAAGTTTTACTATTGAAAAAGGAGAGTTCACTTCTATTATCGGTAAGTCGGGCTGCGGAAAATCCACGCTGCTGTATATTCTTTCTACAATGGATACGGATTATACCGGTGAATTATGTATTGATGAAGAATTGATGTCGAGCAAATCAGAAAAAGATCTCGCACATATACGCAATGAAAAAATCGGTTTTGTTTTTCAGTTTCATTACCTGCTGAATGAATTTACAGTGCTGAGGAACGTGATGCTGCCTGCGCTTCGTTTAAGCAAATATTCTGAAGCCGAGATTGAAATGCGTGCAATGAAATGGCTTGATAACCTGGGCATAAAAGATCTTGCGCATAAAAAAGCCAATCATTTATCCGGGGGGCAAAAACAGCGTGTGGCCATTGCCAGGGCACTCATCAACGACCCTGCTATTATTATGGGTGATGAACCTACAGGCAATCTTGACAAGAAAAACAGTGAGATTGTTTTTGAAACTTTCCGCCAGCTTTCTGAAGAGTTTAAGCAAACGCTTTTAATTGTAACCCATGATAATGATTTTGCAGCAAGCACCAGAAGAACCATTGAGATGGAAGACGGAAGGATAATCAGGCATTGAAATGAGGGAGTGTATGCCGGAATATATCAAATGAAAAAAATCTCGCGCCTGTTGTCTCGCTCCTCACGATAATACGGTTAAAATATATGCAGGAATGCATAAAATATAAACAACAATTTTGATCTGCAACTTTTAATTTTGCAACCTGCAAAAGCATAATCCTGCAATACAATGAAAAATATAGTGATAGTAGGCGGAGGCATTATAGGTTTAAGCTCCGCGTTTTATCTTCAAAAATCCGGACATAAAGTTACCGTTATAGATAAAGATGATTTTTTAAACAACTGCTCTTATGGCAATGCAGGCTATGTTTGCCCCAGCCATTTTGTTCCGCTGGCTACACCGGGTATAGTATGGCAGGGTTTTAAATGGATGTTTAATTCGCAAAGCCCGTTTTATGTGCAGCCTTCTGTAAAAAGCGCGTTGATTGACTGGGGATTAAAATTTGTGAAAAGCGCTAACGACCGCCATGTAGCAACTTCGGCTATACCTTTACGTGATATTGCCATATTAAGCCAGAAGGAATACGAGAGCTGGACCAAAATTCCGGGTTTTGATTTTGCGTATGAGCATAAAGGATTGCTCGAAATATTCCAGACAACGCCGGTTGCGGAACATGCGCATCACACCGTAGAAAAAGCAAATGCAATAGGGCTGGATGCTGTTTTACTCAATGCGGAAGAATTGCAACAATTAGAGCCTCATACTAAAATAAATGCGCTTGGCGCAATATTGTTTAAATGCGATGCTCATTTATATCCGCAAAAATTAATGCACGGGCTGATTAATATTTTAAAACAAAGTGGTGTACAGTTAGTATCTAATGAAGCAGTTATAAAATTTGAAAAAAAAGGGAACAGCATTAATAAAGTAATTACCGCCAAAAACGCCTATGATGCCAGCCAGGTTATTATTGCAACCGGTGCATGGTCAAGAGAAATAGCAGCCCTGGCAGATACCAAAATTCCACTGATGCCGGGGCGTGGTTATTCCATTACGCTTGAAAATTCTCCTTACCACATAAATCACCCATCCGTATTAATGGAAGGAAGAGTTGCCCTTACCCCAATGGACGGAAGCAAAATACGCTTTGGAGGAACAATGGAAGTAGTGCCTACCAGTACTCCGCCCCGTTATAAACGTGTAGAAGGTATTGTAAGCGCGGTAAAACGTTATTATACAGAATTTGATATACCTGTTCCAGAAGAAAAAGATATATGGTATGGCTATCGCCCATGCTCTGCAGATGGTTTGCCATATATAGGCAAAATAAAAAAGTATAATAATGTAGTTGTTGCAACCGGCCATGCAATGATTGGGTTAAGCACCGGTGCCGGTACAGGAAAACTGGTATCTGAAATTGTGAATGGAGAAAAACCAGCCATGGATATCAAACCATTTGAGGTAGAACGGTTTGGTTAATGTGTAAATGAGATGTTCAATATTTTTGTTTTACGCATAACTGTTATCATGCAGTTAACATTTGCAAAATCTCACTGCTTAATATATTATCCTGGGGTAAGCAAAATACTTTCTGGAGATCATTTCCGTTTTCTCTGACTAATGGGTCGTTTTATGAAGCAACTATTGTTCTTTCTTTTGGTATTCTTGTCGGGAAAAAATATTGACGCACAACGTATAAGCAGCGTTCCGACATTTACCATTGACACGCTGTTTACAGCTATGAACATTAAGGAAGATGTTATTAATATTACAGTGAGTAACCCGGGTGAAACAAGCAGGCAGCTTATTATGGAAATTGTAGCTGTGGAAGAAGAAAACAGCTATTGGGGAACCATATATTCCGCTGCCATTAATGAAGACAGTTATTTTTTTAAGCAATGGCGGGAAGGAAAAAAACTTGCAGAAAAAATGAATGTAAAATTTGCATTGCCCCGCTATAATAAATTATACCAGAGTATTGATGCCGATGAGGCAAAAGATTTTAGCTTTACTATAAGTGGTAAGCCAATGCAAAAAGGAACTGCTGTGAGGCTTCGAATAACGGCTACAGACAATAACGAGATGGTTTACTCCTCTGTATTTTATCTTTATAAGCAACCTAATTAAATAGCCGGTTCCTGGTATATTGTATGCATCTTGCCGGTCTTTTATGGCTGCGCGCCTGATTCGGCACATGTGTTGTTTTGCCTGCGTAATTAACCACACAGAACAATGGGCCATATTGCAATCAACTGCAATCGGGAAGTTTTTGTGTTTGAATTAAAAAGTTTAAAAGTTAGTAAATTACTTTAAAAGTATTTGGAATGCACTGTATTTGGTTTATAAAATAAACTACTTTATATTTGAGATAAATTTATAAATCGTGAAATTTTGCTCTTTAATATATATACTGTTACTATCCGGCTATATCAGCCAGGCACAAACGAAAATATCGGGTAATATAAAAGATAATAAAGGTAAACCAGTACCTTCTGCCAGCATTGTTTTAAAAGATACTTACGATGGCGCAACTTCCGATTCTTCAGGCAATTTTTCTTTCACTACTTCCGAAAAGGGAAAGTTTACGCTGGCAGTAACCGCAGTAGGTTATAAACCTGCTGAACAAATGATTGATATTGCAGGTAGTAATATCACTATTAATATTTCTGTTAAAGAAGAAGTGAGTGAATTAAAAGCCGTAATTATTTCTGCCGGAAGTTTTGAAGCAGGCGATAAAAAAAGAGTAACGGTATTAAACTCTATTGATATTGCCACTACTGCGGGCGCTAACGCGGATGTAACCGGCGCCTTAAAAACTTTACCCGGTGCACAGCAGGTGGGTGAGAGCGAAGGCTTGTTTGTAAGAGGCGGTACGGCTGCTGAAACCAAAACTTTTATTGACGGTACATTGGTTAATAATTTTTTTTACAGCAGTGTGCCGGGCATTGCGCAGCGCAGTCGCTTCTCCCCGTTTTTGTTTAAAGGCACCGTGTTCAGTACGGGTGGTTATTCCGCGTTGTATGGGCAGGCCTTGTCTTCTGCATTAATACTTGAGTCTATTGATTTGCCTGAGCAAAGTTCGAGCGATATAGGTATATCAGTATTAAGCCTGAGTGCAGGTCATCAGCATCTCGCCAAAAATAAAAAATCATCATGGGGCGTAAGTTATAGCTATGCTAATTTGTGGCTTGCATTTAAAGCCATTAAACAAAGACAGGATTATTCCAAAATACCGGAGTATCATGAAGGAGACGCGAACTTCAGAATTAAAACTTCAGAAACAGGCATTATTAAATACTATGGATATTTTAGTGCCAACCGTTTGGGTATAATAACACCCGGCATTGATACCACTGGCTATTATGATGCTTTCAACATCAAAAATTTTAACATGTACCATAACCTTTCTTACAGGGAAAGCCTGGGTAATGGATGGAAGCTCACCACCGGCGTTTCTTATTCCACCAATAAAGATAATATTGAAGGACGATTGCAGGATGCTGCTGAAAAGGAAGCAGAGATACCGGCGCTTGCCTATAAAAATTTTGGATTGGAATCTCCCGGTCAATACTTTAATGCCAAAGCAGTGATTGATAAAAGGCTGATGGGTATTTCTGTTATTCGTTTTGGTGGCGAATATAATTACAGCAACGATAAATATCATTATACTTTATACAACGGGCAAAAATTTACCAGCAGCATTATTGATCATTTAAAAGCTGCATTTGCAGAAACGGATATTTATATTACCAACGACCTGGCTGCTAAAATCGGGGGGCGTTTTGAAAACTCTTCTCTGCTAAATAAAAGTAATATAGCGCCACGTGTATCGCTGGCGTACAAAACAGGCAAACGGAGCCAGGCTTCCCTTGCTTATGGTGTATTTTATCAAAATCCTGAAAAGAAATACCTGCCTTCACCGGATGTACTTACTTTTTCAAAAGCCACACATTATATAGCGCAGTATCAAAAGGTAACCAGCAAAACCACTTTCAGGACAGAAGTGTTTTATAAAAAATACAATCACCTTATTAAAACCGATATGGTAAATGCAGCGCAGCAGGTGGCTGTAAATAATAATGGATATGGCGATGCAAAAGGGCTGGAGATTTTCTGGCGCGATAAAAAAACGATTAAGAATGTAGATTACTGGGTATCTTATTCCTACCTCGATACAAAAAGAGACTATACCAATTTCCCTTACGCTATTCAGCCAAACTTTGCAGCAAAGCATACGGCATCGCTGGTAATGAAAAAATTTGTTACCAAATGGAAAACCGGTTTTAATATGTCGTATACCTATGCCAGTGGCAGGCCATACTACAATATTATGCACGATGGCAATGGATATACATTTACCGATAAGGGAAAAGCAATGGATTATAATAATGTCAGCTTCAGCTTAAATTATTTGCCCAACTTATTCAAGAAAGACAGCAAAACATTTACCGTTCTTGTATTAACAGTGAACAATATTTTTGGTATCAGCCAGGTTTACGGATACAATTATTCTTACGATGGATCAAGAAAAGCAGCGATACTACCTCCTTCCAGGACATTTGTTTTTCTTGGTGCATTCTTTAGTTTCGGCATTGACAGAACAGAAGATGCTATTAATAATAATCTTTAAATTAAATAAGCATATTCCATACAATCCCTGTAGTATGGAGCAAATAATCAAATCTCTTGCAGGGGAGGGAAGAAAAGCATACATCATGAAGAAAATAATTTCAATGCTTGCGGTGTGCCTGCTGGTAGTAACCGCAATGGCGCAAAATGAAAAATATGTAAATGCCATGCAGGCAAATCTTACAAAGTTTGACACTGTAAAAACTACAGCCGGTTTTATTGACCTGTCAAATGCATTTGCCCGCATAGGCGATGCGGAAAAGAACCAGTGGCTGCCTTATTATTATGCCGCTCTGTCGCTTTCAACTGCAGGGTGGATGGATCAATCGCTCGACAAAGATGCCAATGCTGAAAAGATAAAAGCTTTTTGTACTAAAGCGGAAGCAATAAACGATAATGCAGAAATATGTGCTGTGAGAAATATGGCAGCAACACAGCAAATGCTTGTTGATCCGCAAACGAGGTGGCAAACTTATGGGCCAGAAGCATCATCAGCTTTGGAAAAAGGATTGAAACTGGAGCCCAATAATCCGAGGCTACATTTTCTGCAAGCCAGCAGTGTATATAATACGCCTGAACAATTTGGCGGAGGTAAAGATAAAGCTAAACCGATGCTGGAAAAAACACTGGAACTGTTTAATGCAGAAAATCCCAAGCCACTTTACCCGCATTGGGGTAAAAACAGGGTAGAAGAAATGCTTGCGAGCTATAAATAATCATGCCTGTTTTTTTCTAACAAACTTTCCTTTATGCAACAACAAAAACTTACGGAACAGGAAAGCCTGAAGCTGATCAGTAAAATGATATATGAAGCCAAAGGATATTACTATGAAAACGGAATGTCGGCCCTGATTTACGGTTTTAGCATATTGATATGTTCTTTATTGTCTTTTCTGGTAGCGCAAAAGTATATATGGCTTCCCCTGAATCCTTTTTACATCCTTGTTCCTATTTTTTTTGTTCAGGCGTGGATACAAAGAAGACAGGAAAAACAGAAAAAAGCAAAAACATTTACTGATGAAACAATTGATTATGTGTGGATAGGTTTTTTTCTTAGTTGTATAGCTGCTCTCTCCGCATTATTTGCCGGCGTGGATTATCTTGTTATATCTTTTATTCTTATCCTTTTAGGCTTTGCTACATTGCTAACAGGCCTCATCGCAAAATTCCCATATCATATTGTCAGTGCTATAGTATGTTTACTGATGGCAGCCGGTTCCTTTTTTTTGCAAAATCAAAATAGCTATTTAGTGCTGGCAACAGCCGCTGGTATGATATGGATTATTCCCGGGTTTATGCTCCGCTCGAAGTTTAAAAAGATTTTGAAAACGGAAAAAAATATTGAGTATTGAATGTTTAAAGATTTAGATCCGATATTACACTCGCAGCTCAGGCTTGCCGTTATTTCACTTCTTATCGGAGTTAAAGAAGCCGAATTTACCTTTTTGAAGGAGAAAACAAATGCTACGGCAGGCAACCTTAGTGTGCAGATACAGAAACTGAAAGATGCAGGCTACATTGACGTGATCAAGAAGTTCAAGGATAATTACCCTCAAACTATTTGTAAGATTACTACTAAAGGCATAAAAGCTTTTGAAGAATACGTAAAAAACCTGCAGTACTATCTTGGAAAAAAATAATAAGCGCAGATTTAGTCTGCGCTTATTAAGGATATTAAAAAAACGGGGTCATGTTGTAGTGGCTCTGATCAACTTTTAATCAAAGGCACTTTCAGCCGATCTTTACTGTTTACAAGTACTTCCAGAAAATAATTGCCAGGCATCATCTTTCCCGTTCCTTCCATCTCGTAACTATTAAATCCTTCTGTTCCTGTATCTTTCTTCTTAAAAATTTCATTACCATCTTTGTCTGTAATCCGCATCACTATCATCGCTTTGTTTTTTAACTGCACATTTATATGCAGATTATTCAGCAATGTATTGGGTGTTACACTCACCATGTCTAACACTTCCGTGTCGTACAATTGCACTACCATAAGCTTTGAATAACTTATTTTACCCCAGCTATCAATAATTTTAAGTCTGTAAATATTTGTCTGGCGAAGCGGAGATTCATCAGAAAGCGTATATTCTGCCAGCGCTTTATTATCAGAAAACGAACCGATGGAATAAAACTTTTTTCCATTACGACTGCGCTCAACGAATATGCTGTAGCAGCAATTGCTTTTTACTTTGCAGGCAAGATCAATTTTGTTTTGGGTAGATACGCCTGTAAAAGAAACGATTTCTACAACTGCAGTAGAATCGTGGCTGTGTGATGTTTTTTCCTTTTTTAATTTGCCTTCGTTTGCAAGTAAGGTAAGAGGCGTTGCTATTGCCCATGCGCATGCGAGGGCCAATACTTTAATAGTACCGATAATACGTTCCATTGTCTCGTGTTTTGTTGATTTGTTGTTGGGTACGGACAACGACTTGTCTTCGTTTAATTACCGGTTTTAGTCAAAGGAGATTAAATAGTGTACGAATCTTTCTAAAGGTATAACTATCTGAGGAGATGATCCCGTTTTTTAATGAAAGGCCCCCTAGACAAGGGGCCTTTTTCCGATTAGGAATTCACAACCTCTATATAAAAATGTAAATAATATCTTAAACTATTGTTAGACAAATATCAATAAGCTATTCAAATTCAGTTAATCGCCTCACCCCAGCCCTCTCCCTGCCTACCGGCAGGCAGGCTCGCGGAGAGGGAGCAGAACCCGCAACAACAAAGGGTTTCACGAATTTTAGATTCTTTTAATCGGACAATAATGATTTCTTTGATAATAGCTGATGATCAAAAGTTGATATCAACAATTTTGCTGAATGTGCAATTGTCGTTCAGGTCAACCTGTTTAATTCTATAACTCACTTTTCCGCCTGATACACCTTTCATCTCATCTTTAAACTTATAATTTTTTATTTCCCTGCTGTCCTTCAGTGTAAAGAATATGGCAATCGTTTTAAATGCTTCACCGCCATTGCTTCTCTGTATCTCAAATTGTTTATTATTTTGTTCTTTATCAGTAGCCCAGGTAATTTCAGCCTTTTTATTTACCACTTTTACTGCAACATCTTCAAAAATTGCTGAGGTAATGTTCTTATTTTCTTTTGCATTAATGGTTACCTGGTAAGCAGAATTGGTTGTTTCTGCTTTTGCATATCCAAACAAGATAGTTGCTGCTGCTATGTAAATTAATACAATCAATTTTTTCATTTTTTCATTTTGAGGAGTGAATGATTCAGTTGCCACAGGTCGGAATCGGGGTGGTTTTTTGCGAGTGATATTGAAAAAATGAATAGCGCTTAAAGGTTAGAATTGGAAATAAACTACGGTTAAGTGAAATAGTTATATTGATGCCAGATTTTAAATTGCCGGAGGATTTAATGAGGCTTTGTCCAGGAGTTGCACATAATGTTTTTTAAACATTGTGTTGTGAGGATTTGTTCAGCAAATGTAGAAGATGAAGTTTCAAAACAAAAAAATTATTGTGTTTTTTTAGTTGATATATGTCAATTAATAAATGCAGCCGATATGATGTTTTTTATCAGGGTATTACGAATTGTTTTTCAACTCATGCAAATAAAAAGGCGCTTTTACTAAAGCGCCTTGTAATATAGAAAAACACATTACCAGCGGTTATGCATACGAGGTAACACCTGGTACCGCTATAGGGTAGAACCCGTCACTGTTAGGCAATACCGGAGGTGCAGCCGCAAAATCATATACTTTAGGATGAATATCCATACCTGAATTAAGGGCTTTATCCCATTCAATTACCTGTCCGCTATAGGTTGCCATACGCCCTAAAATAGCTGTCATTGTACTATAGGCGCCATACTCAGCATTATCAAACTTATATAGTCCTTTCGCTATAGCTTCAAACAATTCATCGTGCTCGGTTTGATAAGGATTGTTTTCTGTTTTCTTATCAAACTGGTATAATACTTTGCCTTTGTGATCAACAATATTTGCATTGCCTGCAAACAGCTTTCCTTTTGTACCAATCAATAATTCATCAACCTTACTCATTGTTTTAGGTTGATGACGGCATTGGCTGTTTAATATAGAGCCATCAGCATAATGAAACTCTACAAAGTGGTGGTCAAATATTTCACCATAGTCTTTTCCCGTTCTTACTTCTCTGCCACCCATGCCCTGTGCTTTAACAGGATATGCGCCCTTAAACCAGTTTATCACGTCAATGTTATGGATATGCTGCTCATTAATATGATCGCCGCAAAGCCAGTTAAAATAATACCAGTTACGCATCTGGTATTCCATTTCTGTCTGTCCGTCTTTTCTGGGATGAACCCAAACACCATCACCATTCCACCATGCCTGTGCTGAAGTGATATCGCCAATGAGGTCTTTACGTTTAAATAATTCGCGATATGAATTTTGATAATGGCGTTGTAAGCCAACAACCACATTCAATTTTTTTTGTTTGGCAATAGCTGCTGCTGCTAAAACTTTTTGTACACCGGCAGGGTCAGTAGCTACAGGCTTTTCCATAAAAACATGTTTGCCCTGTTTTATAGCTTCTTCAAAATGAATAGGTCTGAACCCCGGAGGCGTTGCAAGAATAACAACATCCGCAAGCGAAATTGCTTTAAGGTATGCATCAAAGCCAACAAACTTTCTGTCGGCAGGCACATCAATTTTCCTGGCGTCAATTTCATCGCCTATTGATTTGTAGGCGCTGTCTAACCTGTCCTGGAAAGCATCAGCCATTGCAACCAGCTTTACATTTTGTTTGGTTGATAAAGCTTGTGTAGCTGCACCTGTGCCGCGTCCGCCACAACCAATTAATGCTATTTTAATAGTATCATCTGCACCGGAAAAATAATTTGCTTTTGTAAGCAATGGTGCTGCCATCAAACCGCCTGCAATCAGGGAAGAATTTTTTACAAATTCCCTGCGGGTTGTTTGTTTGTTATTTGAATCATTCTGTTTCATATGTGTTGTTTTATAGAATTGTTGCAATCATTTTTTTAAATACTTATCGTAAAACGCATTTGCTTCTTCTGCTGTTGGTTGCTGCTGCGGACGAACAATACGAAAGCCAACAAACATAGCATCTGTAAGCCACCAGCGGCTTCTTGGTATTTGCGGATCTCTTTTATTCCACGATGGTTCTGAATGCTGGCGACTGGCGCTGCGTAAATTTTCCGGGGCATCGAGGTAGCTGCCACCTCTTACGCTTCTCGGGTATCTTGTGCCGGGCGGAATTACAGGTTCTTTAGCATCATCACCAATCTTATCAAAATATTTTTCATCATACTGGTCAAGCGTCCATTCAGATACATTGCCTAACATATCATACAACCCCCATGCATTAGGTTCTTTTTGACCCACCTTTTGATATTTATTTTTACTGTTTCCTTTAAACCATGCATACTTCCCTAATTCTTTAGGATCATCTCCAAAAGGATATACTGTTGTTGAACCTGCCCTGCAGGCATATTCCCATTCAGCTTCGCTGGGCAGCCTGTAAAATACACCGGTTTTTTTGTATAGCCAGCGGCAAAACATAAGGGCTGCATCCTGGCTCATACTGTTTACAGGAAAGCCGCCGGTTTTACCCATGCCCCAGCTTAAATCAATATACTGTGGGGTAGGGCGGGTTACAGCATCAACTTCAGAACCTACAGGCGTGTCTTGATCCCGGAAAAACACATCAAAAATATCATGAGTAATTTCGTAAGCGCCCATCCATAAAGGTTCAATGGTAACTTTTTTTGAAGGGGTCTCATCCGCCTTTTTATTCTTGTCGGCATCGCTGCTTCCCATGCTGAATGAACCGCCTTGTACAGGAACCATCCTGATTTCAAACTGTGTGCCGGGAACTTTTTCGCTGTAAGGTCTGAATTCCTGTTGATTATTGTTTTGTGCAAATATGCTTAAACTCATAATTGCCAATAATCCTGTAAAGCCTCGCTTTTTCACTCTTTCAAATAATTTTTTTATGAGGTTGAAAGATAAGAAAAGAAATGATAAGGGCTCTGATTTTTTGAGAGATTTAGCAATGCAAACCATTGCAGAAGACATTGTAATATGAGACGGGAGACGAAAAATGAGAAACGTGAGAAGAGAGATTTGTGAAAGATCATTTCATCTTTCACGTTTAACATCTCACGAAAGTATACAGGCATAAATTTGTTGACCCGGCACTGATATACCAAAAAATGTTTCATCATTTTGATATAGTTTGCTTTACTTTAAGGTTTAAACGATAGATATTATATGCAACGCAGAAATTTTTTACAAAACGGACTTTTAGCAGGTGCATCCACAATAGTTGGATCAAGCGTTTTAGGCAATACTAATACAACCGTGAATGCCAAGGCAGATACACAGGCAGAAAAAACATTTAACCTGAATTATGCTCCCCACGACGGCATGTTTAAAAACAGCGGGGGCGCTGATTTTATTGACCAGATAAAATTTATGTACGACCAGGGATTCAGGGCAATTGAAGATAATGGCATGACTGGCCGCCCGGTTGATCAACAAACAAAAATTGGTGAAACCCTTGCAAAGCTGGGAATGACGATGGGGGTTTTTGTTGTACCAAAAGGCGGTAATGGAGAAAATACTTTAGCGGCGGGTAAGCAGGAGTTTGTTGATATATTTTTAAAAGGATGCCACCAGACAGTTGAAGTAGCAAAAAGAGTAAATGCGAAATGGGTAACTGTGGTTCCCGGCGATTTTGAAAGACGTTTGCCTGTTGGTGTGCAAACCGGTAATGTTATTGATGCATTGAGAAAAGGCGCAGAAATTTTAGAGCCGCACGGTATAGTGATGGTGTTGGAGCCGTTGAGTGATACGCCAAATCTTTTCCTGCGTACTTCTGATCAAACATATGAAATATGCCGAGCCGTGAACAGCCCTTCATGTAAGATACTGTATGACATTTACCACATGCAGAAGAATGAAGGAAATATCATTAAGAATATTGAAGCTACCTGGAATGAAATCGCTTATTTCCAGATTGGGGATAATCCCGGCAGAAATGAACCAACTACCGGTGAAGTTAATTACAAGAATATATTCAAATACATTCACAGCAGAGGTTACAAAGGCGTGCTGGGTATGGAACATGGCAACTCAATCAAAGGAAAAGAAGGAGAAGCTGCTGTGATAAAAGCGTACAGGGAGAGCGATAGTTTTCTTTAATTGAAACTTTAATTTTTCTTAAAAAATAGTTGAATCTTCTACAAAACAAATAACGCTAACCGAAAGGTTAGCGTTATTGCCAATATGCTCATATTGGGTTGAATTCCTGGATAACCTGGTCAGTGAAGGTTTAGTCTTCTTGTTTTTTTGGATACCGGATTTAATTACCTATCGTTTTTTGACTACTGCCTGCGCTTTTGCCGATGTAAAATTGGCAAATAAAAACCGGCAATAAAACTTTGTTCGATTGCCGGCTAATATCTTTCGATAATTAATGTGTTATCTGCGATAAAAGATTTTATTTAAGCGTGTAGGCAACAATACCATTTTTCCAGAAAGTTGGTACATATACTGTTTTGGTAGCAGGGTCGTAACCAATATCAGCAGAATTGATTTTTTGCTCCCGTGTGTCAAGCAATAATTCTTTACTGCCCGGGCGTACACGCCAAATAGCGCCTGCCCAGCATGAAACAATAAAACTTCCATCGCCAACAGGTTCAATGCCATCTGTACCACCTTCCATTCCATCTGCCAGTTTGGTGAGTGATTTGTTTGCTTCTACTTTATACAGGCCGCCCGCATCAACAATATATAAATTGCCGTTATTTACTAAAACACCATTGGGCCCATTAAGATTTTCAAGCCACACTGTGGCTTTTTCATTTTCAATGCGATGAATCTTTTTTGTTTTTGAATCAGATACATAAATTACACCTTTGTCATCAACGCTTATATCGTTCAAACCTTCAGCGCCGGCAAAGTTAATCCTGTTAATAATTTTTCCCTGGCTTATATCAATTACAGCAATGCCGTCAACATCTGCAACATATAGTTTGCCATTGTATACGCCCATTCCCTTTGGAGCATTTAAGCCGGTTACCCATTCGGTGGCTATTATTTTTCCGTCCAGCCCAACTTTTCCAATAGAACCTTTTCCGTCTTTTTCCCAGGGCTGGCCATCAATATTGGCTACATACAATACTTTGTTTTTACCATCAAAGTATACAGATTCGGGAACTTTTAAAACGGTATCTGTTGCCCATTTTTGTACAAATTGGCTTTGCTGCGACTGGGCGGAGCCATACAGTAAAATAAAACTGAAAAGAGCGGCGCAAATAATAGAAGGTTTCATAATTATATTATTTAAGTTTTAAATTATGCTTATTACAGGGGAACAGGGTTGTTGATGATTTATCAAAGAGAAGTCAAATATAAAATTATCAGGTGAATAAAAGAAAACCGGGCGTATTCTAATTTTCATCCTGCATGAAATAACGGTGCTTTCGATCCCGCTCGCAGGCTGTATTGAATTAAACGTGTATTGGGTAATGTTTATCTCAACAAAGATTATGAGAATATTAAAAAATAGCTTCCTGTAAACTTAAAGAGTTGAGATTGCTTCTCCCGCCGAATCTTCGTTTCAACTCAGGTTGTATTGAATTAAGCGCATATTGTGGCGGGAGAAGCAATCTCCTGATAGCATTAGTGCAAAAGCCAAACTAATGTTTAATTGATGTAAAATTGTTTTATACAGCTATCCTGCAACCCTGTTTCGCGTCAGCTCATTATTCACTGTTCTCCATATACCCAAAGAGTTTTTATTTTTCAATTCTTCCGGCAAAAAAATATCCGGGCAATTTTGATAGCTAACCGGTCGTGCAAAACGTTTTATACCATCAGCACCAACAGAGGTAAATCTTGAATCGGTTGTGGCAGGGAAGGGTCCGCCGTGCTGCATACTTAAACAAACCTCAACGCCGGTAGGCACACCATTGAAAATTAACCTGCCGCAGGTAAGTTGTATATCTTCTATAAGCGCTTTGTGCAATTGTATGTCGCTATCCGTTCCTATAACAGTTGAGGTTAACTGCCCTTCTATGTGCTGGATAACAGAAGACATTTCAACAGCGTCTTTGCATCGTATCACGATAGAATATGGCCCAAAAACTTCCTGGTGCAAAACAGGATTATTTAAAAATGCAGTTGCTGTAGCAGATGCTATGGTTGGTATACCATCATTTTCTTTTGCTGATGCAGCAGCTACGGCAATGGTATCAACATCCTTCTGCGTAAGCGCTTTTGTTCTGTTTACTGCAAATGCTTTTGCAATGCCCGGGTGAAGCATTGGTGATGGCGCAATGTTTCTAATTTCGTTACCAAGCGCTGTAATAAACTGCTGCAATCCGTCTCCATCAATACCAACAATTAACCCCGGGTTTGTACAAAACTGGCCAACACTCAATGTTACAGAAGCCGCATATTGCCTGGCAATTTCCGCAGCAGATTGCTGCAATTTTTCAGGAAGAAGATATACCGGGTTAATGCTTCCCATTTCCGCAAATACAGGTATTGGTTCTTTGCGTTGGTTAGCCATATCAAACAATGCTTTTCCACCTGCATAAGAGCCGGTAAAGCCCACTGCTTTTGTATATGGATGCATTACCAACATTTTCCCGGTTTCAAAACCTGCGCCATGAATATGCGCAAAAACGCCTTTTGGTAAATTACTTTTTTGCACCGCTTTATCAATAGCTGCAGCAACCATTTCAGAAGTTTCTGCATGAGCAGGATGCGCTTTTACAATAACCGGGCAACCCGCTGCAAAAGCACAAGCAGTGTCGCCACCCGCGGTTGAATATGCAAATGGAAAATTACTTGCACCAAAAACTATTACCGGCCCAAGCGGAACCAGTGTTTTCCTGATATCCGGTTTGGGTGGATTTCTATCAGGAAGCGCAGTATCAATGCGGGCTTCAAGCCATGCACCTTGTTCGCAGTATGCAGCATAGCTGTTTAGTTGAAAAATTGTTCGGGCAAATTCATTTTGCAAACGCGGTTCGGGCAAATGTGTTTCCTGCATGGCAACAGGAATTACTTTATCACGTATTGCTTCCATTTCTGCAGCGATAGCCCGCATAAAATCAGCTCTTTGCTTCAGTGAATATTTTCGGTATATGTTAAATGCATCCCAGGCTGATTGCATAGTGTTGTTTATTTCCTCTTCTGTCGCGTCTGTATATTTATTCATAACCAATTATTTAAAATTTTTATAGCATTGTAAATGATGAAACGTCCTTAACGGGTTTTGCATGAAATACTTATTGCTTTTGTTCTCCAAATTTCGTGCAAACAAAATTCCCTGAAAATTTTATTGCCGTATCTTCGCCCGCTATGGAAAAAATTGCAGACAAGCCGATTGTGATGAGCGGCATTCGCCCCACGGGTATTTTACACCTCGGCAGCTATTTTGGTGCCTTAAAAAATTATGTGCGCATGCAGGATGAGTATGACTGTTATTTTATGGTGGCAGACCTCCATTCACTTATCACTCACCCTGATACCAAAACTTTACGCCAACATGTATTGCATGTTGTTTCTGAATACCTGGCCTGCGGACTTGATCCCGAAAAAGTTGCATTGTACTGCCAGAGTGATGTATATGAAACAACTGAATTATATTATTATTTTAATACACTAGCTTACAAAGGAGAACTGGAAAAAACAACCACATTTAAAGACAAAGCCCGCCAGCAGCCACAAAATGTAAATGCTGCATTACTTACCTATCCTGTTTTGCAGGCAGCGGATATATTACTACATCGTGCATTATATGTGCCTGTGGGTAAAGACCAGGAACAACACCTGGAAATGGCAAGAAATTTTGCAGTAAGATTTAATCACAGGTACGGCGAAATATTTCCTGAGCCTGTGGCTTTCAATTTCGGTGAGGAACTGGTTAAAATACCAAGCCTCGACGGAACGGGAAAAATGAGCAAGAGCGAAAATCAGAATGCTACGCTTTACTTATCTGATGATGATGAATTGATCCGTAAAAAAGTAATGAAGGCAAAAACAGACCAGGGGCCACAGGAGCCTAACGCGCCGATGCCGGATTATATTGAGAACATATTCCGCTTAATGAAGCTTACGGGCAATGAAGAAGCATATAATACATTCCTTTCAGATTATAATAGCTGCAATATCAGGTATGGGGATATGAAAAAGCAGTTGGCAGAAGATATGATACGGTTCATAGCACCTGTTCGCGAAAAGGCGCAGGAAATCAGGAATAATGAAGCTTACCTGAAGGAAATACTGGAAAAAGGTGCTGCAAAAGCCGGTAAGAGTGCAAAAAGTACTATGGAACTGGTAAGAAAAGCAGTAGGAATAAAATATTTTTAAAAAAGTTAAAGCTTATAAACCTAAAGCACGTAAAATTATTTACCTTGAACCTTACCCGTGCTTATTAACCTGATCCCGTATCCCGTTTTTCAAAATTGAATTTATTTTAAAGTAATGGCGAAAACTAAAAAGCCCAAACACATTGCTATAGCCGGAAATATTGGCGCCGGAAAAACAACACTTACAGAAATGCTGAGCAAGCATTACCGTTGGATACCCCAGTTTGAAGATGTGGATCATAATCCTTATTTATACGATTTCTACGAAGACATGCCCCGCTGGAGTTTTAACCTCCAGATATATTTTTTAAACAACAGGCTGAACCAACTGCTGGAAATTCAGAAAGGTGAGGAGACGGTTATACAGGACAGAACGATTTATGAAGATGCGCATATATTCGCCCCCAACCTGCACGAAATGGGGTTAATGAGCAAACGTGATTTTGAAAATTACTTTCGCTTTTTTGAAACATTAAAACGGATGGTTAAACCACCCGATCTTTTGATCTACCTGCAGGCTTCTGTACCAACACTTGTTGGGCAAATTCAAAAGCGCGGAAGGGAGTATGAAGAAAATATCCGCCTTGACTATCTGAAACGGCTTAATGAATATTATAACAAGTGGATTGACGGGTATAAAGAGGGCGCTCTCCTGGTAATTGATATAGATAAAAATAAATTTCCTGAAAACGAAGAAGATCTGGGTGATATCATACACAAAGTAGATTCGCAGTTGTACGGCCTGTTTTAAGGTGTTGTTGCGGAACAAAGCCCCGGGAGAATATTATCATGTGCGAAGCCGGGCACATTCGCACAGCAGAACAAATCCTTCATTTTTAATTATCAAACTAATCTCTTCCTCCGTCTCTCAAATAAAACGGTACCGTATAGCTATACAGGTAATCAATCTTCCTGTTGTGCGAAACAGCAGGATCCCATTTAGGAACAGATTTTAGCAGGCGCACAACTTCTTCCTGCAACAATTCATTCGAAACATTGGTAAAATTGATGCGGGTGAGCTTACCTTCTTTGGTAATCATAAATTCAAAAGATACCTCCCCTTCAATGCTTCTTCTCGCTGCTTTTTCGGGGTATAGCAGGTTATCCCTTATAAACTGGTCAAAGCTTAAAGCGTTTTCCGGGCATGGTGCGCCATCTATCCTGCAATTGCTGCCCGTTGTATTGCCTGAAGTATCAAAGCAGGTAAGGTCAGCTAATTTACCCTTCCGGTATAGCTCAATGGTTGAAGGATTTCCATTTTCATGGTACCAATGCCATACACTATCCGGTACGCCATTTGCAAACCATCCTTCAGATTCTGTTTGCCCTGTTGCGTACCATGTTTTCCAAAAACCTGTTTTCAGATTTTGTTTCATTGTTCCGGAGTCGCTTACCTGCCCTGTGTTATGCCATTTTAGTAATTTCCCATCTATCATATTGTTTTTGAAAAAAGTATTCAGGCTGGGCTTCCCATTCTCAAAATATATATTGTACTCTCCTTCCTTCTCGGTTAGTTTTTTGTCTTTGTAAAAGCCGTGTATCAATACCTGCCTGCCCGGATAAAATACAAATACTTCCCAGCCTTTAGGTGTATTAACCATTTTACCTTCGTAAACAGCATTTTTTTTAGCTGTAAGTGCAAGCCCCTGGTCAAAATAACAATCTGTAGTATCCTGCGCTATGCCCGCGTAAAAAAATAATAATCCTGCAAGTAGAAGTATATATCGCATCCGCATTTCAATTAATAGAGGCTTCAATATAGTATAAAATGCCATTAGTTGCCGAAAATAATCCTGTTTATCAGTCAGGCTTATGTTAATCGAAGTTTATATTGTTTTATGACGAGAAGAATAGCAGACATTCTGTGCGCTCATCTTTTTGCCTGCTATTGCATATTTAAATTAATAGAAATTATTTTTCTATCCAGGCAACCTATCTTTTTGCATTTACGAAGAATATAGCACGAATCGTAACATTAACTGATTGCCGGCTGCAG
This sequence comes from Chitinophagaceae bacterium, assembly GCA_020847395.1. Taxonomy (GTDB): domain Bacteria; phylum Bacteroidota; class Bacteroidia; order Chitinophagales; family Chitinophagaceae; genus Agriterribacter. Next base: position 48,684 of record JADLCD010000021.1, read on the forward strand.
CGCTGTTCTCCGGTCAACTTATACATTCATTTAAAAACCCTCTACGCATATGTTTTATTCACAAATAAAATATCAGCCATTTTTTGCAAAAGCACCTTGTAATATTCTTTTGCTAAGTGCTTTATTTATTGCTTCATGTTCTAAAGACAGTGAACCTAAAACCCCGGAAAAGAAGCCGACTATTTTACTTGCATCCACTACTGCACTCGGTTCATACCTTACAGACACATTAGGTAATACGTTGTATTATTTTTCAAATGACTATAACGGGCAAAATAATTGTTCAGGTGGTTGCGCGGCAGTATGGCCTTTATACTACGCCGGCGATATTACACAGGAGAGTTTGGGCGAAGGATTGGATATTGCAGATTTTGCTACGGTAACAACATCGTCCGGTACTAAACAAACAACGTATAAATCATGGCCGTTGTATTATTATGCACCAACCGTGAGTGGCGCTAATGTGCGTGAAAGCCCGGGCGAAACAAAAGGTGAGGGCGTAGGAAATGTTTGGTATGTTGCCAAACCCGACTATAGCATTATGCTTGTAAATACACAACTGATAGGTAATGATGGGAAGCATTATAAGAACGATTATACGGAGGGAGATGGAAAAACGCTGTATTTCTCTGATGCAAAAGGTATAACGCTTTACAGTTTTGTTAAAGACAGCGCTGATATAAACAAGTTCACCAAATCTGATTTCTCTAACAATGCCGTATGGCCTATTTATGAAACAGACCAGGTTGTTGTGCCCTCAACTTTAGATAAAACATTGTTTGGTTCAATAACTGTATTCGGAAAAAAGCAACTTACTTACAAGGGATGGCCCATATATTATTTTGGAAGTGATAATATGGAACGCGGATTAAATAAAGGTGTGAGCGTTCCTACGCCGGGTATTTGGCCTGTGGTTGTAAAAGATGCACCTGCGGCGCCAACACCGTAAACGAAGTGGTGTAAGGAGTATTGGTGACAACAACAGAAGGGGTGGTGAAGATGCCACCCTTTTTATACTTGTACCGACTTTAATATAGTTAGTATCCGCTCATCAACTTTTCCAAAAAAAGAAACACCCGCTGCACCATTTTGCAATGCATATTGTATACCACTTGCTATTTCCTCATCACTGTTAAAATCAGGAATGAAAATACCTGCGTATAAAGGAAAGCTGCCATGCAGTGCTTTAACGCCTTCTGCAACCGCATCTCCTATCCAGCTTACATCTTCCTTGTAAAATCCATGATAAATCATTGGGCATACGCCGTCAAGATTCCAGCTTACCCAATCCTGTCGCACATTGCGTTTGGCTATTTCAGGCGTTGGAAATACTGCCGCGGTAATTTTCTTTTTAGATTGATGAGCTGTGTCTGATAACCGGTTAACCACTGTTGTTATATTATCATACCTGAATTTTCTCCACGAAAGATTTTGTTCGGGGTATTGCAACTGGCGAAGGTCAAAGCCTTTTAAAGATTTGAATTTTTCTATACAAACATCGCAGTAACAAAAGTCATATTCAGGCAATTCCTTTATTTGTTCAATATTATATTTGCCCCAGAGGTTTATAGGGAGAATAACATCACAATAGCGAACATAATCCAGGTGAATACCGTCTACATAATCCTTCTGTAAAATTTTTTTTACCTGTTCGTCAAGGTAATTGCTCACTTCTTCTCTTGAGGGGCAAAGCCAGCGATAATAGCCCACATATGGCGGTTTATCGGCACAGGATTCGCCTTTCCTGTTTTTGGCATACCATTCAGGATGCGCAGCAAGCAGTTCCTTTTCTCCACGGTTCATTGTCCACATCCAGCGATGTGCTTCAAGTTTTTTGCTTTTTGCAATGCGGAAATGCTTTTCGCTATCTGCCTCAAAAAAAATGCCTTTAATGCCTGCATCATAATAAGCGCCATATAGCTGCTGCAGTGTTTCTTCCTGGTCGTTAGGATTGGGATTTATCCATACCCAGTGTTTTGTTTTATGCTTTTTAAAGTTTACAGCAGCCTGCTCACTTTGGGAAACGAGGGGAGCCGCAAGTGTTGAAGCACCTGCCAGCAAAGATGTTTTTATAAAATGTCGTTTATTCATTACCGCCATGTTTTGATTAGTGATATCGCCAAAGCAGTAATGAATGTATTGTAAAAAGAAATGAAAACCCAAAGTATGGGCAAAAAAAATGCATTCCCAAATATAGGAATGCATTGCAATACGTTTTTATGATTACTTATGCAAGTGTGTTTACTTTCTTAGCAAGTTTGCTCTTAAGATTAGCTGCTTTATTCTTATGAATAACGCCGCGTTTTGCCAACTTGTCAATCATGCTTTCTACAGAAGGAAGTTCTTTTGTTGCTCCGCTTTTGTCGGTTATAGCTTTCAGATCACGAATAGCATTACGGGTAGTTTTACCGTAATAACGATTCCTGTCTCTGCGTTTTGCCGCCTGGCGCACATCCTTTTTCGTAGCTTTATGATTAGCCATACTTATTTTTTTAGGACGGCAAAGGTATGTTTAGAAATAATATATTCCAAATTTTATAGAACAAAATACCTGAAAACTTCATTATTGCTGTATTCCGGTAATTTTTATGCCTGCCCGAAAATTATTGAGAAAAGCTATCGTTATAACGATACTTTAAAATTTTAAAAATAATGCATAACTGCCTGCTTTTGACGGGTGTTTTACAACCTGTTTCGTCAAAATCCCGTAGGTTTGTGCCTCTTTTCAAAAGTTAGCCCAATGAAGGATTTTTCGTATATAACCAACTCCGATCCGGCATACATAGAAAATATGTATAAAGATTTTGTGAAAAACCCGGATAGTGTAGACCCCGATTTTAAAAAATTTTTTGAAGGTTTTGATTTTGCTGTTGCCAATATAAAACCTGCCGTAAATGGCACATCCGCTAATGGTGTACCTGATAAAACAGCCGCCACAGCCTCTTATACAACTACAGATGGGGTGGATTGGAAAAAGGAACTCGGCGCCTATCGCCTTATTCTTGGTTACAGGAATAAAGGGCATCTTATTGCAGATACCAACCCAATAAGAGTGCGGAAAGACAGGGGCGCAAATCTTAATCTGGCTTTCTTCGGATTTACCGAAGAAGATATGGATAAGAATTTCTTTGCCGGCAATCTTATTGGCTTGGGAACTACTACGTTAAGAAAAATTCTGGCGCACTTAAAAGCATGCTATGCCGGTAAAGTGGGTATTGAATTTAAATACATCAGTGATCAGAAAAAGGTAGACTGGCTGACCACTGAAATGGAAAAGAATTTTACCAAACCCCTGGAGCTTAAACAAAAGGAGCGGATACTCGAAAAACTTAACCAGGGTGTAATGTTTGAAAAATTTCTTCATACAAAATACATTGGTCAAAAAAGGTTTTCGCTGGAAGGCGGTGAAACTACTATTGCAGCGCTTGACGCTATCATAAACAAGGCGGCTGAATTTGATGTGCAGGAAATAGTGATAGGAATGGCTCACCGCGGAAGGCTGAATATACTGGCAAATATTATGGGCAAAACCTATAACCAGATTTTCAGTGAATTTGAAGGCACAGGTAAGGTAGACCAGACGATGGGCAGCGGCGACGTAAAATATCACCTCGGTTTTGGTAGCGAGGTAAAAACGCATTCCGGTAAACCCATGTATTTAAAACTAATGCCCAATCCCTCACATCTTGAAGCAGTTGACCCTGTTGTGGTAGGTTTTGCAAGAGGCAGGGCAAATGTGCTGCACGAAGCCAATTATGAAAAAGTATTGCCTATACTCATACATGGCGATGCATCTATAGCAGGTCAGGGTATTGTGTATGAAGTGTTGCAGATGTGCAAACTGGGCGGTTATTATACCGGGGGAACCATTCATTTTGTAATCAATAACCAGATTGGCTTTACCACAGATTTTGATGATGCGAGAAGCTCGGACTATTGTACTTCACTGGCAGCAATGGTACAGGTGCCGGTAATGCATGTTAATGGTGATGACCCGGAAGCTGTGGTGAAATGTGCGGAAATAGCTGCACGTTACCGTAAGGAGTTCCAGTCGGATGTTTTTATTGATATGGTATGCTATAGAAAGCATGGACATAACGAAGGCGACGATCCTAAATTTACCCAGCCTACTTTATACGCGCTTATTGATAAACATCCTAATCCGAGAGAAGTATATGTAAAATACCTGCTTGAGCATGGTGAGCCTGAAGCACAGAATCTTGCCAAGCAAATGGAGAAAAAATTCTGGAATGATTTGCAGGACAGGCTTGATGAAGTAAAGCAAAACCCGCTGCCCTATACTTACCAGCAGCCGGATCAATGGTGGAAGCAATTGCGCAAAGCAACTGATGCAGATTTTGATCAGTCGCCACAAACCAGCATAAGCAAAGAAAATTTTAAAGATATATTTGATGCGATGATGAAGTGGCCGGAAAAATATACGCCGCTTCGTAAGGTTGAAAAAATCATCCAGGATAAAGTAAAATTATTTGAAACCGAAAATAAACTGGATTGGGCTACCGGTGAGTTAATGGCTTACGGAAGCATATTGCTTGATGGCAAAGATGTGCGTATGAGCGGGCAGGATGTATGCAGGGGAACCTTCTCTCACCGTCATGCTGTGCTTCGCGATGAAAATACTGATGAACCATATAACAGGCTGAGCCGCATTCCCGGTGCAACCGGCAGGTATAGAATTTTCAATTCATTTTTGAGTGAATATGGCGTGCTTGGTTTTGAGTACGGATTTGGTCTTGCCAACCCTAATGCACTTGTGGTTTGGGAAGCGCAGTTTGGCGATTTCTGTAATGTTGCTCAGCCAATGATTGACCAGTTTATTATGGCCGGTGAGGAAAAATGGAACAGGATGAATGGACTGGTGATGTTATTGCCACACGGGTATGAAGGGCAGGGGCCTGAACACAGTTCCGGCAGAATGGAACGCTTTCTTCAAATGTGTGCCGAATTGAATGCCGTAGTTACAAATATCACTACTGCGTCTAACTTTTTCCATGCATTACGCAGGCAACTGGCATGGCCGTTCAGAAAGCCATTAATCAATTTCTCGCCAAAAGCAAACCTCCGTCACCCGGGCAGCTATTCTGTTGTTGAAGAATTTACTTCTGGCAGATTCAGAGAAGTGATTGATGATACATTTGCAGATAATCCTGCTAATGTTAAAAAGGTGCTTTTCTGCTCAGGGAAAATTTATTTTGATCTTGCAGAAAAACAGCAGAAAGATAACAGGAAAGATGTTGCCCTTATAAGAGTTGAACAATTATATCCGCTTCCATACAAACCTTTATCTGCTTTATACAGTAAATATGGTAAGGCAATATGGTATTGGGTGCAGGAAGAACCGCTGAACATGGGTGCTGCCTCCTTTATGCAAATGAATTTGAATGGAGGATTAAGACAATTAGGCCTGCCGGAAATCAATTATGGTGTAATCAGCAGGGAAAGCAGCGCTGCACCTGCAACAGGATTTGCCAAAATACATGGGCAGGAGCAGAGTGAAATTATTGAAACAGCTTTTTCTATATAACTTTAAGCAGAATACATAGTATAAACTAACGATAACATGATTGATATTAAGGTTCCGACAGTTGGAGAATCAATAAGTGAAGTAACATTATTAAAATGGGTTAAGAAGAATGGAGAGTATGTAGAAAGAGACGAAGTGATTGCTGAACTGGAAAGTGAAAAAGCCACTTTTGAAGTTAACGCGGAAAAGGCGGGCATACTTACTACTGGAGCAAATGAAGGAGATACTTTAGCGATAGGCGCTGTTTTAGCTAAGATTGATGAATCTGCTGCCAGGCCGGCGGGTAATAATAAAGTTGAAAGCAGGGAAGCTGCACCTGAGCCAAAGAAAGAGGAAGCCGCTGCTCCCGCAGTGGAGCCTGGGGCAAAGGCTGCCGGTAAGGGTGTGATTGATGTAAAAGTACCTACAGTAGGCGAATCAATCAGCGAGGTTACTTTATTAAAGTGGTTAAAAAAAGATGGAGAGCTGGTTAAACGTGACGAAGTAATAGCCGAGCTGGAAAGTGAAAAAGCAACATTTGAATTAAACGCGGAAGAGTCAGGCAAACTCAGTACAAAAGCGAAAGAAGGGGATGTGGTAAAAATTAAAGAAAGTATAGCGTCAATTGATACTGATATAGCAGTGCCCGACCAGCCAAAAGCAGAGCAACCAAAAGCACCTGCGGCAGAGGTAAAGCCACAGCAGCCTGTTTCAACACAAGCAGCTGCAGATGTTAAAGCTACTCCTGTTGCAGCCGCTATTATTGCCGATAAAAAAATTGATCCAAAAAGTATTACAGCCAGCGGTACAGCCGGTAAAATTGTAAAAGGGGATGTATTGGCTGCTTTGGCAAATCCCGGTAAAAAACCATTCAATGGTCAGGAGCTTTTTGGCAGAAATGTAAGAAAAGAAAAAATGACCAGCCTGCGCAAAACTATCAGCAGGCGTTTGGTTGAATCAAAAAATACCACCGCCATGCTTACCACTTTTATTGAAGTGGATATGACAAGGGTGATGGAAATAAGAAAGATTTACAAAGACAAATTTAAAGAGGTGCATGGTGTTGGCTTGGGCTTTATGAGCTTTTTTGGTAAAGCCTGTGCAATAGCATTGGCAGAATGGCCGGCAGTAAACGCTTATATAGATGGTGAAGAACTGGTGTATCATGATTATGCAGATATCAGTATTGCAGTAAGTACGCCCCGTGGGCTAACAGTGCCGGTTATACGAAATGTAGAAAGCCTGAGCATGGCTGATATTGAAAAAAAAGTAGTTGAACTCGCTACCAAAGCCCGCGATAATAAATTAACAATGGAAGAGTTGCAGGGCGGCACTTTTACCATTACTAACGGCGGGGTATTTGGTTCTTTAATGAGCACGCCGATTATCAACCTGCCGCAGAGTGCTATACTCGGCATGCATAAAATACAGGACAGGCCCATGGCGATTAACGGGCAGGTGGTAATACGCCCCATGATGTATATTGCTTTAAGCTATGATCACAGAATTATTGACGGCAGAGAGTCTGTAAGTTTTTTAGTAAGAGTAAAAGAATTACTTGAAAACCCGGAATTATTATTGTTTGGCAAAGACCCTGTAAAAACTTTACTGGAAGTATAATTGTAAATATAATCTGTTCCTGCCCGCATTATGAGAATTATAGTCATAATAATGTTAGTGGTATGCTTTGCTTCCTGTCAAAAGGAGCTGAGTGTTGAAAATGGTCGTAACAACGTGGTTGGATTACTCCGGCGCGCTGAGGCTGTTACCAATGGCGATACATTAATAACGTATTATTATTATGATAACCTCAGCCGGCTGGAAACAGTAGTTACTGATGGAGTTTCGGCAGGCGAAACTTATTTTGAATATCTCAACTTTACAAGAGATTTTACCAGTAGAATCACAAATATTAAACAGCAGCTTACACAGTCTGGTATTGCTTATGATACAACCAGAACAGTTATACATTATCCTGACCCGGTTGGACTTGAATATGATTATAGTATTACTACCTCCAACCTGGGATATGTAAGGATAGACAGTGCAGTTTACAATTTTACAGGTACAAGAATGATGGGCAATAAAGTATTTACTTCAATTCCGGATTTGAGTGTAATAAACGTTTTATCGGAGCGCAACGAATTTGTGTACGATAGCACGGGAAATGTAAAGACACGGGATTTTTATTCTGCCTCTAACGGTTCCATCCTGTTTACTGCAACGTTTAATTATATTTATGGAGATGAACCTGATTATTCCTGGTATTCAGTAACGCCTTCACAAAATTATTGGCTTGTTGGTATACCTAACCAACTCAATAAAAATTTGAAGCAACTTGATGTGATAGATCAAACAGGTTTGGGAGAGGATATAAGCATACTAACCAATCTCACATTAGGACCGGGTGATAAACCTGTTACCGGCGAAGTAATTGTAAGACCTTATAATCAAAAAACCAATTATACATTTTACTATCAATAAAAAACTAACTATTTAAAAATTAATTATGAGCCGCTTTCCTATATACATAATAACATTTTTTATCTTCCTTTTGACTGCATGCAGTAAAGAAAAATCCATTGAACAAAAAGTACAGAATCCTGATGATTCAACCGGGAATTTGGCAAAGGGATTATTGGTAAGAGTAGTTGGGAAAAAAGATGGAGCATCGGATTCTGCTATCTATACGCTTTCTTACGATTCAGACAAAAGAGTCAAAAATATGTTTACTACTTCAGTTGGCGTAATTGATGAGCAATATGGTGAGTCGGAAATGAGATACTATAGAAACAGCTCCGGAATGATAGACAGGTATGTACGTGTTGAAAAAGTGCGTTACAATAATACAGTTCAGTATGATGATAGTATTGTGTATAAACTTTATTACAATGGCACACACTATACATATGCTATAAGAGTAGTACCTGATTTGCCAGACACGCCTATAACCGACAGTATTGTGTATAGCTATGATGGTAACGACCGTATATCAACTGTTGTAATATGGAGGCATGACGATGATAATGACAATAAACTCTTTGAATTCCAAAAAACGGTGTATGCTTATGATGGGAATGGTAATATAAAAAGCATGAGCATTACTTTTAAGGATGATGTTAACAGCAATGACCCGGCACAGGTACTTAATTTTACTTATGGCGATAAATCTTCGCCATTGAATCTTGGCGTGGATGGATCATTGGAAGGATTTGTATCTTATGGGTTTAGTTGCCCTAATAATTTACTTACCATGGAAAATCCTGATGTACCAGAAAAGGTTTCTTACGCGTATGAGTACGGCGGAGGAACAAAACCTGTTAAGGCAGTTGAAACAGATTTGCTGACAAACAAAAAAACAAATATCTCCTATTATTATCAATAACATATACAACCTCACTTTTATTCAGTGAGTAAATTTCATTCATATCTCAATACAGCATCCGGGGTTATAAAAAGCTACGGCGGCGATCTGCCATTATCTGTATTCCTGAAATCATTTTTTTCAGCTAATAAAAAATATGGCTCAAAAGACAGGAAACAAATAACCCATATCTGTTACTGTTATTTCCGGCTCGGTAAAATCATCAATAAATCTTCGGTAAACAGCAGCGATGCATTGTTGAAACAGTACATGCTGGCAGGTATATTTATTTGTACTGATAAACCCGATCTGGTGCTGCAGGCTTTAGTACCTGGTTGGAATGATAAAGTCAATTTACCTGTAGAAGAAAAATTTATTTTTTTGAGAGCCGAAGGCTTGCCAGTTGAAATCGGCGATATTTTTCCCTGGCCGGAAATGCTGAGCAATGATATTAACTATCAGCAATTCTGTAAATCTTTTTTTATACAACCAGATTTATTTCTTCGTATACGGCCCGGTTACAAATCCAACGTAATAAAAAAATTATCAAACGCACAGATCAACTTTTCTGTAAAGGATGAAGAGGCATTGGCTTTACCCAATCTTACAAAAATTGATGACATAGTTTTACCCGACGAAGAAGTAGTGGTACAGGATTATAGTTCGCAAATGGTGGGTGAATTTTTGAAACCTCTTAAAGAACATAATAAACAATTAATTAAAGTTTGGGATTGTTGCGCAGCAAGCGGAGGAAAATCAATACTTGCTATAGATTATTTGGGCAATATAGATTTAACGGTGTCTGATATAAGAGCATCAATACTAACAAACCTGCAATCAAGATTCAGAAGAGCCGGTATAACCAGGTATAAGTCTTTTATTGCTGATCTTTCTAAGCGCAATATACCAGCCGATTCATCAGGATATAACCTCGTAATTTGCGATGCTCCGTGCTCAGGTTCCGGCACATGGAGCAGAACGCCTGAGCAGTTATTTTTTTGGGCAGAAGGTGATATTGTTCGCTATACTGATTTGCAAAATAAAATCACTTCCAATATTGTATCGTTTATAAAACCCGGCGGCTATCTTTTATATATTACCTGTTCTGTTTTCAGGAATGAGAATGAAAAAATAGTGGAAATGATAAGGGAAAAATTCAATCTTGAATTAATACAAATGAATGTTATTAGGGGGTATAATGAAAAAGCAGATACGATGTTTGGAGCTTTGTTGAGAAAAAATCAAGAATAGTAATAAATATACTCCGTAAGGTTTTCACGCTATTACATGTATGTAGTATAGGGGTTGTGTGATGGCTGACATGCTGCCTAAGCATTACTTGTTTCGCCATAGTAAATAGGTATATTGTTATTCATCCGTTTTAGAAATTAAGATAAGTAATTGTAAGGGTAACTCAAAATTAAATCCTTAGATGCTCACTTCTTTTAATTATTTATCTAGCAACTTGAGTTAAGTAATCAATCGATCGCCTGTGCGGTATTATTTTTTGTAAGGCAAGCTTTACAGCTCTACTTCCACTAATTTATGTTTTAATGCAAATAGGATCAGTTCTGCCCTATTATCAATTTTAAGTTTTTGATATAATGAGTTGCGGTAATCATCTACAGTAAATCGCCCTACATGCATTTTTGCAGAGATATCTTTGTACGACATGCCGGTACAAGCATACTTCAGGAAAGTAAATTCCTTAGGAGTGATCGAGGAAATTATTTTATGTATCTCTGATTTATTCATGGCGCTCAACCGCTCACTCATAAAATCAGGAAAGTATTGTCCGTGTACAATTACCTGATCCAGGGCAGTTAAAATTTCTTCTGGTTCTGCATTTTTTGAAACATATCCATTAGCCCCCATAGTTACTACGCGAAGCAGAGTTGGATAGTCGGTATTTATAGTGAGGATAAGTACCCTGGTTTTTTTAAATTTTTTCCGGATCAGTGTCAATGTTTCGAAGCCGTCCATGTCCGGCATATTGAGATCTAAGACAACAATGTCAGGAACTATTGTTTTGTTTATTTCTTCTATAAGGGCATTACCATTATGAGCAATAATGCTCACACGATACTTTTCAAATTTACCAATCAATTCTGCTAATGCCATCCTCATCAGGGGGTGGTCATCGGCTATGGCAATACTAACAGGGGGACTCAAAGAGTGGTGCATAAGTTTTCAACTCATCCAAAAATACCCTTAAATGTGGTGTAAAAAAATAAAAAGGAATATATAATTTCAAAAAATGTTGATTGGTACGACGGATATATGTTGTACCTAAAACTGCTAATCTCTTAGCTTCAAAATTCTAAATCTGAACTGACTACTTATGTTGCGCGGCCTCTTGCTGGTATACCTTTTAATGCTGACTTCTTACGGGTTGTTGCATGCTCAGGATACAACTATTTCACCCATTAATCTTCCGGAAAAATATCTCAGTAGTGTAGACAAGAAAATGCAAAGTCTTGATGATCAGCTTAGCCAACAATCCGCAGCATATCTGAACAAGTTATCCAAACAAGAAGAAAAGATCAGGAAGAAACTGGCAAAGCTTGATTCGTCAAAAGCTGCAGAAATTTTTGGTGAAGCAAAAAAGAGTTATGAGCAGCTCTCTCAAAAACTGAATGCTATAGACGGTAAGACAAAATCAATGTTATCCGGGGAGTACCTGCCATACCTTGACTCATTACAAGGCACCCTTGGTTTTTTAAAAGATGCCAAAAATGTTATTGCAAAGACCAGTGATATTCAGCAGAAATTAAGCAAATCACTGGAGCAGGTAAACCAGTTACAAAACAAACTACAAAAAGCCGAAGAGATAAAAGCTTACGTAAGCCAGCGACAGGAGCAATTAAAAAACCTGCTGGCTCAATACACAGATCTGCCCCGGAGCGTAAGTAAATACTTTGGCAAATACCAGCAACAAGCCTATTACTATGGGCAACAACTTAAAGAATATAAAGAGGCGTTAAACGATCCTGATAAGCTGTTAAGTAGAGTGCTGTCAACCTTGCAGACCATACCGGCGTTTAAAAAATTTATGAGCAAATACTCCATGCTCGCCATGCTGTTTACCACACCGGATAATTATGATCCCACCCAAATTGTACAGGGCTTACCAAGCCGTCAGCAGGTAATGTCATTAATCCAGAACCAAACAGGCAATACCAATACCAATTCACTGGCCATGGTGCAGCAGAATGTAGGGGCTGCCCAAAGCCAGGTAGATGAAATAAGAAACAGGATGAACGAGTTGGGAAGCAACAGCAAGGATTTAACGATGCCTGATTTTAAGCCCAATGATATGCGCACCAAATCTTTTCTGAAAAAACTAGAATATGGTACCAGCTTTCAATCACAAAGAGCCACAAATTATTTTCCAGCTGCCAGCAACATAGGCGTTACGCTTGGTTATAAAATAAGTAAAAAAAGTGTAATAGGTATTGGTATTTCAGGCAAGGTTGGCTGGGGTACAGGCTGGAAACATATAAGGGTTAGTTCACAAGGTGTTGGGCTACGATTTTATGCGGACTGGAAAGTGCCGGCAATATGGGGCAGTAAGGAGGGGAATTTGTGGATAACAGGTGGAGCTGAGATGAACTACCAACGATCGGTAGAGAGCCTGGAGGTTTTTAAGAATTATACTACCTGGACAAAGAGTGCCCTGGTGGGTTTAAGTAAAAAGTTTAAGGCGGGTAAAAAATTAAATGGAAAAATTTCTGTGCTGTTTGATTTTTTATACAGGGAACATATACCGGTTAGTGAACCATTTATTTTTAGAATGGGGTATACATTAAACTAATATTATAAAACAGGACAAATTGAACACTATGTTTTTAAGAAGGACACTTTCTATGCTAATGCTACTATTTTTTGTTTGTATAACTTTTGCACAGGTTAACCTGCAAACAGGTAGCGCTACATTTTCATTGCCAATGTTTAATTGGAAAGATAATAAAAGCCGGCTTTTTGCAGGTGTAGCGCTCAATTATAATTCTGGTAACGGATTAAAAGTTAATGACGTTGCATCAAATGTTGGACAGGGCTGGAGTATAGTGGCTGGTGGTGTAATTACCCGTATGCAGGTTGGAGAACCTGATGATCAAAAAAAGTACGGACAGGCAGCGGAATCTGATTTAACCAAGTACCCCAATGGTTATTTATATGAAGATGTTTCTGCAGCAAATGGATGTCCGCAGGCCTTAAGCAGGTATCCAATATATGGAAGCATGAATCAGTTGTATAGCCAGCATAATGCTATTGCTGAAGATAAGCAGATGGATTATTTCGCATTTCAGTTTAATGGAAAAGCCGGTTTGTTTGTATTGAATCTGGTAAATGGCAACGGGGTAGGAGTGTCTTTAGGAGACACAAAAATGAAAATAACTTTTCAGCAGGATCTAACCATGACCTCGCAGGGAAAGAGAACTACTATTACATCCTTTCAAATATATGATGTGGATGGGTTGATATATAAATTTACCCAGCATGGGTTAACTAAACTGCTGAAAGATGAATATTGCGACAGGGAAAACTGGCGAATACAAAACCAGCCCAAATTTGATAATAACAATTCTTACGTTCAGGCTGCTTTTGATATTGGACCAGTTGCAAATCCCTGGATAGTTAATAGCTGGTATTTAACAGAAATTGAAGATGCGCTTACTCATCGTAAGATTAATATCAGTTATCTAACAAATACTTTAAATAATCTTGCAGGGGTAGATATAGTTTGTTATGAGCCTAAGGATTATACTGTTATTACAATGAAAAGATCGCTGACTATTTCCCCTGAAATTTCAACGATATCATTTCCTGACGGACATGCAGTTACATTTAATTATGGAGCAGAAAGAACAGATTTAACAGGCGATAAAGTTATTTCTTCAGTTGATATTAAATATCAATCGCGATACCTTTCCCGCTATAAGTTAAACACCACATACTTTATTCGTAACCGGCTGGGCACTCCGGGAACGGATTATCAAAAGAAGTCAGCCCGACTTTGTTTAAGATCAGTTACCAAATTAGGGGTAGACTTAAAAGAAGATACACCTCCATATATATTTGATTACTATGTAGGCTCCACTACATCCACAGATGACCAGGTACCCTCACCTTTTTCATATGCAAAAGATATTTGGGGATTTTATAATGGTGATCTTACCAAAGATTACAACAATAATCCAATGCCTCTTGATATTGATCCACGGCAATTATCGCATAAACAGGCGCAAGGCTTGTGCTTTTCGAGAAGTGGCAGTTCCAATATTGTAATCAACCCCAAAAACGGGTATGCTAAAAATGGATTATTAAGGCAGATTATCTATCCTACCGGGGGAACCCTAACTTATGAGTATGAGCAGAATTATGGTAAACTAACAACAGGTGGCACAGAACAAATGGTTGGTGGTGTACATGTATCTAAAACCCTTTCAACCGATGGCAACTATTCAAATGGCTGTGCAACGCCAATTACAACCAAGTATGATTATGTAGTAAATGGCACAGGAAGCGCCTCTTCTTTGTGGGGGCTTGAATCTCCAAGAACAACAATAGTTTCAACCAATCAGTATGCCCCCGAACATAAATATTACAAATGGAAACCCTGGTCTTCGGATTGTGGTGGATTGTTTGGTTGCTGCGGTTACACGTATCACTACCCGGGAATATTGTCAATGAACCAGGCAATTAGTCTGACAGATTTTCAGCACGTAATGGAAACAATTGCACCGGTTTTAGGCATAGTATCAATGGTAAGTACTATCATTGATGTGGTTAGTCTTTTCTGTGCCAGTACCGGCTGGCTTGCCTGGGTTTCTGTTATTGTTGAAATTGTAGGAGGGCTGGTTACACTTGGTATAAGTTGTTTGAGCAACAGGAGCAGTGATGATGAATCTACCGTATATTTTAATGCAGATTTAAATAACGCTGCACCCTTGCCTTGCCAGTTTAAGCGAGTCGAGGTCACGGAAGGCTCGGGAACCATAGGTAAAACGGTGCATGAGTTTACAAGTTCGGATGATTATGCCGTTTGGAATAGTACTAATCCCTCACTCGCCTCAAGGCAACGTTTTGCTCCCTGGGCGTATGGGCTGCCTAAGCTAATAACGCTGTTTGACGCTTCAGGGAACAGGGTTAAGGAAACAAGGAATATTTACAATTTTAATTACGCCAAGACAACAGTATTGTGTGATGCAGAAATTTTAACGTTCGCAGGTATTGGTTTGGGTAAGCAAAAAGGAGACAATAATATGGATGACGATTATGCTTCCGTATGCAAGGTTTCTACCAAATGCTTTGTAAAGCATTCGCATTCTAAAAATAATGTTGACTGGGCAAATCCTTCTATTTATAATGCTGTTTACATTACCTCTGCTACCGATGCCGATATACTGGTAGACAGTTATAATTTTTATACGGGCAGAACATTGCTTGATTCTGTTAACGAAAGAATATATAAGCAGAACAGCAATACACAATATCTTGAAACAACCACAAGATATTATTATAATTCGCTTCGTAACTACGATATTAACACCATCATTACGGTGCAGAGCAATGGTGATAAAAACATTAAAACCATAAAATATGCCAACGACTATTGTTGCATGCCCATAAGCAATACAATGTCTAACGCCAATATGGTTTCAATACCTGTTGAAACAAAACTATGGGTAGCTAAATATGGAGGTTCATCAGGGTATTTGAGTGAAACTGTAACAGAATTTACCCAGTTAGCCAATGGCGATATACAACCGCTCCAGATTTTGGAGCAACGGTTCGCTCAGCCTGCTTCAAGCCTTACGGAGTACGGAGGGCCAGGCACTTCTGTTACCAGTTATAAAATAATACAGACTTTCCTGTATGATGCAGCATATAATTTGGCCGGATTAAAGGATGAAGGCGGTCGTGTAATAAGCAATATATATGATTACGATGATAAGTATGTGATTGCTTCTGTTATAAATGCCGACCCTGCAGCAGATATATCCGCTTATACCAGCTTTGAAACTGGCGTTTTTGGTAAATGGACACTAACGGGAACGGCTGCATATGCTGCCGGCAGTTATACAACAGGTGCAAGATCATTTACTTTATCATCAGGTAAAAGTCTTTCAACCACATTAACTACAACCAAAGCCTATACGGTTTCATTCTGGGCATCTGCTGCCATGACAGTAACCGGGGGAGCCCCACTCTCTAAAACCGGTCCATTGTACAATGGGTTTACCTATTATGAATATGATATTGCAGCAGGTACATCAACAGTTACGGTATCCGGCACTGGCAACATTGACGAACTGAGGGCTTATCCAAAAACATCAAGAATGCGAACTGTTACCTATGATCCTTTGATCGGGAAAACTTCGGAATGTGATGAAAACAATAGGATAACCTATTATGAATATGATAATCTTGGCAGGCTGCAGTTTATTAAAGATGAGAACAGGAATATTGTAAAGATGTATGAGTATAATAATATATCTCCCTATAAGCAAACCGGCTGCCCTACTACCTATTATAGTCGCATGGTTTCAGAGAAATTTTCGAAAAATTCATGCGGAGTTAATTATCTCGGTTCAGAAGTGCTATTTACTATCCCTGCCAATAAATATACCTCGGGCATCAGCCAGGAAGATGCCGACCTTAAAGCAGAGCTGGACTTATTAACCAATGGGCAAACCTACGCTAACACCAATGGAACCTGCACACAAATATTTTACAATACGGTTCAAACAGGTGCATACACTACTCAAACCTGCGCTACAGGGTATAAAGGCAACACGGTAGTGTATACAGTGCCTGCAAATACTTACTCTTCTTTAGTAAACGTAGCAGATGCCAATGCAAAAGCACAAAAGGAAATTATTGCAAACGGGCAGGTAAATGCCAATAAAAACCCTTCATGCAGTATTGATACATCGGCAAACTGGATAGCTGATGCTGATCAAACAGGTGCATATTGCCTTACCGTTAACGGGCAGTTGCCCGCGCATCGGTTTTTGCTTTTTAAAGACCTTAACCCTAACAGTCCAACATACAACCAAACACAATGGCACGATATAGGACCACAAAGTGAGTGCCCCGCAAATACCTATTTCAGCGCACAGCGCAGCCAGGTATTTACACGCAATAATTGTGGCGCAGGCTATACCGGAAGCACCGTTACCTATACAGTTCCTCCCGGCAAATACAGCTCCGCCACAAGCCAGGCTGCTGCAGACCAGTTAGCTATTAATGATGTTGCTGCAAATGGACAGAATTATGCAAACGCAAATGGAACCTGTACCAGCTCCGGATGTTCTTTTACTGCTATGTCTGGATACATTTTAGGAAACAGCAGTACTATAAGCCTGGTGAATAGCGCTCAGGTAGATTTCAATATTGTGTTTACAGGAAACAGCGGCACCGTTTGGACTAATACAACCCAGGTAGCAACAGTGAATGGACCGTGCAGGCTTCCCGGAACGAGCATGACAACTGTAACTGAACAAGGAAGAACATGGCAGATTACAGTAACAACCAACGGGCAGTTTTTGGTGAGGTTGGTTTCAGGTTCTGCATCACCTACTGCTACTATTACACTGTCTGGTTCTTACGGAATTTAAATTTTGATTGTTTGTTGAGCCTAGCTATTTCGATACTTTAATAACTATATAGTTATGATAAATTTTAAGCAAATAAAAGTAAAAATAATTTTCCTTTTATGTATAATGCTAATCCTGTTTAGCCCGGATAACAGCATTGCCCAATCGCTTAATCCCGGGCATGCTATAGGCCCTGTAAATGGCGTTTTTCATTATAGCGCTGCTCAAACGCCTGCTCAGCTTGTGGAAATAAGACCTGTAGCTATCCTGGGTACCAGTTATGCCTATCAATGGTATTCCTGTGCTACACCAGAAGGTACTTATACCCTGATAAGTGGAGCTACAGCAACTAGTTATAACCCGCCAATACTTACGCAAACTACCTATTATAAACGAAGAACCCAGGTAGCCCTCCCCATCATAGGAACTTTAACTGTATGGTCTAACGCAGTAAAATTAAGCCTGGTTTCCGCTAATTGGGAAGATCTGAATTATGTACGTGAACACAATGTATTAAAAACCGGCGTTACTACCTGGCAGGCGGTTGACCAGTTAGCTATAGGAGATAAATTACAAACCACCAACTATCTCGACGGGCTTGGCCGGTCTGTTCAAAAAGTAAGCCGCGAAACCGCTACACCTGCAGATGGCGTAACCTTATGGGGCGACCAGGTGCAGTTTTCTACTTATGATATTATGGGGAGGCATATATACAGTTACCTGCCTTATTCAACATCCACTTCATCCGGTAAATATAAAACAGTAACTGCCACCGAGCAGGCAACCTATTATACCAACAATTACAACGAAACCAACCCTTTTTCATCTGTTGCATATGATAACAGCCCGCTTAACAGGCCAACAACAGTTCGTGAATCAGGCACTGCCTGGTCGGCAAAAACCAATACAGTGCAGTATGAAATGAATGAAACTACCGAAGATGTAAAAATTTTCGGGGTGGATTATGTGCTGGGAAATCCACCTGTATATAAAGGCGCGTATACCGGGTATGCGTTGTTTAAAAACGTGTATAAAGATGTAAATGCAAAAACGGTATTGGAATATACCAATAAGTCCGGCCAGCTCATCCTGAAAAAAGTGCAGATTGATGATGCCCCCGGCGCAGCGCATACCGGCTGGGCGTGTACTTATTATGTGTATGATGATTTTGGATTACTGCGTTACCAGCTACAGCCCGAAGCCGTAAAATATCTTGATGCCAATAGCTGGTCTTTTGCCGGAACCAATGGAACAACTGTACTTAATGAGCTTTGCTTTCAATACAATTATGATGACAAGGGCAGGATGACCTGGAAAAAAGCGCCCGGCGCACAACCGCTGAAAATGCTATACGATAAACGCGACCGCGTTGTTTTTATGCAGGATGGCAACCAGGCTGCGCTCCCCACCCCCCAATGGACGGCAACATTATACGATGAACTGGACCGCCCGGTAATGAACGTGCTGTACAACACTACAAAAACAGCCGCTACTTTACAAACGGATATTAATAATGCGGCTGCATCAACAACTATTACTATAACCAACACTGCCAATACCGGCGGCGGGAGCATTACAGTCATTGCTTCTCTCAATCCTGTATCCTCAACCGATCTTAACAATGCTACTACCACTAATGCGGTTAAATATATTTTTTACGACAACTATGGCTTTACCGGCGTAAAAACGTTTAATACAGGTTACACCAACCTTTCTGCCTACAGCACTTCCGACGCCAACGTAATACCCATTGCTACTTCAAAACGGGTTACCAATATGGCAACCGGCGCCAGAACAAGGGTATTAAGCACCACGTCTTTCTTATCATCCACAACGTATTATGATGAAAAAGGCAGGGCAATACAAATGCTGGAAGATAATATGAAGTCGGGCACGGATATTACCACGCTGCAATATCATTTTGACGGAAGGATACTAAGCACCTGCAGCGACCATACTACCGGCGGCACGGGATATACCAATTTTAAGACCCTCACCAAAAATATATTTGATAAGCTTGGCCGGGTAACCTCCATCCAGAAACAATATGGCAGCAATGCGTTTAAAACCGTAGCATCCTACAAATATGATGATATGGGCAGGCTGAAAAACAAAAAGCTCAGCCCTGATTATACCAATCCTTTAACCGGCCTGCCCGGCATGGAATCGCTCGATTACAGCTTCAATATTCATAACCAGGTTACCGGCATTAATAAAGATTATGCGCTTAAAGCAGGCACATATAATAAATGGAGCCATTATTTTGGTATGTACCTGGGGTATGATAACCGCGATAATTTTTTTACTAAGGCAGAATTGAACGGCCAGGTAACCGGCATACTATGGAACAGCCAGGGTGATGATGCGCAGCGCAGGTATAATTATGTATATGATAATGCCGGGCGGCTTACCAATGCCAGGTATACAGAAAGAGCGTACACCACCGATGGCTGGGCCAGCACAAAAATGGATTTTACCGTGGGTGGCAATGCCGGAAAAATTGCCTACGATCTTAACGGCAACCTGAAAGAAATGATGCAGTATGGCGTAATGCCCGGCACCGCCACGCCATTGGTAATTGATAATCTTTTTTACAGGTACAACAGTTACTCCAATAAATTACAGCGCGTAGATGACCTGATGTCTACAACTGCTCAGAACGGAAAGTTTGGTGATTTTAAAGACGGCGCAAACGGTACCAACGGCACCAATGATTATGTGTATGATAATAACGGCAATATAGTGGTTGACCTTAATAAAAACCTGCAAAGCGCCAACGGCGGAGCCGCCGGCAGCAATGGGGTAATATACAATTACTTAGATAAACCGGAGATCATCCGCATAGTGGGCAAAGGCACCATTAAAATAGTATACAGCGCCGATGGTGAAAAACTACAACGGGTATTTATACCCGAAGCCGGCGGCACATCAACCATCACCACTTATATTAACGAATTTACTTACCAGGAAACCAGCACCACGCTCACTGCCTCCTCACTACCGCCATTTGCCGGCACAGGCCTGGCGCTTACCTCCATAAATTTTGAAGAAGGGCGCATACGGGTGATAACACCCGTACTTAACAGCAATGGCAGCGATATGCTGGTAATAAACGGTAATATAACCCTGCCCAATACAAAGCACGGTGCGTTTGATTATTATATAAGAGACTACCAGGAAAATGTGCGCATGATACTGACGGAAGAAACGGTTACCGGTTACAGTACTGCTACCATGGAAACCGCACGAGCTTCTGTTGAAACACTTGTTTTTGGGCAGCCTGGCGCAGCTAACGAAGTTACTACCACCAGGGATGTTAAACCGGCCGGGTGGACGAACAATACCAGCGCTTCGGTAAGTAAACTGGGTAACCTTGCCGGCAAAACCATTGGACCAAACACGCTGCAGAAAGTAATGGCCGGCGACCGCATCAGCGCGCAGGTAAGCTATTATTATGCAGGTGCAGCGGGCAACAGCAATACCGGCATGGTAAGCAATGTGCTGGCCAGCCTCATCACTTCCCTCAGTAATGGCGGGGCAACAGGCGGGCTGGTAAAAGCCGGGGCAACAGGTATTAACAGCCAGCTGGCGGCTTCCACACCGTTTGCAACAGCCGTAGTGCCAACAGGCAGCGGTGGCACCACACCGCAGGCTTACCTTACCATCTTGTTTTTTGATGAGCGCTTTAACCTTGTTTCTGCCACAGATGGCGGCGTGGTGCAGCAGCAGGTAGCCTCCACCTGGAGCACCTCCACGGCGCCGCTGGCGCTGGCCAATATCCGCGTGCCCCGCAACGGGTATGTATATGTATATGTAAGCAACCGCAGCGACCAGCATGTGTATTTTGATGATTTTAAAGTATCTGCCACCGCCGGCAATATTATTGAAGAGAACCATTACTACGCTTTTGGTATGAAGATAGCTGCCATCAGCAGCAAAAAGCTGGGGAACGTGAATGAAGGGGTATTGAAGAATGACTATCTTTATAATGATAAAGAGCTCTTTGACGACGGGGAGTTGAATTGGTATGATTACGGGTTCAGGAATTACGATGCACAGATAGGGAAGTTTGTGCAGGTTGATCCTGTTGCTGGTGTAACTGGTTCATTAAGTCCTTATCATTTTGCAGCAAATGATCCTATAACTAATATCGACAAAGATGGCCGGATTTTTTGTCCTGGTACTTCAGCGTTTACAATACTGTTAAGCAATATTGGTAGTGCCATTGTAAACTCACTTTCTGTTGGATCTTTAGGTATAATGATCGGTAGTGTTAGTTCTACTTTTACACAGGTAGCTAATACTACCATGATGTCTGCAAAGGCATCTGATATGATCAACGGCAGCTTAGAAACCATAACCGTTGGTGATCCGGTAACTGAAGCGAGAGTGATTTCAAACGACAAAGGACTATCTCGGGTCGGGCCCAATGGAAAAATATTTTGGCCTTACAAGAGAACAAGACCAT
>JADLCD010000022.1 GCA_020847395.1 Chitinophagaceae bacterium
CAACAACACTGGTAAACTTTACTCCGAAATCAGCTACTGCTTCCTATCCAAAGTGGTAAACTTTACTCCGAAACGGTGGTAAACTTTACTCCGAAATATCTGGTAAACTATGGTGCGTAATATCCAAAAGTAAAACAACCTCCCCGGCAGATGCCGCCAACCCCGATTATGCCAACCGCCTGTTGTTTGCCCCAATGGAAGAAGGCAGGATAAGAGCACAATATAACAATGCCGCTACCCCCAATACCCCATATAGTCCAAGCATATAAGCTAATGGAGTAAAGACATGTTAAAAATAGTCGGGTACCAGGCGCAAGATACTGTCTCGCTTGTGCCGGTAAATTCAAATTTCAATTACTTTTAGAAATTATTTACAACCTTGCGCTTGATAGGGGGAGTTCCTGAGAAAAAGAAAAAATGATTAGTTTTACTCTCACTTTTACATTACCTAACAGGTGGTAAACTTTCACCGAAATTTCCATGCGGAGAACCAAAACTTTTTCATCAACAAAAAAACTATATGAAACGACTCTTATATAGCTTACGTAAAACCCTTTACAGTATTAGATTATAGCTGATTTCACCAACTATTTTTCAGTATTACACCTGGATTATACCTCGCAGAGCCCGGCTTATCCACAAAGTGCCCGGAGTTGAGGCTGCGGTGAACCGAAATGAAAAGAGGCTACACTTGTTTAAAGCGTAACCTCTTAATTCTTTATAAGTTTTTAAACTAGTTAACGTCCCAGAATAACTTCGTCTCTACTTCATCCCCACCTATTTTAGCGGCAGCACTTGTGTAGTTAGCAGGGTTTAACTGCTGTTCGTTATTAGGGTATTGATATCTTACCGGGAAACCTGACCTGGCACCAACAGGCAGGCTTAATTTAGGTACATCCATCCTTCTTATTTCCAGCCAACCATCCATTGGGCGATTATATAAAGCAATCCATTTCTGAAAGCCAATCTTTGTTTTCCAATTGCCGGTTGCAGTAGCATACGCTACTTTTGGCTGAGCTATATATCCATCAGCATCAGCTGCCAAACCACCCCAGGCAAGTATTGAAGCCTTAATTCCGTTGTTATAATGCTCTTCTGCGGTACCTGTCACAGCAAAGCCTCTTTCCTTTGCTTCTGCACGATAGAATTCAAGTTCTGCATAGTCAAGAAACACTACAGACGCTTCAGCTTGTGAAATTGCATCAGCTGGCCTGGAAGTGCTGGCATAAGTATTACCCTGCCCAACAACGCCACCAACATAGTTTCCTGAATTATTTTTACTGAAATACAGCGGCTTGCGAGGATCATTAAGATAGATAAGCGTATCCATCAGATCTTTTGCCGCAACATAATCACCTCTTCCTCCGAGAACGATATCAACATACAGAGGATTAGTGTTAGGAGTAGAACCGAGATAGCCAAAAATTGCATCATCATCTGAAGATTCAAATGCTTCCGCGTCAGCCGCTTCAACATTAGACTTTGCTGTTGCATTATCACTATCTGCCAATATCATACCTAATTTAAACTTCAGGGTATTAGCAAATTTTTTCCATGCCGCCACATCGCCGCGATATAGCCTGTCTTCGGAGGATGCAAATCCGGCACTGGCATCATCTAAAGCTGTAATATCAGCAGATAATCTTGAAAGCAAATCACTATACACTGTTTTTGCATCATCATAAACAGGATATACATTTGCCGGATCCAACGCCTGGGTATATGGTATATCTCCAAATGAAGTAACCAGGTCAGCAAACACATACGCCTGCATTATGTCAATAATTGCCAGTTTATTAGCTTTTTCACCTGCATCCATAAAAGCATCAGCATTAATATTCTTTGCTGCTTCTTTATAATCAGTCAATACATCCCTGTACATTGATCCCCACCATGACTGAGATATATTCCTTGTTGAAAAGTCAAATTGTGCCTCATCCTGGTAAGTAGTCATCGCCCAGTGTTTTACTATAAAACGGAAGGGGTTCAGATTTACGCTTGCTGAAGCAAGATTATCAGATAAATTTCTTGTTGCATTTGCAAACAAAGTACCGGCTGGCGCAGATGACGCACGTTTTGTTTCTTTGTTATAGCTTGTAATATCTTTAGTACAGGATGCTATAAACAATACCGGTAATATAGATAGTGATATTAATAATTTCTTCATTTTTCTGCGTTTAGAATTTTACATTCAGGTTAAAGCCAAGTGTTCGTGTTGTAGGATAAGCACCGCTCTGCATACCCTGTATATTACCTGAGGAAAGATTTTCTTCAGGATCTGAATAAGGAAGATTTTTATGGATTATCCACAGGTTTCTCCCGATAATTGAAAAATCTACACCTTTAAACACATTGGAGTTTTTGAAAAGGCTTTGCGGAAAACTGTATGTAAGCACTGCCTCTCTTAACTTCACATAGCTTGCATCGTAAGCAAAATCAGATGCAGCAAAACCTGGTTGATTGGCATCCAATGCAACGCGTTTTGTGTTTTTACTTCCATCGGCCAAAACACCGTCTAAAATCACACCGCCGCCGTCATCTGTTGTTCTGATTGATTTTCCATTTTCGTTAAGCCCTACAGACTCAGGATAAATACCGGTATAGTTCAACCCGTAAAACATATCCAACGACCATACTTTTCCACCTTTCCTTGCATCAATCAAAAAGCTCAATGAAAAATTCTTATACTTGAACGTATTATAAATACCTCCTGTCCAATCAGGATTATAGCTGCCAAATACATTGGTAGTAGTTGTTGTAGTTCTGTAATAACCACTACCCCCGCTAACCACTCTTGGTGCAACGCCATCCCAGGGAATAACCTTGGTTGCATCTTTAGGATCAATCATCAAATATGTTTTACCCTGTATGGTACCATAAGCCTGACCTTCCGTAGCGTTAATGCTTACACCACCCTGAAATGAACCAAGCTGCAGGTTGGTAACTTTGTTTCCGCTTTCATCTTTATACAATTCCACAACCTTATTCCGGTTACGTGTCCAGTTTACATTTATATTCCATGAAAAGTCTTTTGTTCTTACGGGAGTTACAAATAATGACAATTCAATCCCTTTGTTCTGAATATTCCCTGCATTTACAAACCTGCTGTTATACCCTGTGGCGGTGGATATGCTAACAGGCATAATCTGGTTAAACGAGTTTGTTGAGTAATAGGTAACATCAAAACCAAAGCGATTATCAAGGAAAGCTGCCTCTAAGCCCACTTCGCGGCTGGCAGTTCTTTCCGGCACCAGCTTTTCATTATTCTTTGTGCCTGGCACAGAAAACAATGGAGTAGTACCAAAAGCTGTAGGCTGATCATAAGTATCAACAAGAGCCCCCCAGGGCGCACCATTACCAACCTCTGCATAGTTTAATCTTAATTTACCGTAAGACAACCAGTCAAGAGTAGAAAGATTTTTTGAAAAAATCCATCCGCCAGATATTCCATAATAATTGTACGCATTATTATTATCAGGGAGTGTGGAAGCAATATCCCTCCTGAATGTTCCGTCAATAATGAATGTTTCTTTGTAACCCAACGTTAATCCGCCAAAATAACCATCAACAGCTATTGGTTGATATGCTTCTACCGGATTAGTTATTGTACCTTTGGAGTTAGCAATAAAGTATAATTTCGGAACAATCAAGCCACCGGATGTTGCCTGGTTTAGCGCCCTGTAATCACTTCTTCTTCTGTTTGTTCCAATCAATGCTTTTACATTAAAATCTGCTCCAACATTTTTGTCAAAGTTAGCAATCAGGTCATAGTTTCTTTCACTAAAACTCCTGTCATATCTTGTATATGAAGCCACTCCATTACTCCCAACCGCTATGCGCTCATCCATAAACTGGTTATATGAATCTAAGGTTGCGCGTCCTAATATGCTTAACCAATCAGTTATTTTATAATCTAACTGCAGGTTTCCAAAAATCCTGGACCTGGTATCCTGCTCATAGTTTTCATAAATTGTCCAGTAATAGTTATCTGTGTATTTAGGCACCAACCCTTCGGCATCGGAGGGATATGCCCAATTCCATGTAATATTTTGCCTGTTTCTGAAATAAGCGTCTTTTTGCTCCAAAATATCAACATTCCTCTGGTACCACTGGCGAAAATTCTGGTTTACATTTAAGCCGCTATAACCGGTTCCAAAACGTCCTTTACCATCTATTTTAGAATAATTGGCACTAGCAGATGCTGTGATCCTGGAAGTAATATTATAGGTTGCGCCAAAGTTTATCGTGTTTTTTAAAACCCTGCTGTTAGGCAAAACACCTTTTTCATCATCACGGGTATACCCTAATTTAATGGTACCCTTGTCTGATCCGCCGGTAAGCACTACACTGTTATTTGTTGAAATACCGGTTTGATAAAAGTCAACAGGCGTATGTGCAGCAGGCATCCAAGGCGTTTTCTTATGATACGTTGGCGAAGTAGGATCAAATGCATCCCATTGGTATATCATTAAGCTGGGGTCGAATTTTACACCATATGAAGCATCCTCAGAAGTAGGCGCTACCAGGTCTTTTTGTCCATCCCCATCCACATCAAAATAAAAGAAACCGTCTTTTTCGTATTCATAAGAATAACCTGCGCCATATTCATTTTGATATTTGGCAAAAGTGCTTTTATCTATTTTGCCAATCCTTACCCCTGTATTCACAGATATTCCTAATCCCTTTTTACCTTTTTTGGTAGTGATCATAATTACACCGCTGGCAGCCCTGGAGCCATACAGCGCTGTAGCGGCAGCGCCTTTCAATACAGAAATATTCTCAATATCATCAGGGTTTATATCCGCAGCACCATTACCGTAATCATAACCGCCTCTGCCCGTTTGCTGATTTGTTGTGTTATAATTAGCGTTATCAACCGGTACCCCATCAACCACAAACAACGCCTGGTTATTTCCTCTTAAAGATTTAACCCCGCGAACCACAACGTTTGTAGAGCCTCCAATACCATTACCCTGAATAACCTGTAAACCGGATACCTTTCCGGAAAGTGCAGCAGCAGCATTACCTGTGCGGATTTTGCTTACTTCTTCGCCTTTTACCTGCTGTGCGGCATAGGGCAATGTATTTTTATTACGCTTAATACCCAGAGCGGTTACCACTACTTCCTGCATATTTGCAGAAGGCTTAAGACTTATAGCCAGTACAGATTGATTGCCTACTGCTATCTCCTGCTCTTCAAAGCCGGCAGCGCTTATAGTTAATGTTGCTTTGGGATTTACTTCAATGCTGAAGTTACCATTTTGATCGGCGGCAACACCTGTGTTTGCGCCTTTGATTTTAATTGTTGCATAAGGTACCGGGTCTCCGTTTGCGTCTGTAACCCGACCTGTTAAGGTTTTGGTTTGCGAGTATACTGATGCAATGCATAGCATCAGCACTGCAAAGAGTGCTACAAGTTTTCTCATGTTTGTTTTTTTAAATTGAAGCGCCAAATATAAAAAGAATTAACAAATCTGAACTTTTTGTTAAATTTTTCTTATTCAACTGTTAAAAGACAAACGAAAAAGAAGAACTGCTGCTTTATTATCACTCCTTTTGGGAAAAATGAATATTTTAATATGTATAATATATTGATAATATATTTTTTAGTGATAGCCCGAATGTTATACTACCGAATGTTAGTAAGGTTTCTATAAGCGCTCTCGCTTTTGAAGCGGTTTGTGCAAAACATTAAGCAAAACCGGTAATAACACCAAATTAGTAACTGTAGCAAATAATAATGTTAATGAAGTTAACCAGCCCAACGCCTGTGTACCTCCAAAACCGCTAAAAATAAAAATACTGAAGCCTGCTATTAACACAAGCGAGGTATATATAATGCTGATTCCGGTATGATGTATGGTTTGCATTACGGTTGGTTTAACCATATTGTTATTCATCGGAAGTTGTTGCCGGTAAGTAACCAAAAAGCGTATAGTAACGTCAATAGCTATGCCTAAGGCTATACCAAAAATTAAAACGGTAGACGGTTTAAGCGGCACTCCCGTCCAGCCCATTATACCCGCTGTAAGCATAAGCGGAACAATATTGGGAATAAGAGAGCAAATTAAAATACGTACAGACTTAAACAGGTAAAGCATACAAAGTGCAATTAGCAAAAATGCCCACATAATACTTTCTTTAAGCCCGTTAATAATAAAGCGGCTGCCTTCCAAAAAAGTTATACTGGTGCCGGTAAATGTTACATTGTATTTTGTTGAATCAAAAAGCTGGTCAGATCTCTTTTTAATATCGTTCAATATCAACGGCAAAGCCTTGCTACCCACATCAGCCATATTCACACTTACTCTTGTTTTTTGTCTTGCACTATCCATAAAGGCATTCATCAATTGCTGAAATGCATTATTGGAGGCGGAGCTGCTGCTGCCACTATCTTTTTTAACTTTTAAATAATCTCCTACAAATGCGCCATCAAAAGTGTTTGGCATGGCGTAATTGGCGCTATCTCCATCATAAAAAGCCTGTTTGGCAAATTTTAATCCTTCGGCAAGCGATAACGGACGAGCCATTTCTTTTTTTGCAGCTATATATTGTGATAAAGAATCTATTCTTGAAAATACATCTAACGCTTTCATGCCACTCAATCCATATTTCTTTTTAGTATCAACTACTATTTCAAGCGGCATTATTCCTTTAAAATGCCGTTCAAAAAACTTTAGGTCAACATATATCCTGTCTGTTTGTGGTATATCATCTACCATATGCCCTACTGATACCAGCCTGAATATACCGGCCACGGAAAATACCAGCGCAATAATTGTAACGATGTAAACTAGTTTAGTATGATTGAATACCCATTTTTCTATTTTTGTCAATACCACATCAAGCCACTTGCTGTCGAGGTATTTTATGTGTCGTTGCTTTGGAGGAGGCAGGTAACTTAATACAGCAGGTATTGCTGCTAATGAAATAAAAAATATGGCTATAATGCTTATGCCCGCCACCACGCCAAACTCTTTGAGGATGGCACTCTTGGTTAAAGCAAATACAGCAAAGCCTATAGCTGCGGAAATATTACAAAACAGGGTGATAATACCCATCCTGTTTACCATTTCCACCAATGATTCTTCTTTATGCGCCACATCAATCCATGAAGTATGGTATTTATTTAAAAAATAAATGCAATTGGGTATGCCTATCACTACTACCAATGGCGGAATAAGCGCTGTTAGCAGGCTGATATTGTAGCCGCACAAGTGCATTATGCCCATACTCCATATTACGCCGATAATAACTACTGCAAGCGAGAGTAATGTTGCACTTACCGAACGGAAAAAAAGTATGAGAATGATAGCGGAAATCAATACAGAACCGATAAGAAACCATTGCATTTCTTTGGCCACTTTAATAGCCATATTGGTTCTTATTAATGGCAAGCCGCTTATATGCATGCTGATGTTATGCTTTTCACCGAAGCCGTATGTATATTTTTCTATTGCTGCAATTACCTTTTCCCTGGCTTTTGAAGCAAGTACATCTTTATTAATGCGTACCGCTATCAGGTATGCGTTTGTTTCGGGGTTATAAAGTAACCCTTTGTAAAACGGAAGAGAATGAAATAGCTGAACCGAACTGTCAATAGCCTGTTGAGATGCAGCGCCTGCCGGAAAAACCGGTTTTACTTCCAGCTTTTCCGTGCTGTCATTTTTTTTCAGGTTAATGGCATTGGCCACGCTTAATACACTTTCAACCTTATCAACCTTTTTTAGATTGTTACATAAAACAGTATAATCGCTGAATACATTTTTATTAAAAAGGTCTTTTTTTTCAAACCCTATAACAAGGGTATTACCATCATCTCCAAATTGTTTCTTAAAAGCAAGATATTGCTGATACAGTGGATTATCAACAGGGATAGTTCTTACAAATTCATAGCTGATGGTAACTTTCAGCGCATGATATAGCATGAATGCTGTAGAAAGCAACAATACAATCAAAAGAACAAGCCGGTTTTTTAAAATAAACTTCCCGAGTTTTTTCCACATCTTTATACAGGATTGTATTTTTTAGAAAGTGCAAAGAAACTTATTTTGACCCGCTTTGAGAAGTTTTAAACTTCAACTAATGATTTTTACAGCCGGGAGTGCTTTATTTTTATCCTTATGTTCTCCCTCTTGTCAAAATATTAATCATTTATAAAACTACCAGCATCTCATTTTTTTTGTAATTTTTGCAAAATCTTCATTATGAACTTTATAATTAAATTACTGGTTACCGCGGCGGTTGCTTTTGGATTATCCCGTCTTCTCAGCGGCATACATATAGATAGTTACTGGACGGCAATAGTTTTTGCCTTTGTGTTGGCATTGGTAAATGTATTTGTTCGCCCTTTATTGATTATTTTAACCATACCGCTCACCCTTGTAACCCTTGGTTTATTTTTATTTGTGATAACAGCGCTTATGGTATTGCTTGCCTCAAAGCTGGTAGAGGGTATACGAATTGACGGATTTTGGTGGGCATTGCTGTTCGGGTTACTGCTTTCTATAGTATCTTCCCTGCTGTTTAGCGGTAAAAATGAATAAACACTCCTAAAATATTGATTTTGATATACCAAAACAGCCCTTCATATACGTTTAAAACAACAAACGTTAAGCCATCAAACAACAAGGCAGCCAATATATTCCTCCGTATTTCAAAAAACCAATAGGTTTGTGTATGCATTTTTCTCAAAAGCATTTCGGCAAACAACAGTTGGAAGATTTTTACAGGGCTATTCTTTTTCCCAGAATGGTAGAAGAAAAAATGTTATTGCTGCTAAGACAGGGGCGTATAAGCAAATGGTTTAGCGGCATAGGGCAGGAGGCAATAGCCGTTGGCGCAACACTGGCTTTACAACAAGATGAATGGATAATGCCCCTGCATCGTAACCTGGGTGTTTTTACCACAAGGGGCTTGCCGCTTGATAAACTTATTATGCAATGGCAGGGCTCAAAGCATGGTTATAGTAAAGGAAGAGAACGAAGCTTTCATTTCGGCACACGCGAACATCATATCTGCGGCATGATATCTCACCTTGGCCCACAAATGGCTGTTGCCGATGGTGTGGCTTTGGCGTATCAACTTAAAAAAGAAAATAAAGTAGCCCTGGCATTTTGTGGTGATGGTGCAACCAGCGAAGGTGATTTTCACGAAGCATTAAACGTTGCTGCTGTTTGGGATTTGCCCGTAATATTTGTTATTGAAAACAATGGCTATGGATTAAGTACACCCACTCAGGAACAATACCGTTGCGAAAATCTTATTGACAGGGCCAAAGGATATGGTATGGAAGGCGTACAGATAGATGGCAACAACATACTAACAGTATATGATACCATAAAAGGCATACGTGATTATTGTATAGAAAAACAAAAGCCTTACCTCGTGGAATGTATGACTTTTCGCATGAGGGGTCATGAAGAAGCCAGCGGAACCAAATATGTTCCGGAAGAATTGTTTGAAACCTGGCAAAAGAAAGACCCGGTTAAAACATATGAAGAATGGCTGCTAAAAGAAAATATTTTAACTACAGTAGATGTTGAAGGTATAAAAACGGAATTTAAAACCCATATTAATGCAGCAGTTGAAAAAGGGTTGACTACCGAAACAATTGTTCCTTCAACGCAAGAAGAAATAGCAGACGTGTATGCCACTTGCGGAACGGCAGACACAAAATCCACCGTAGCTGTAATTACAGACGTAGATAATATTCAACACACATCTTTTAATCTGCAGGAAAAAAGATTTGTTGATGCCATTTCCGAAGGATTATATCAAAGCATGCTTACGCATGATAACCTTATTTTAATGGGGCAGGATATTGCGGAATACGGCGGCGCATTTAAAATTACTGATGGGCTTGTAAACAAATTCGGCAAAGAAAGAGTACGCAATACTCCTTTATGCGAAAGCGCCATAATTGGCGCAGCGCTTGGGTTAAGTTTGGAAGGATATAAGAGCGTAGTAGAAATGCAATTCGCAGATTTTGTTACTGTTGGTTTTAACCAGATCATCAATAACCTTGCTAAAATTCATTATCGCTGGGGGCAAAATGCCGATGTGGTAATCCGCATGCCGGCAGGCGGAGGTGTTGGTGCAGGACCTTTTCATTCGCAAAGCAATGAAGCATGGTTTGTGCACACGCCGGGATTAAAAGTGGTATATCCATCATCACCCATAGAAGCAAAAGGTTTGCTTATAGCAGCCATTAGCGACCCTAACCCGGTAATGTATTTTGAACATAAGGTTTTATATCGTTCTGTAAGCGGGTTGGTTCCTGAAGAATATTATGAGATACCAATAGGCAAAGCAAGGCTGATTGAAGAAGGAGAAGATATTTCTATTATTACTTATGGCTCAGGTGTTCACTGGGCATTGGAATATGCCGGTAAGCATCCGCATATTTCTTTTGACATACTTGACCTCCGCACACTTTTGCCGCTGGATTATGACGCGATTAAAGCATCTGTTTTACGCACCGGCCGTATACTTGTTTTGCATGAAGACACATTAACCGGCGGTATTGGCGCTGAGATAGCAGCATGGATACAGGAGCATTGCTTCTCCATGCTTGATGCACCGGTTATGCGTTGTGCCTCGCTTGATACACCTGTGCCTTTTAATATTGAACTAGAGAAAAATTTTATGGCAAAAGCGAGATTGGATGAATGTGTGAAGCGGTTACTGCACTATTAGCCTTATTATTAGTTATGTAATAGCTTTTCCATATAAACCGCATCTTCACGAGGGTTAAATCTATATGCCTGTATTTCATAAAAACCAAAGGAGCGGTATAGATTGAGTGCATTTGTCATGTGTGGCAAAGTATCAAGGCGAATGCTTTTATAGCCCAATACTTTTGCTGCATCAATAGCCATTTCCATTAAATGCTTTCCTATTTTAAATTGCCTGTATTGCGGCTGAACAAACATTCTTTTCAATTCGGCAACATCTTTATCAAACTGCCTTATACCTGCACAACCAATAGCTACATCATCCTTATAGGCAAGCAGCACAGCGCCTGTTGGCTTGTTGTATTGTGTAGCAATTATAGTTAATTCGTTTTCAAAACCCTGGAAGCTAAGGTCAATATCCAGCGACTGCGCATATTGCAGGAAAAGATTTTTAGCATCGCTGAATTCATTATCAGCTGCGGCTATTTTAAATGTGATATTGTGGTTGAATGGTTTCTCCATTTCATAAATCACTTTGTTTCTAAATTAGTATAAAGGTGTGAGATGTAAGGGATTTCGCTTTTAGCAAAAGCAATTCATTAACTACCATATTTGTTTTGCAGCTGCTGAATGATTTCACTAATGCCTGCTTCGGTTTTTGGGGAGTGTATATTCGCAAAAACAATAAATGCTATTCTTTTTGTCGCTGGCTGGTGGGAACACCAGCCAGGGCGGCCCGCCGTGGGCGGTGTCTTCACCGCCCACACAAAGCCAGGCAATTAAACCAACACACTTCCTTGCGAACCCGCCCGCATAAAAACCGAGATGAATGATATAACGGCGAGTAAAGCAATTTCTCCGGGTTTAAAATATTTCATTTAAACTATCAACTGCGTTTAGTTCATGGCATTTCACCTCATGCCGGTGTGGCATCGTATCTCCCGCCAGGCGGGAGCGCTGACTTTTACTTTGAGCAGACCTGTGAGCTGTAGGGAAGCTTCCAAAGTTTATTTGTCTTACTTGTATACCTGTTGAAGTAAAATAAAAACCAATCTTATAAGCACCCATTAGCCACCTGAGCAAAATAGCGGTTCTCCCGTTTTCTATTTACCTACACAAACCCCATATATTCATAACTCTTTCCCAATATACTTTTATCATCAGCATCAAGCCATTTATTTAAAACGGTGGCATATACATTTTTAAAATCTACTGTGTATTTCAAATCGCCATCCTGCAGGTCGGCAAGGTTGCTTACGGCATTGATCAAGCCTTTTTGTTTTAAACCACCGCTTATTAAAAACATATTATTTGCTGTGCCATGATCGGTGCCGCGGCTTGCATTTTGCTGCACCCGGCGGCCAAATTCAGAAAATGTGAACAACAATACATCTTCAAAACGATTGTTCTGTTTAAGGTCGCGCACAAAAGCCGCTACGGCATTGTTCATTTCTGTAAACAATTTCTGCTGCTGCGCAGGCTGGTTTACATGTGTATCAAAACTACCCAGCGATACATAATACACACGCGTATTAATATCAGAAAAAATTAGTGAAGCAATTGTTTTAAAACTGTTGCCCAATTCTGTTGAAGGATATTCAGCGCCTGTAGGGTGCAGCCTGCTCTGCTTAAAAATATAATCGGCGGAAGAAAGTGTTTGTGCCAAAGTTTTATACAGGTAATCAACCGGCTCTTCCGCATTGGTATTATGCTGCTGCAGCACATCTTTAAAAAATTTTTCGTTAGATGTGCCGTATAAACGTTTGGGGTCTTTAACAGCTATGCCATTCATATCTTTTCCTTTCAGCGCAAGGCTTAATATATCATCCATCTCAATAGCCTGTGTCGGCTTATCACAATGCCGGCACTGTGCGTCTAAGTATCGTCCAATCCAACCGGTATTCCAGTATTGTTCACTCTGGCTCGCCGCATGCCAGATATCCATACTGCGAAAATGAGAGCGGTCAGGGTTCGGGTAGCCTACACTGTTAATAATGCCCATGCTTCCATCGTGAAACAGTTCCTGCAAGCCTGTAAGGGCAGGATGCAAGCCAACCTCATCGGTTATTGCAAGCGCTTCTGTTTGCTTAATGCCAAGCGCCGGCCTCGCTTTATAATACAAATCATTCCTGAAAGGAATAACGGTATTAAGCCCATCATTACCACCGCTTAATTGCAACACCACCACAACCTTATTGCCGGGTGGCGCCATATGTTTTCTTTCAAAGGCTTTTAAAAACTTTGGCAACATTATTGAAGCTGTAGCGAGTGAACCTACCTGCAAAAATTCTTTACGTTTTATCAGCATAGTGAATTTTATTAATGGTGAATGGCAATGAGCAATAGTCAATGGGCAATGGTGAATAATCAATTGTCAATTATATTCAACATTCACTATTGCCTGTTCACTATTCTCCTCAGCACATCTGGTATTCAGGCATGCTCATTATTTGTATCGTAGCGGTTTTTATAAACTGCTCACGGCTATCAATAACCGAATATTGTTTTATCAACTCCCCGGAAATAGTATCATTAGTTTGCAACAACAACCTGGCTATAGTTTTTGTTAAGTCTTCTTTTTTTATTTTATCGAAAGAAGAAAGATATGCATGCCAGTCTATAGATGCTTTAACTTCCTTGCCCAAGAGGTTAATTTTTTTCTTCCCGTGCTTAACAGCAGCCTTTAATTCGCTGTCCTTCATTCCCATCATCTGGTCGTCGTCATTTTTTGGTTTTACATTAAACACATCTGCTTCGCTGAGTATTTTTGGCAACCGCATGCGTACCATTAATGTAGAGCTGTCAATCCAGGCTTTTCCACCGGGCCAGCCTGCAACATTGGGAGGATACATTAATAGTTGCCCTAACACTCTTTGAACCAACAGAAAGAAATTTTTATTTTCTACTTCCATCGGCAGCATTCGTTGAATGCCTACGATCAATTCTATGGGAGATTTTATTCTTGTTCCTGTATTTTTTTCTTCGTAAAACCAGCCGGCTGAAAAAATATCGTTGAATAACTGTTGTACATCATACCCACCTTTGTAAAAGTCATTAGCTAAGTGCTGTACTTTATCATTATCAACATTTTCATTTACAAAAAAGCGGTACATCTTTTTTGCGATAAAGAGCGCTGTTTGCTTTTGCTCCAGTAATATATTCAGTATATCATCACCGTTAAAGTTGCCTGTTCTTCCCAAAAAGTTTTTTACGCCATCATCATGTTGCTGCTTGCGAAAAATAAATTCGCCCTGCGCATTTGCTCCCCAACCGGTAAATGCTCTTGCGGCTTCTTTTACATCCTGTTCGCTGTAATTACCACGGCCAAGCGTGAACAATTCCATTACCTCTCTCGCAAAATTTTCGTTGGGATGATTTTTTTTATTCTGGTTATTATTCAGAAAGTTAATCATAGCCGCGCTTTTGGATACTGCAAAAAGCAATTCGCGAAAATTACCAATAGCATTGCTGCGAATAGTATTTAATAATTGTTGCTGGTAAAGCGCACTAAGGCTGCGGCAGGCAAAATGTCCGTGCCAGAAGAATGCTGCTTTTTCGCGCAACTGTGCTTCGCTGCTAACTATATCGTTTATCCATCGTAAGTTGAGATCAGCAATGCTCTGCCTGTTCTTTTCACGGATCATCTTTTTTTCGGCAACAGTCATTTCTCTCTTCATCAGTTTTGCCGGTGTGCCTGCATCCATCATCATATCCATTATATAATTATCAACAGTATTATAAGGCTGTGGTTCCCTGGCTGATGTTTTAACGAGATCATTCCATATATGTTTGGATGAATAATCATCAATACTATTCAATTGTGTAACGGATGGCCCAAAACCGGCACGCCACAAAAGATGTATATTCTTCCTTTGTTTTACATCAGGCATTATGAAAATTTTGGGTAAGACATGGGATATATGAAATAGTTTAATCTGTAGTAAAAGAAGAGACGAACTATTATATGTGTATTATGTTTCCTCCCCAATCGTCATCATTGAAAAACATTTCGCTGAAGCTACTATTCAAGCACTCATAGCCGGATACAATGCTGGTAGTATTAAGATGAGTATATGTTAGGTGCATTTATCTTTATATATTGCAATATAATAAACCCATACTTATGAGAGGAAAAACCCTGCTAATATTACTTGCATTTATTTTTGTAAAAAACCATGCTTATTCCCAGTCCGTAGATTTATCTAAAGCGGTTATTTGGGTAGCTGATTCCAAAACAGTTTCTCTTGTAAAACCATTGCAGGTTTTAAAAGAAGAAGTACAGAAAAGAACTGCGATTAATCTTACTGTTGTTGAAAAATCTCCGGAAGAAAATCAACCTGCCATATACTTGGTAGCAAGCGAAAAAGAATCTAAACTTTCAAAAGAATTACGCGCCGCCGCAGGCAGCTTTCCTGAACCTGGCGAAGAAGGGTTTAAACTCATTGTACATAAACCATCATCATCCGTAATTATTGTTGGTAAAGATGCAAGAAGTATATTGTATGGTATCGGAAGATTTTTACGCAAAGCAACCATGCAGAACGGACAACTCACATTGCCGGAAACTGTTTCCATATCAACCTCACCCAAATATCCCATACGTGGTCACCAGTTAGGTTTTCGACCCAAAACAAATTCGTACGATGCATTTTCTGTTAAACAGTTTGACCAGTATATACGCGAACTCGCTTTGTTTGGCGCCAACAGTATTGAAATTATGCCGCCACGTACAGATGATGACGACACCAGCGTACACATGAAACTGCGACCTGAAAAAATGATTATTGAACAGTCAAAAATTTGCAAAGCATATAATCTTGATGTGTGGATGTGGTATCCGAATATGGGCCCGGATTATTCCAATCGCGATTCGCTGAAAAAAGAAATACAGGAGCGGATGGAAATCTTTGGCTCGCTTCCTAAGTTAGATCATGTATTTGTGCCTGGTGGTGACCCCGGCGATTTAGAACCTGAACAATTATTTAGCTGGCTGGGTAAAGTTGCGTTGGCATTGCGGCAAATGCATCCCAAAGCAAAAGTGTGGGTATCGCCGCAGGCGTTTCGCCCCACAAAAAAATGGACAGATGATTTTATCAGGCTTGCCAACAGCGGCTATCCCTGGTTTGGTGGTGTAGTATTTGGCCCCTGGGTAAAAATTCCGGTGGCGGAATTGAGAAAACAACTGAGAGATTCTATACCTATCCGTATGTACCCGGATATTACACACAGCTATACTGCGCAATACCCGGTACCGGATTGGGATGTTGCTTATACTATGACGTTAGGAAGAGAATGTATTAATCCGAGACCGGAAGATGAAAAACATATACACAATGTTTTTGCAAAATATGGTGCGGGCAGCATCAGCTATTCTGAAGGTACAAACGATGATGTAAATAAATTTGTATGGAGTGACCAGGATTGGGATCCTGAAACACCTGTTATTGAAACCATACGCGATTATTGCCGTTTATTCTTTGGTTCGGATATGGCAGAATCAACAGCACAGGGAATAATGAATCTTGAAAAAAATTTTCGCGGGCCGCTGCTTACCAATAAAATAGTTGAACAAACTTTAATGCAATGGCAGGACATTGAAAAGAAAGCGCCGCAGGAACTTACGCTGTTTAATTTCCGGTTTCAGATGTGCCTGCTGCGTGCATATTATGATGCGCTTATACAACGCCGCTTAATTTACGAAACCGCACTTGAAGCCAAAGCAAAAGAAGTATTGCAGAATGCAACGCCCGCAACTATTGCAGCCGCCATACAGGAAGCAAAAGAAATACTGGCGCAGCCAAAACAAAAGCCTGTTGGGTTGGCATTGAAAGAAAGATGCAACACTTTAGCAGATTCTTTATTTAGTACTATTGGTGCGCAACTTACTGTTGAAAAACATGGCGGCGTTTCCGGCAGGGGAAATTTTATGGACAATATAGATATGCCACTGAATGATGCGCCCTGGTTAAATGACCAGTTGAATGCATTTGAAAAAATAACGGATGCCAATGAAATGCCGGCTAAAGTAAATGAGATGCTGCATCGTACAGACCCCGGGCCTGGCGGATTTTATGATCACTTCGGTTCCGCAGAAAGCAGGAGTAAAATAATATCAAATAAAACATGGACTGAAGATCCTGGTAGCCTGGAATCGCCGCGTAAATCTTACGGTATTGGTATTATTGGAGAAGAATGGGTAGATGAAATAAAAGCGCAGGGCTTCTCCGGGCAAACAACGCCCGCTGCATGGATGACACAGATCAATACGTTATACGATCAGCCGCTGCAGATAAAATATGAAAATCTTGATACAGCCGCCACATACAAAATGCGGATAACGTATACCGGCCGCTTCCGCTCTAAAGTAAAGCTGGTTGCCAATGATAATATCATCATTCATGATTTTTTACAAACCGGTCAAAAGCCTGTGCATGAATTTGATATTCCGCATGAAGCTACCGCAAACGGCAAGGTTGTATTTACATGGAGCTGTGGCGAAGGCGAACGCGGATCACAGGTTACGGAGATATGGTTGATAAAGAAGTGAGTTATAGAACGCTTGGTTCCTGAGCTGTGAGCCTGTAAGCGTTTGAGATTTGTTGATATGCTATGGTTGCGCGGCCGGATCTACAGTTTTTTATAATCTCCAATCTTTATGATTTCTTTGCAAAAAGAATATTCAACCTCGTCGTTGCTGCTTACTATAACCAGCCTGTTTTTGCAATAGTCATTAACAAGTTGATGATATAAAGCTATGCCTTCTGCATCCAAATTGGTGCAAGGCTCATCGAGCAGAACAACAGGTGTATCTGAAAAAAAAGATTGTGCCAGTTTTACTCTTTGTTTCATACCACTGCTGAAATACCTGATTTGTTTGTTGGTTGCGGCTTCCAGCGTTAGTATTTTTATAATGCTGTCTATAGTTAAGGAAGATAATAGCGGTTTGAACCGGCTGTGAAAAAGCAAAAATTCTTTAAGGGTCATTTCTTCTATTAGCTCAAGATACGGAGCCGCAATGCTTATATAGCGGTAAATTTTATCTCCGATAGCTGACCGCTGACCGCTAATCGCTGACAGCTGATAGCTGACCGCCCCTTCACTGGAAGCAATAGCGCCGCTAATAACCTGCAGTAAGGTAGATTTGCCGGAACCATTAGATCCGGTAATAGCATAGTGTGTGCCCGATATAAACTGGTAATTGATATGGCGGAATATCCAATCTCTGTTGAAACGTTTACCGGTATTAGTCAGCGATATCTTCATCCACACTGTTTTTGGTGTAGCGTTTAATGATACCTCTTCCGCTTTCGCGAATAAAAGTTACAATTTCATCTCTTTCGTCAGTTGCCGGAAATTCTTCTTCCAGAATTTCAACTGCCTGAGATGTATTTAATCCTTTATTGTAGATGGTTCTGTAAATGTCGAGTATATGATTGATCTTATCAACAGTAAATCCTCTTCTTTTAAGCCCGATGGAATTTACGCCTGCATAACTTAACGGCTGGCGGGCAGCCTTTATATATGGCGGCACATCTTTACCAACAAGCGATCCTCCGCCTATATAGGCATGAGCGCCGATTTTTACAAACTGGTGTACCGCACACATGCCGCCGAGTATTGCCCAGTCGCCCATAATAACATGCCCCGCCATTTGAGTGTTATTGGTGATGATGCAGTTATCACCAATGCTGCAATCATGTGCAATATGGCTATATGCCTGTAATAAACAGTTTCTTCCTACTGTTGTTTTACCCCTGTCTTTTGTGCCGCGGTTTATGGTTACAAATTCGCGGATGGTTGTATTATCTCCAATTTCTACGAGAGATTCTTCTCCCTCAAACTTCAGATCCTGCGGAATGGCGGAAATAACAGCACCGGGAAAAATTCGGCAATTACGGCCGATGCGTGCACCCTCCATAATAGTTACATTACTGCCTATCCAGGTGCCTTCGCCAATTTCTACATTATGATGAATAACCGTAAAAGGATCAACTTTTACATTGGTGGCCAGTTTGGCATTCGGGTGAATGTAAGTATGAGGATGAATCATTGAGATATTACTTGTCTTGTTTTAAATGCAGGACGTATTGTTGCTATACAAAAACGTCAGGCATTATCTCCTGACGAACGCAAAAGTAAGGAAAAGATAATATACAATGCTATCGTTTGCGTGTTTTTGAAGGCAGTGAGCCATCAGCTTTCAGCGATCAGCCGTAAACTTATATCAGGACAACCACAGCTCATAGCTCAAAGCTATGACCGCCCTCACCTCTTCACCAACTGCGCCATCAGCGTAGCTTCGGTAACTATTTTATTTCCTACATAAATGGTTCCCCTCATTTCGCACATGCCTCTGCGGATAGGTGCCGCTAACTCCATTTTCAAAATCATGGTATCGCCCGGCACTACCTTCTGGCGAAATCTTGCATCATCCATTTTTACAAAATAGGTATCATAATCGCCGGGGGGTAATGAGTTTATTGCTAATATGCCGCCTGTTTGTGCCAATGCTTCCATTTGTAACACAGCCGGCATAATAGGATTACCGGGAAAGTGCCCAACAAAGAACGGCTCGTTAAAGGTTACATTCTTTATTCCGATTATACATTTATCTGTAAGCTCAATGATTTTATCTACCAGCAAAAAAGGATAACGGTGCGGCAGTGTTTTTTCAATTTGCTGCGTTGTATATACCGGCGCCTGGTTGGGGTCGTATACCGGCACATTCAGCATTTGTTTGTTTTTCTTGATATGCTGCTTCAGCTTCCTGGCAAAGTTTACGTTTGATGCGTGCCCGGGGCGGTTAGCAATGATATGTGCTTTAACGGGGGTGCCTATCAGCGCAAGGTCGCCAATAATATCAAGTAATTTGTGCCGCGCCGGTTCATTGGGAAAACGCAGTTCAAGATTATTGAGATAGCCGCCGCTCTTTACTTCAATTTTGTTTCTTCCAAAAGCTTTTGCAATACGTTCCATCTCCGGCTCCGTTACGGGTTTATCAACCACTACAATAGCGTTATTAATATCACCGCCTTTAATAAGGTTATGGTCGAGCAGCATTTCCAATTCGTGCAAAAAACAGAATGTGCGGCAGGGTGCAATTTCATTTTTAAACTCGCTCATATGTTTTAAGCCGGCATGCTGTGTACCAAGTACGGGGCTGTTAAAATCAATGAGGGTTGTTATTTTATATTCGATGGCAGGCATGGCAACCATGTCTACCCTTTTTTCTTCGTCGTAAAAAGAGATATTGGT
Organism: Chitinophagaceae bacterium; assembly: GCA_020847395.1. Lineage (GTDB taxonomy): Bacteria > Bacteroidota > Bacteroidia > Chitinophagales > Chitinophagaceae > Agriterribacter. The sequence continues at coordinate 19,932 of JADLCD010000022.1, forward strand.
ATCGAGGGTATACCAAAGTTTGGTTGCTTCCTGTTCCATTACGCCGGCTTCTTCAATTATTTCAACAAAGGGAGCCGAGCTTCCATCAATAATCGGAATTTCAGGGCCATTAATTTCAACCAGGCAGTTATCAATACCCATACCCACCAATGCGGCAAGAATATGTTCAACAGTGCTTACTTTCGCTCCGCTATCTTCAAGGGTTGTGCCTCTTGACGTATCGGTTACCAAATCGCAATCTGCTTTTATGATGGGCTGTCCGGGAAGATCTATTCTTTGAAATTGTATGCCAAATCCGGCATTAGCGGGCTTCAATTCCATGTCTACCTTAATCCCGGTGTGCAAGCCTGTTCCGGAAATAGCAACCGCTGATTTAAGCGTGTGCTGCTTATCCGGATTAAATTTAGCGTCCATATCCCTTTTTTGATGAGGCGCAAAGATAAGGAATAAGAGATAGCTGCCTGCTGTAACCCCAGGCAGATATGTTTCTATTTTTATCTGTTAAACAATCCAAATATGCCAGGTAAAATCAATTTTTTTTAGTATCCCCACTTTTTCATGATCTTAAAATCCTGGTCAATACTTTCCATTGGGGTTTTACCCTGGTAAGATTCCTGCTCTATAATAAAATGTTTTGTACCCGATTTTCTTCCAAGATCAATAATTTCCTTTACTGGGATTACCCCTACACCAAGAATAGTACTTTCGTAGGGAGAATGCCCGCCATCCGTAGCTTTAATTTCATCTTTTACGTGCATTGACTCAAAGCGGCCCGGGTATTGCTTCATTATATCCAATGCTTTGGCGCCTGCGTTATACATATTGCCAATATCCAACTGTTGTACTACCAGTTTGGGGTCTGTATTTTGTAAAATAATATCAAAAATTTTTTTGCCATTTAATTCCTGGCTAAATTCAAAATCGTGATTGTGATAGCCAAAGCGCATGCCCGATTTTTTACACAGTTCACCACTCTTGTTAAACACTTCCATATAGCGCTTCATGTCATCATAGTTTTGTCTTACACTCTCATCCAGCCATGGGCTTATCACAATCTGCTGACCTAATATTGCTGCATCATCCACCGTCCATTTCCAGGTATCCGTAAAATCATTCTTTGCCGCATCCCAATGTTCTTTACGCATCACTGTATGGCCGCTCGGCATTTTAAGTCCCAGGTCATCTAATATTTTCTTAAACTCCTTTGCTCCATAACCATAAAACTTCCTGTCAATATAATTGGCGTGTTCTACATTTTTATAACCCATTTCAGCAACGTTTTTTAAACTATTTAATGGGTTAATTTTCATATCGTCTCTGATGCTGTACAATTGCACCCCTACCAATTCAGGCGTATTAATTCCCGCAAGCAGGTCAGTAGAAAACAGGGTTGCGCCCGCTAAAGCCATGGAACTTTTTTTCAAAAAGTCTCTTCTGGAATTTTTCATGAAAGAAAATTTTGAGATGATAAATATGTACAGGAAAGATAAGGAATTTTTGTTGTAGGGGTATAGAAGAACTATTGTAATATATTTCAACTTTTCTCCTTATACTATGCTATAAGCTTACCTCTATATACTAATGTTTTTCTCAAGCCAAAATATTGTGTGGCTCGCATGCATCTTCTATGGCAAAGGTTTTACCATAATATTTTTATAGAATATGGTGCTTTTAGGATCATGCGCCTGCAAGGCAAATGTGCCGCTGCCAATTCTGCGCAACGAGTTTTTTCTTTCGCCTTCCAAATTATCCGGCTCTGTATATTCCACCACTATTTTATCATTTATTTTGATGGTTACCTTTTTGCCTTCCACCTTTATATATTCGGTATACCACTCATTATCTTTTGCATACTTTTCTTTTACATCCTTAATGCCATACAGGCTGCCGGTTCTGCGCCAGTCGGTATGTGAATTATTTACCTGCACTTCATATCCTTTTTCAGGCCAACCGCCTTGTTGGTACCCTGTATGAAAATATATGCCGGAGTTGGAACCTGGCAATGTCATCACATCTGCTTTAAATTCAAAATTCCTGAAGTTATGTTGCTGTACATCGCCATCATAAAAAAGATGTGCGGTTTCGCCATTTACTTTAATCGTGCCGTTTTCTATAGTAAAGCTCGAAGTATTATCGCCCACTTTCCAGTTGTTCAGCGTTTTTCCATCAAACAAGGATATCCAGCCGTCTTTCTTATTATTGAAAGATAACTGTGATAAACAAACAGCAATAGTAAGCAGGGCAAAAATTCTTTTCATAAAACATGTTTGAATAATGAAGCTACATTATTTATGTTGAATAAAGTAGCCTCTCCAAAGGAGAGGAGATCTAAGCACAAGTCCAGCTTTTTAAAAATGCTGATAAAAAAGAGGCATGTCTCCACTCCTTCATTTCCACACTTTCATATTCTCCCTCTTCCACATTAAACGCCTTATTAAATTCCTTTGTGTAACTCCGCGCCTTTGTGCCTCTGTGGTTCAGGCATTTCCACATTAAATTCCTTCCTGCCCTTGCACCTTAGTGGTTCGAAAGCATTTTCAAGAACTCATTCTCACTTATTACTTTAATCGTAGCAATTTTCTTTGCCTTTTCTAATTTAGAGCCCGCATCTTCACCTACAACAAGATAATTCAATTTGCTGCTCACGCCGCCTACAATCTTGCCGCCATTTTGTTCCACCATTTCTTCTGCTTCGGAACGCTTAAGCTGGTGCAATGTGCCGGTAAATAAAAATGTTTGTCCGCTGAGGTTGCCTGCTGTATGCAGTTGTTTCTTTTCATTCTTTAACTGCAAACCAATTGCTTCAAGCTGCTGCAGTAACTGCATATTCTGCTCATTATGAAAAAACTGGTAAACACTGCCCGCTACTTTCGGGCCTATATCTTCCAGTTCCTGCAATTGCTCAAGGGAATAATTTTTAAAATCATATAAATTACTTACGGCATTTGCCAATACCTTAGCTGTTGTTTCACCAATATACCTGATGCCAAGTGCGTATATAAGCCGGTGCAATGGTTGTGTTTTAGATTTTTCAACAGCAGCCATTAAATTGGTAACACTCTTTTCTCCAAAACCTTCCAATTGCCTTATTTTATCAAAAGGAAGCTGGTATATACCGGGAATATCTTTCAAAAAATCCAGCGCATAAAACTTACGAACAATCGCATCTCCAAAACCGCGGATATCCATCGCGTCTTTACTGTTAAAATGAATGATGCGTTCTATAATTTGCGCTGAACAATTATTGCTGTTATTGCAACGCCATACCGCCTCGTCTGCCGGCTTTTCTAACGGGTATCCGCAAACGGGGCAATGCGTTGGAAACACGATAGTTGTTTCATTCCCTGATCTCAATTCAGGAAATGACTTTACAATCTGCGGTATCACATCACCGGAACGTTCAATTAAAATGGTATCGCCTATCTGTAAATCCTTTTCTTTAATATACTCTTCGTTATGTACAGAAATACTTCCAACCGTTACACCGCCAACGTTTACAGGTTCAATTTTAGCCACTGGTGTTATTGCACCTGTTCTTCCCACCTGAAATTCAACTGCACGTAATTTACTCGTAGCCTGCCTCGCTTTAAACTTATATGCAATCGCCCACCGCGGGTGATGTGTTGTCATGCCCATTGCTTCCTGCGCTTCAAGTTGATTGGCTTTTATTACCATGCCATCAATTTCATATGGCAGATCATCACGCTGTTTTTCAAATTCATTGCAATAAGCAACTACTTCATCTATACCCTTCACTACTTTCTTTTCTCTTTCAGGGCTGCGGAAACCAAGATTCCACAGCATTGCCAATGCGCCGCTATGTGTTTGTAAAATTTCGGGAGATGCTTTACCTGGCAATAATGTTACATCGCTTACATGATATAGAAAGGCTTCAAGATTTCTGCGACTTACTTCTTTTGAATCTTTAATACGAAGCGAACCCGCGGCGGCATTCCTGGGATTCGCTAATCTTGATAACCCTTCTTCTTCAAGGGCATCATTGTATGCTTTAAAATGATTTTTATTCATCAGCACTTCACCTCTAATCTCTATCTGTTGTATGCCGTAATCAGAAAACCTTGCGTATAAAGGCACTGATCTTATCTGCCTGATATTGGTGGTAATATCATCTCCAACCACACCATCACCACGCGTGGCGCCTCTTGATAAAACATCATTATCATATATCAGCGAAATACTTGCGCCATCAAACTTGGGTTCAACGCAATATTCTATTTCTTTTAACCCGCTGAGTTCTCTTGCCCTGCGGTCAAAATCAATAAGGTCTTCTGCGTTATAGGAATTATCGAGCGACAGCATTGGAACAAGATGCTGTACTTTAGGAAAATCTTTGATTAGTCCTTTAGCCAACCGTTGTGTAGGAGAATCTGGTGTTATGATAGAAGGATCGGCAGCTTCAGCGTGCTCTAACTTTTTGTATAGTTTATCATATTCGCCATCAGAGAGTATAGGATCATTCATTACATAATAGCGATACTCGTGAAAACGCAAAACATCACGCAGTGTATCAATGTCCTTATCTGCGAGGGGGTTGTCAATATGTGATAGCAGGCTGGCGCTTTCTTTCTGCAAATGCTGTGTTTGTTCCTTATTATACATAATGCTATTTTACGGCTGTAAATGTATAATAAACCACACATCTGTAAGAAAGGATTCATTCAAATTTAACCGGGTTAAAATTTTCTGCTATAAAACCTATAGGGTTTGCAGCACTGCGTTCCTGCCCGGCAAACCTTACAGGTTTAAATACATTCCCTTCTTCTTTACTAAATTGCATAATACTGTTTAATCATTTTTATGAGAAAAATTCAATGGCTGATTATTTTAGCCGCAATATATTCCTGCAAAAATAAAACCCATGCAGACCTGCTTATCCATAACGCTAAAGTGTATACTGTTGATAGTTTATTTACCATAACAGAAGCTGTCGCGGTAAAAGATGGTAAAATAGCCGCAACCGGAACAAGCAAGGCTATTTTGGAAGCATACACGAGCGATAGTATCGTTGATGCCCAACAACAGGCAATATACCCCGGCTTTATTGACGGCCATGCACATTTTTACGGTTATGCGTTATCGTTACAGGAAGTTAACCTGGTTGGAACAAAAAGTTGGGAGGAATGCATTGAAAAAATCAAAACGTTTATTTCAAAAAATAATATACCGGCAGGCAAATGGATTATTGGCAATGGCTGGGACCAGAACGACTGGAAAGTAAAATCATTTCCTGACAAAACATTACTTGATAAAAATTTCCCTAACAATCCTGTATTATTATCCCGTATAGATGGCCATGCGGCGATTGCCAACCAGCAGGCTTTAGACAAAGCATCCGTAAAAGCCGGAGAAATTATTAGAGGCGGCATTATTGAAACTAAAGACAAAATGCTCACCGGTATTTTGGTAGATAATGCTATATCAAGAGTGAGCAACATAGTACCGTTGCCGGATAATGCTACTATAGAAAAAGTATTTCTTGAGGCGCAGCATAATTGTTTTGCTGTTGGACTTACAGGTATTACAGATTGCGGATTGATGAAACAGCAAGTGGATCAATTAGACAGTTTGCAAAAAGCCGGCAAACTAAAAATGAAACTCACCATTTTATTATCTGATGCGAAAGAAAACTATGATTATTACCTGAAAGCCGGCATATATAAAACCAGCCTCATGCATATTGCCGGGTTTAAGTTATATGCCGATGGCGCACTTGGTTCAAGAGGAGCGTGTTTATTAAAACCATATAATGATAAACCGGGGTGGAGTGGTTTTTTGCTGGATAGCATTTCTCATTATGCACAAGCATTACAAAAAATAATACAATCTCCCTTCCAGGCATGCACACACGCCATTGGCGACTCCGGCAACAGGATGATACTTCGTCAATATGCTGAAGCCTTGAAAGATAAAAACGACAGGCGCTGGCGTATAGAACATGCGCAGGTGGTTGATACTGCTGATTTGCACTTTTTTAACCAGTATAATATCATTCCTTCTGTTCAGCCCACACATGCCACATCTGATATGTATTGGGCAGGAGACAGGTTAGGTAAAGAAAGAATTAAAACAGCGTATGCTTATAAAGATTTGCTGCAGCAAAATGGCTGGTTGGTATTGGGTACAGATTTTCCTGTTGAAGATATAAGCCCGTTTAAAACCTTTTACGCGGCAGTGGTTAGAAAAGATGCAAGCGGGTATCCGGCGGATGGTTTTGAGATATCGAATTCGTTAACAAGAGAGCAAACCCTACGTGGCATGACCATTTGGGCCGCTAAAGGCAGCTTTGAAGAAAAAGAAAAAGGTAGTATTGAAAAAGGAAAGCAGGCTGATTTTATTATTACCAACACGGATATTATGCACTGTGAACCTTCTGCAATTTTAAAAACCAAAGTAGTGGGTACATATGTAAATGGAGGGCGAGTGTATTAAAGAAGTAAAGATTCGTAACGCTATTTTCTAAAATATTTATTAATAGCTTCTACTTTATTATTTACCTGTAATTTTTCGTAGGCATTATAGATATGCGATTTTAATGTGCTAAGACTGATGAACATTTTATCAGCAACTTCCTGGTAAGTCATGCCTTCTGCAATATAGCCAAGCATTTCATCTTCTCTTTTAGAGATGCCAAAATCATCTTTCCTGTTTTTTTGCTTTTCATTTTGCTTAGAAAAAACATTAATCAGCTTGCGGGCAATATCGCTGCTGATAGGCGATCCGCCATGATACACTTCCTTTAATGCTTTTATCAATTCATCGGGTGGCGTTGTTTTCATCAGGTAAGATGTAGCGCCAACTTTAAGCGCTTCAAATACTACTTCATCCTGGTCGGCAACAGTAAAAGCAACAAACTCTGTACGCTTACATTGTGGTTTTAATTTCGCAATACAATCTACGCCGGATATATCTGGCAAACCTATATCCATCAAAACAACATCAGGCTGAAGCATTGGTATAGCCTGCAACGCCTCCAGGCCCGTTTCCGCAGATCCTGAAAAAGTAAATTCCGGGTTGGCTTGAAGCAATTGCGTTAAAAGAGCCTGGAAATCTTTTTTATCTTCTACAACAAAAACAGAAATCATGTGTACAAACTTTATGGCACTTAAAGCATATTATGCATCATTGAGGGGTACAGATATTCTTACAGAAAAACCACTATTGTTTTCCAAATGCACCTCTCCGCTCAGCTTAGTGATATTTTCTTCAATATTTCTCAACCCATTTCCATATATCATATTTTCAGGCAAACCTAAGCCATTGTCCTGAATGGAAATAATAAACAGGTTTTCCTGTTCTGCGATATCAATATTAATCAATGACGCTTTGGAATATTTTACTGCATTGTTCAATACCTCTTTTACCGAATGAAAAATATTTCTTCTCTTATAACCTTCCAGCAAACGATTTTGCTGATTAAGCCGGGATTGAAAATTTAATTGTATACCTGCGGTTTGTAAAAACGAGGTTGCAAATTTTCTAATATACGCAGTAAGACTTTGAATATTATCGTTGTTGCTGTTCAGGCTCCATACAATTTCATTAATCTGGTTGTTGATGGATGTTGTATTTTGAAGAATAAGAGAGATAGGTTGGCTTTGATCGTTATTTGCAGCAGCGCTGTTGATCATATTGGCGGCCATATTAAGCGTGGTTAATGCCGGGCCGATATCATCATGTATTTCTTTGGAAATTCTTTTTCGCTCTTCGTTCTCCGCCAGCATTTTTACATTTGCTTTTTCAATAACGGTTTGCTGCTCCAAAGTTTTTATTCGTTGAGTTTCTAATAATTTCTTGCGGCGTTGATTCATGTATAGTAATAACCCAATTAATCCAATTAAAAAAGCGGCAACAGCAAAACCAATGGTATATAGCCGCTGCATATTAATTTTTTCTTCCTTTTCGGCAATTGTTTTTTCAGCCCGGGCTTGTGTAAGTTTTTCTTCAAGCGCTGCAAGCGCCAGGCTTTTCTCCTCCATATGTGTTTCGTTTTCAATTTTTCTTGCAGCTTCAATAGAGGCGAAGGCAGCGTCTGTCTTTCCTTCATGCTTATTAACTTCATATCTGGTTTCATAGTATTCCAATGCTGAGCTTCCGAGTATTTCTTTAGCTGGCGCGCCTTCTTTTTCAACAATATTCAGAAGCGCCTTTGCTTTTTCGAAATTATTTAGTTTCACATATACTTTCGCTTTAAGAATATACGGAATGATCTGCATTCTATCCGCTTTTGTTTCTGCCATGCGTTTTTCAAACCCGGTATAAAAAAACAAAGCGCTGTCAAATTTGTTTTTATCAAAATAATAATCTCCCATAGATTGACAGATTGTTTCATCGCCCTTGCCATCTAAGGAATCCATCATTATTTTATATGCTTTGCTTAATATATTAAAAGCGGCAACCGTATCTTTTAATCCCTTCTCACATAAATAAAAGTACTGGTACATGTGAATTTCGTTGGCAAGCCTGTTGTCAAATTGTTCCTGGCGAATAAGATCGAGCGCTTTTTGAGCATATAGTTTTGCCTCTTTATAATACGCCTTGTTAATGTAAGTTCTGCTCAGGTTTGCATACAACATTCTTTTGTATATATCAGGCAGATAAGTCGTGTCTTCTAAAGCTGCTTTGTAATAATATAATGCGCTGTCGGTACCTACAATTTGCGGTTTTGCTGCAAAAGCCAGATTTAGTTGAGATTTTAACTGAACAATATTATAATGATTGACTACCCAGGCAGCAGAATCAAGACATTTATCTCCTTTCTCAAATTCTCCGTAACTGTATAATCGCTGCGCGTAAATATTAAATACCTGGAAGAGATAGATATGGTATTTATTTTTTTTGCAAAATTTAATAGCCTCATCTAATACTGTGCGTTCAGTTTTTAAATCGCCTTTTGAGCTGGCATCATCCGCTTTTTTTACAATAACAGCCCATTGTACAGAATCAGACGGAGTTAACACATCATGCACTTCGTGAGAAAATGAAGATTGTTTTTTGAGCGTGCAGTATGGGAGCGCACAGATGCACAGTATAAAACCGGCTAAAAGTGTTAAATGGTATGTGCGGTGTATAGTTATATATTGTTTCATTAAAATGGATGAGGCTAAACGGTTTTCAAAATCAGGTGAGATTAATTCACAAGCTATTGTTTTGCCGGGGAGAAATTAAAATATGATGAAAGAACTGGCAACCGTATTTTCCACACGGAGATTAAACTGGGGCTAGTAATCAAAAATAGTACTTAAGTACTATTTTTTTCTTGTTGAGCGCTAATAATTTTGCGGTAGTATATAAAATGATACTAACAGCAAGGTAAGTACACATTATACACAGCCGTTGTTGCCTATAATTGGTTTTTTATCGGCTTCAGCTATATAAAAAGCAAGGATCAAAAAAGGTATATCTGGCAGATTTAGCCAGTGAGGCCGGAGCGAAACGGATATCAGCAACGGGTGTGGTATCTCCGATATAGCCCGGCTACTTTTTTAGGGTAAAGTTTATTATCTACAGATGGAAACCCTCGCTCAGCAGCGCTTTCTATTTGCAAAATGTATTTCTATATTCTTTCTACAACAATACGGGTATTGCCCAGGAAAGTGAACCTAACCTGCAGGCTATCCCCTTCTTTGAGATCATTAACCTGTGCTTTTGTAAGCGGAAGTTTTGACTGTAAGCTACCGCTATACACATCCACATATACAGCATAGGGAGATATTCTCGTTACTACAGCCTCAACAGGTGTATTATGTTTGAATGCCTGGATGGCTTTTCTGAATTCAGGAATATAATCGTGGGTAAACAACTCCGCGCTGATGCGTCCCGGCTTATCTGTGTGCAGCAACCGGAACTCCACAGCCTCATTTAAATGTTCTTCGGATGGAACACGCTCCCACTTTGATAATTCCAGCGGGAAAAAAATATAGCTTGCTCTTTCTTTTATAAACCAGGCATTATCCGTTTTTTTCAGGTAACCGATAAAGCGATTATCTGTAGCGGCTTTATCCAGTAAATGCTGCAGCTCATTATTGTATAAAAACTTAAGATTATATGCAATCATATTGGCGCCACGGTTAACACCCTTAACCAGAAAGCTTACTTCATCGCCTACGCGGTAAACATGCTTCACTTTTTCATGAGCATCACTATCTGCTTCTTTCTCACTCATGCGGCAGGTAATGGTTTTCTTACGATCGTTGTGCATATAAGCCACCGATACATAATTTTTCTCGTGGTTGATGGAGGTTACTTTACCTGTAAATATATCTTTACGCATGTTTGAATTTCGGCGAAGTTGAAGAAAAAGTTGGAGAAAGTAACAATAACAAATTTTTCCTGTGCCGGAAATTTTTTATAGATAGCACCGCGGCTCAAAACGATTATTAAAATTATTCCGGGGTTTACATATTCACAGCCAATACGCCACAAATGTTTTTGTTGCAACTACTCCCATTTAATTGATTTTTTCAATTCATCCAGCGTGATAGTCTCCTCATTTTTCAGAAAACGCATTTGCTCTAACATGAGATAATTTTCCACGTCTTCATTATCAATAATAGTAAGAAGCTTTTCTACCTCATCAGGATTCCAGCTTACACGTTGCTTTTTTACAGAAAAATTTTGAGGCTTGATACCCAGCTTTTTAGTAATATAATCGTTGCGGCAACCAGATACTTCAATTAAGTCGGAAATATGATTGAGTAGCCTTTTATAATCCAGAACGGTTTGAAGTTGCATGATTATAATTATTGTATATGTATATTATAAACAACAAATATTATAATTGAAATTTATTTTTCAAAGAAGGCTTTTCCTCTCACCCAACATCCTCACTCAATATCAGCAACTCTTTAGAGCTTTTATCTTTGCTCATTCCATATTTCCAGCCGGGTGTAACCATTTTGAACTGGCTATACATCTTTCTTATTTCATCGCAATCGTTGTAAGATAAAATCCATTTATTTCTTTTACTTAGTATATCAGCCAGTGCTTCATGGTCAAAGCCTTTATGGGCATCACCCTTGTTTCCATACAAAGTACTTTTTATGAGATAAGGCGGGTCGAGATATGCAAAATCTAAAGCATGTTTTAAAAGTGATGTTTTAAAATCTGCTTTTGCAATAATTATATTGGGATTATTGAATCTCCTTAATCGCTCAATAGCTGTTGTAGTAAATCGCGGATGCCCTGGCGACATGCCACCTGATAAAGTAGAACCTGAAAATGAAGAACGATTTAATACATAATAAGCCGCTGCCCGTTGCAATTTTGTTTTTAAGGTAGTTTGTGTTTGTTGCAGCTTGTAAAATTCATCTTTGGCTAAGGGAAAATATTTTTCTACTTCATCCGCAAGACTTCCTGGTTGCCTTAACGCACATTGCCAAAACTCAACCAATGGGTTAAATACGTCATAACCATATACTTTAACACCCTTTGAAGATAAGGCTAACTCAATAGACCCACCGCCTATAAAAGGAGAAACAATTGTTTGTATATTGAATGGAAAAAACTGTATAATAAAATCTACTGCCCTTGTTTTACCGCCAGGGTAACGAAGCAATGGCCGGGATGTAAATAATTCCTGCTCAGCTAATACAGATTCGTAAAAAGGTTTGAACTGTTTTACCTTACCTGAATCCGGTAAAGTTTTATCCCCTGTAAACTTATTTTCTTTTTCCATATTTAATCTTCAAAATAACACAGAAAACTAAATTAGGAAAAACTATTCGATACTTATCCTACGCAGCCGTACGTTCCAAATCATTTACCTGCTCACCAGGTTTCTGCCCTAATTGCTTCATAAACTTAAAGTGAGAAGCGATAGCGCCCCTTAATGTAGGAAAATAATTATAATACAACCCAAAGTCTTCACAGGTTTTTGCCACTATTTTACTGATTTCAGGATAGTGCACATGGCTGATGCGTGGAAACAGGTGATGCTCAATCTGGAAATTCAAGCCACCCACTAACCATGATAATACTTTATTTTTTGAGGCGAAGTCAGCGGTAGTTTTTACCTGGTGTATCGCCCATTCATTTTCTATTCTTTTAGGCTCAATACCTGCAAAATCAAATTCAGCATGTTCCACTACGTGTGCCAGCTGAAATACCAGGGCTAAGGTTAAACCCAATACAAAGTGCATCACTAAAAAGCCCAGCAACCATGCCTGCCAGCCCACAACCGCTATGGGAATTACAACAGTAAATGCAACATACAGCGCTTTTGAAATCCAGAACGTTGCGTGTTCTTTAAAATCCATCGGCTTAAGCGGAGTAGTGTATACTTTTTTGGTAACGTATTTTATATAGTCTGTAATAAACAACAAAAACAAAGAGGTAAACCCATAAAGGAAGAACATATAATAATGCTGGTAACGATGGGGTGGATACCATTTTTGAGTAGGGCATTCTCTCATAAACGGTTTGTTGTTTATATCATCATCAATACCATCAATATTAGTATATGTATGGTGAACGATATTGTGTTTTAGTTTCCAGAAAAACGCGTTACCGCCGAGCGCGTTCATGGTTAGTCCCATCACATCATTAATCCATCCTTTTTTGGAGTAACTGTCATGGCAGGCATCATGCATAATATTAAAACCGATGCTGGCCAAGGTAAAACCAAATAAGCCGCTCAATACCACACCCCAGAAAATGTTTAATGGTAAAAACAACAATGCGCAATAAATCAATACCGACGCAGGAATAAGTACAAACGTTTTCAGGTACAATTTCCAGTTACCGGTTTTTTCAATGTTGTTGTCAATAAAGTATTGGTCAACGTTTGCTTTAAGGGCATTGAAAAATACTTTGTTTTTGTTGTTGAAGGTTACTTTATACATTGCTTGCTGTTTACCATTGCTATAAAGTTATTTATTATATACAATGGTTATTTTAATAATAACGGAAAATCTCCCGTTTACTGCGCATCACTAAAAATATATTTTCCGGAAAGGAAAATAGCTGGCAGGTGCAACAAACGGGTGTGCAAAGGTAATCCTTAAAATCCGAAAAATTTGGTTAATTCATCTTAAAAGGCACTATCATATCGAACATGGGTATTTTTACTTCAAACTGCTTTTTGGAAGCCACATTTTCCATGGCATAAGTACCATACATTTTACCCATTTCTGTGCGGAGATTGCAACCGCTTACATACTGGTATTGTTCGCCGGGATTGATTTGTGGCTGAACGCCTACAACACCTTCACCTTCCACTTCGCGGTGCGTGCCGTTACTGTCAAATATATACCAATGCCTGCGCAGCAGCCTAACCGGGAAAGCATTATTATTCTGTAATGTGATGCGGTAAGCAAACATAAATTCACCACTCACAGGGTTGCTGTAATCAGGCTGGTAGAAAGTTTCAACCGTTACAATTACCCCTTCCGTAACCTTTGATGCCATTGCTGCAATAAAGTTTATGCTAAAAATAGCGAAAAACTACGATAGCCTAAGGTAAATATCCATAAATTTTACGCTAATGATATCAAAACACGGCTACCTTTGCCGGGCTATCACAACATTTCTTGCCCGTTTTTGTTTAATAACCAATTAAATTTTTTTACAAATGAAAATAGCTGTAGCCAAGGGCGATGGCATAGGTCCGGAAATAATGGATGCCGTTTTACGCATTTTTGAAGCTAACAAAGTTCCGCTTGAGTATGAATTTGTAGATATGGGCAAATGGGTATTTGACAAAGGTTTTTCCAATGGCATGACTCCTGAAGCACAAAAAGCTATTGAGTCTCTCGGCTTGCTATTTAAGGGGCCTATGGAAACACCAAAAGGCAAGGGTGTTAAAAGTATTAATGTAACGGCAAGAAAAACCTGGAATACTTTTGCCAACAAGCGCGTGTTTCAATCGTTGCATGGCGTTGATACTGTTTTTTCAAAAGCAGGTATACCAATTGATATTACCGTTGTGAGAGAGAATATTGAAGATACCTATGGCGGTATAGAACATATGCTTACACATGATGTTGCCTTAAGCCGCAGAATGATTACGAGGCCCGGAAGTTTACAGGTTATTCGCTATGCATTTGAGATGGCGAAGCAGAAAAAAACCAGGCGTATTACATGCGGCCATAAAGCAAACATTATGAAGATTACGGATGGTTTGTTTCTTGACTGCTTTTACGAAGTAGCAAAAGAATATCCTGAGTTAAAAGCAGATGATATTATTGTTGATGATTTATGTATGAAACTGGTTACAAAACCCGACAGTTTTGATGTGGTAGTTTTAACCAATCTGCAGGGAGATATTGTTTCTGACTTGTGTGCAGGACTGGTAGGCGGTTTAGGTTTTGCGCCTTCGGCAAATATCGGAGACCATATTTCAATTTTTGAGGCAGTGCATGGTACAGCACCGGATATTGCAGGCAAAAACATTGCCAACCCTACAGCATTGCTGCTTAGTGGTATATCTATGCTAATGCACGTAGGGCTTACAGAAAATGCCGGCATAATTGAGAACGCATTATTATATACTTTAGAAAGTGGTGTGCATACCGGAGATTTTGGCGATAAATCAAAGCCTTCTGTAAATACAACCCAATTTGCAGATGCCATCATCGGCAATTTTGGAAAACAACCCGTTGTTAATCCCAAACCAATAATGCCGAATAAGCCCGGCACGCCTACACCATTTAAGTTGCAGCAAAATGCGATGATGGAATCTAAAGAAGAAGGCAATGAAACTATTGTTGGCGTAGATTTTTTTATTGAAAGCAATGAACAACCACAATCTATTGCCGTTAAATGCGAGCGGCATGGTGGTGTAAAATTCAAATTAATTAATATCAGCAACCGCGGTACACAGGTTTGGCCAACCGGTTCTGTATATACCAACCTGGTAAACGTATATAATGTACGCTTTGAAACATTGGATGGTGAACCATTAAACCAACAGGATATATTGGGTTTATATATCGGACTAAGTGGAAACTTTAAAGTATGCTCTTCAGAATTATTGAATCAATGGGGAGAGAAAAAAGGATATAGCCTGGCACAGGGACAATAACAAAATAATAATATGCAATTTTTTGTGGTAAAGACAAGGCATGCCTTGTCTTTATTTTTTTATACCATTGAATATATATTTCGTTCCTGGGAGGGATACAATGCATGCATCGTCTTCCACCAGCGTTAATCAACGTTAAAACATTTTTGCGGCAATAAACTTTCTTTTCCTGCCCATGTCTATCAGCCATCGTTCATTTAAAAAACAACTCATGAAAAAAATAGCATCAGGAATATTGGCTTTGATGATTGGTATTGCAGCTTTGCAGGCGCAGGAAAAAAATGAAAAAGCTCCGCCGCCGCCTTCTCAAATGCATCAAAAACATCCGGGCAAACCAGGTATGCGTGGCCGGCACGATATGGATTTCAAAAAATTAAATCTTACTACTGAGCAGCAGTCACAAATGAAAAAAATACATGAAGACTTTAAGGGTAAGATGGACAACCTGGAAAAATCTGAAGCAACAATAACCCTGAAAGATTACAGGGAAAAGAAGAAAGTGTTTGAAACACAACGCCACGATCAAATACAAAATGTATTAACCCGGGAACAGAAAGATCAGTTAGCAAAAATGCATAGTGAAAGAGGAAGAAAATTTGACGGCGGACCTCGCAGAGGAATGGACAGAATGAAAGCGGAACTTGGATTATCAGATGAGCAATCTGCTCAAATAAAAACCTTGCAGGAAGACACAAAAGCAAAAATGAAAAGCATTCGTGAGAATCAATCATTGAGTGAAGATGAAAAAAAGCAACAAATAATGGTTGCATTTAAAAATCAGCGTGAGGGTATAAATAAAATTCTTACGCCCGAACAGCAAAAGAAAATGGAAAGCATGAGACCCAAACACATGAACCGGGAAACAAAATAATTTTTTCGATGTGGATAGAGTGTTTAATGCGTGGCTGCCTGAGAGGGCAGCCTTTTTTTTAAAAGCCTCGCCTCCCTTCCTCCTCTCCAAGGGAAAGGAGGCGGTGCTTCATATCATTAAAGAGCTATATAACTACCAATTCAACCATTGTATTTCTATTGTTCAGCAATCAGCTGCTCCATGTTTTATCAGCATCGTTGAAAAGCTGACCTTGTGCTTAGATCTACTCTCCTTTGGAGAGGCCGGGAGAGGCTTTTGCTTCCCTTTGGGAAGGTTATGATGGGCTTTCCATCATCTTCTGCAATTTCTTTGTAACCAGGAATAATACCACCGAAGCTATACCAGCAAGAAAAACAAAAAATATAAAAAAGTCGTAGAGATTGTGCATTTCATATCCAAGAAAGTTGGTTGCCTTTCCTCCATCCGGATAAAAAGAACTTAATACCCCGGCAAGTTTGTTTCCAAAAGCATTAGCGGTAAACCATACCGCCATCAATAAAGAAGAAAACTTAAACGGCGATAATTTATTTACCAGCGACATACCGATGGGTGATAAACACAATTCGCCGGCTGTATGTAAAGCATACATACCGGTAAGCCATATCATACTCACTTTAACACCCGGCGAAACATTGTTTACTCCTTTTGCTATCCACAAATAACCGAGGGCTAATAACAATAAACCCCAGGCCATTTTAGTAGGAGAAGAAGGTTCTCTTTTGCCAAGCTTAAGCCAGAGCCATGCAAAAAATGGTGCAAACAACACTACAAATGCTGAATTAAGCGATTGAAACCAGCTTGCCGGAACTTCTTTAATATTTACATCAATGCCTTTGGCAAAAAGATATATGTTGCCAATAACTATAGCCGCCAGAAACAACAACAGTAACCCATATACAGCAATACGCAATTCCCTGTCAAAAGCAGAGGCAAGATTTTTACCGGCTTTTTTATACAGCGTATAAATAAAATATACGCATGCCACCGATACAACAGCTATCAACCAGCTTGGAATCCTCAAACCCAAACTCCTGTCTGTTTGCTCATCAGCAAATAAAGTAAGTGATGCGCCGGCCTGTTCAAACGCTGCCCAGAAAAAAATCACAAAGAAACACACCACAAAAATCACCAGCACTTTATTCTTCTCAACCTGGGTGAGTGTTTTATCCATAAAAATAATGGCGGGTATAATTACGATACACGCTACCAGTAAATAAAACAGGTAGTTGATTTTAGTATCAAGATATAGCAAGCCAATGCAGGTTAAGGCAAGCACAGCCAAACCAAGCACGGTTAGTATAGGTGAAGTCATTGATTTTGGACTGTTGGCAGGCACTAACCCCAGCACTTTATTTTCCGGGTCAACAACATATTTATGCTGATACAATTTTTGTACAATCACACTAATCACCATACCTATTCCTGCAATTAAAAATGCCCACCTGAAATCAGATGGGTCGCCCGTATCGCCAAATATGCCGCAAATAAATGGGCCCAATGCGCCACCGGTATTAATACCCATATAAAAGATAGTATAAGCAGCATCATTCCGGTGGTCGTTTTTAGGATACAATTGCCCTACAAGAGATGAAATATTGGGCTTGAAAAATCCATTACCCGCAATCATCAACCCAAGCCCTGAGAAAAACAAAACGGTTGATACATCCGGCGCCGTTTTATACAAAGTTCCGCAGGCAAATAAAATTAACTCACCAATAGCCATTACTGTACCACCGGCAATAATAGCACGGCGGTTTCCCCAATACCTGTCGGCAATAAAGCCGCCAAGCAGGGGGGTAAGGTATATCAGGCTTAAATAACTGCCATACAGATTTGATGCAAATGCTTTATCAAACAAGAGGGCTTTGGTCATAAACAAAATTAGCATAGCCCGCATGCCGTAAAAATTGAAACGCTCCCACATTTCTGTTGCAAACAAAATGTATAGCCCCTTTGGGTGTCCTTTTGCTGGAATATTATTCATTAATAAATGATTTAATCAAAGTTTAGTAAGGCGGCAATAGATAGAAAATATGAATAAAAGATATTTTTGATTTACCATAAACAAATCTCAATTATAAATCCACATATTAATAAAATTATGAGGATTTATAATATTAATAAATATATTTTGGAACGATGCTATTTAAAAAGAATAATAAATTATTACTGTAAATTTTTTATTCACTCTTACAGCACCAGCCAAAATGGATAAACAGCAATAATACAATATCTTTAATAAGGGTTTAATATAATTACGATTATGGTTTACTTTATAAAAACTTCTTCACCAATGAGGTGCTTTTTAATATTCACAGGTCTATTCATTTTTATTCAAATCAATGCTCAATCGAATTACGAAATTTATGCATTAAAATATGCTGTACTTAAAAACCCTACTCCTATATCAAACTGGGTGAATAACGGGCCGGAAAAAGATAGTGTGCCCATTAGTTTTCACTTCTGGCTGATCAAATCTCCCGAAGGAAAAAAAATATTGGTAGATGCCGGTTGCAGAATGGATTTATCCAACGCTATTGATTTCGGGCTTACAGATTATGAGCGTCCGGATTCTGTTTTATTACGGTTAGGCATACCCGCAGATGCTGTTTCGGATATCATCATTTCACATCCGCACTGGGATCATATAGATGGATTACCACTATTTCCATCTGCCACAGTGTGGATGCAAAAAGAGGATTATATATACTATACCAGTGAAGCATGGCAGAAACCCGCAAAACCTGGCGGTATAGCACCAAGAAACCTGGAGTTTCTGCTACAACTAAATATGGCAGGCAAATTAAAATTGGTTGACGGTGATAATAAAGAAATCATTAAAGGTATTACTGTGTTTACCGGCTCCCGGCACACGTATAATTCACAATATGTGGTGGTGCAATCAGGTCAGCGTAAAGTAGTAATCGCGTCAGATAATATCTGGATATATTACAACCTCCATAAAATGCTGCCGCCTCCCTCGTACGGAACAATGAATGCTGCAGGTTACGTAAAGAATATGCAACGGATGAAAATGCAGGCTTCAAAGCCTCAATACATTTTGCCCGGGCATGATGATGCGATGTTTAAACTCTTTCCTGCGGTGGATAAAAGAATCATTAAAATCTTTTAATCATCTTTCTTATTAGTTTGAAGGTCTTTATAACTGGTAAGCTGAATATGTTTCTTTTTAATAAAAGCGTTTGCTTCCTCATGTTTTATACATTCTGCCTAATTATAAAAAAATCGGGAGATACTTTATGCCGGTATCTCCCGAATAGTTTTCTGAAACTGAATACGCGATCAAACGGACCAGTTATTTTCTGCCAATTACCCTTATCGTTAAGCATCCAGCGCTTTTCTTAATACGGGTATTAACATCAACCCGGAAACATCACTCAGGTCAACCTGAACAATTTCGCCCGGGCTGCTAAAGCGGTATCGCCGCCCTGTTATACTTCCGGTTACTGTTAATGCTGTTTTGCCGATATACTCGAAACGGACATTTCTTCTATTATTTGAAGTATTTTCTTCTGCAGACGAAATAATACCAGATGTGGTTGAATGTTGCTGAGTAAGATGTGCTCTTTTATTTCCGCAGTTACACATAGTTTTAAATTTTAGTCTTCTTTATAATCCGGCGTATTATTTTTTTTGTTTCCGGTAAATTGTTGAAGCAGGCAAACAGCTCCTGATATTGCCAGCCAGCACAATAATATTTCCCACCACCTGTTACCAAGCCATATTGCAAACGGGGCCGCAACCCAAATGCTTACGCAATAAAAGCAGTCGAGCAGGCTTCCGAAGAAGCCCGCTCCTGCTCTTTTTCTTATGTGATAGATAATGTCAAAAGGTCCGTCTTCCGCCTGGAGCAGGTGTGTAAGCCGCCAGGCTGCCAGCACACTTATGAACATATACCAATACATATTTTACCGTTTAAATTAATCAGGGCTTACGAACGCAGAACCCTCTTGCCAGTGATGAATAATGATAAAATCCGCTGCTGTGCACAATCGTCCTGTCTGTACCTGCAATCCACACATTGTATCCGCATGGTGGTATAGTTGCCGGCGTTTGTATCTGCCATGTACCGTTTTGCCCTGTATTGGCAAGTGTGCCTCCGGCAAATGATAATGAGGATGTAGCTACACCGTCAATAAAAATTATTGATCCTGCCGCTTCGGCTGCGGGCGTTATACTTATTGACATGGAATGACAATGATCATCCACAATTGAATAAGTACCGGAAATAGTATCTCCCGGAATAAAGTCTCCGCAATTACCGGTTCCGTTTGTGATATTAATATCTACATCAGGATATGTTTTATCTACATTAAACATTACAGTATTGCTGCTGTATATGATGTTGTCTGTAACATCAAAAAACTCCATCCTTATAAAATGTTTATCGGCTTTTGTCGGCACAAAGTTTCCAAAAATATCATCTACAATTACCGTATTTGTAAATGGATTTGCCAGGTAATCCATCCAGCCGTCAGGAGCAACTGGTGTAAGTGTAATGAATGGGGATATTACACCAAGTGTATCTGTTTTTATATTCACGGCATCCATTATGGGATGTTCTGCTGTTGCCGGTTCTGTAATGAGCAGCCTGTATTTGAATATATGATTATTCTGGTTGAACAACCTGCCTCTTATTGTGATGTTTCCATCAAAAGGACTGTCATTAGCCGTAAATCCTAATGTATGCACACCGGTAGCGTTGCCTGTTATTGTGCTTATTAAATCTACCGGCATGCCACCCAGCAATTCAATGAATGGATAAATTTCGCCTGGTGGCACGTCTTTCGGCAATGGCTTTATTTCAACATTGCACTCTTCCCTGTCACCCCAGGGCGCAACCCATTCAGGGTTAATTGGTGGAACTACGCTCCAGGAAAGTATCACTCTAATTTTTGCTTTACCTGTTTCGCACCACTTTTTTTGATACGGTGTAAGATAAACATGCAATGGCGCGTTGTACCACAAACCCTCCTGTGGTATAGTAGGAATATCATGCACATTAACAGAGCTGGTACCCATATATACCCAGCCTCCGCCAAAGTCCATATAGTAAGCAAGGTATTCTTTACTGCCTTTTGTGCATAATCCGCCACTGTAACCTGTTGGCCTTTTTATCTGAACAGCGGCGTTGAGTAAATTATAATTCCTGTTGAGCCCAACACATTTCACTTCTTCATAGCCGGTGTTGAATGTGTTTTGTTTTAAAAAATCAAGTATGCTACCCAGGTCGAGATCGTATTTTTTAAAAAGCTCAAACTTGTTATTGATTATGGCTGTGTTGTTATCGAATAAAGCATATGCAAGCTGATGGCCAATTCTTGCATCCTCTACCTGGCCGGCATAATATTTCTTAAGCTCCTGCAACGAAATATTTTCTTCTTTAACAGGCGGTGCGCAATCAAGGTCTGCTGTTGCTTCGTCAAGCACTGCAAATTGTTGCTCATTGAGCTTAATATCTACCTGTGTAAACAGCTTGTCAAAATAGCAGATAATGCTCTTTGATGGCGCTGCCTGTATATATGCTTCAAGCCTGTTACCCCAAATTGGTATCCACCACCAATTACCCGGAGGCGGAACGGTATTCCATGAAAGGATTGCTCTTACAAGAGGTAATACCGCTTTTTTATCGCAGCAGCTTTTTCTTTTTGGCTTAAATGTTTTGCCTACTTCATAACATATATCACTGTCAAAATTCAGGTCGTGCGCATCAAAATCAACTACTCCTTCGTCATCCCATGTTGCGCCATTATCATAACTCACAAAAAATCGCACAAATTCTTTGCTGCCTGCAGTGCAAGCGCCACCGGCATAGCCAAAACTTTGTTTGATTTTTATATTTGCGCTTAACCACTCTTTTGCGGGATTATAACTTACGCATGTTAACTCTTCAAATGTGGTGTTGAATAAAAGTTCAATTACAGGTTTAAACTCAAGAATTTCTTTATTCTCTTTATCCTGCACTCCAAAATAATTGGGGTTTTCAAGAAGCAATAATTTACCGTTGTTGCGGAATTCAATAAGTTTGGCGGTATCCTGCTGCCCTTTTTCATTCTTCTTCATAATAAAAGTTTTATTTGTTTGTAATAGAAAGGTGTAGGGTGGAAGGTGTAAGGCCTTAAACCTTATACCTTAATTACATGCAGGTTTCTGAAAGATATTATGGAGAGGCGCCTTATTGCGAAACCATATACTGTAAATATTGTTACCACCCGGCTTATACCTTTAACGCACACATTTTTTTAAGCCCGCACTATTGGTTTTCTTTTAGCCTTTATCTTTACCGCATGAGCACGATAAGAAGGCAAAGCATTATTTCATCAATAGTTATATATGTTGGTTTTGCTATTGGTATGCTCAATGTGTATTTTTTTACGAAGGAGGGGTTGTTTGCAGAAGGGCAATACGGTTTAACAGGTGTATTTATTGCTATATCGCTTGCCATGCAGGCCTTTGCGGCTTTTGGCATGCCTGCATATATTTATAAATTTTACCCATATTATAGCCATCATATTACTTAAAATAAAAACGACATGCTTACCTGGGCATTGCTGGTAAGCATCATAGGATTTATTATTGTGATGATTGGCGGATGGTTATTAAAAGATGTTGTAGTAAAAAAATACAATACCAATGCGCCGGAATTAGTAAACTATTATTACTGGATATTTCCGATGGCTTTCGGGCTTACCATTTATACAACGCTTGAAGCCTATACGCAGATCATTAAAAAGCCGGTACTTACCAATTTTTTGCGGGAGGTAGAATGGAGATTGATCACAACAGTACTGATTGTATTATTTATTTTTCATGTCATTAAAGATTTCTCCCTGTTCATTAAGCTCTATGCTTTAGGTTATCCTGTAATAGCATTAACCTTACTTGCTTATCTTATCTATACAAAAAAACTCCATATCAACTTTTCGGCAAGCAAAGTAACAAGGCGGTATCTTAAAAAAATAGTTTCATTTTGTGTTTTTGTATATTCCGGTACATTAATCTTTACACTTTCGCAGGTTTTTGATACAATGGTGATTGCATCCGTTTTAAAAGACGGTTTGGAGAAAGCCGCAATATTCACACTTGCGCAAACCATGACGAGTATAATACAGGCGCCGCAGCGTGGCATTGTGGCTGCGTCTATCGCACATTTATCCCAAGCATGGAAAGATAAAAACCTGCCGCTTTTACAAAAGATATACCAGCGGTCTTCTATTAATTTGTTGCTTTTTGCAGGAGGAATTTTTTTACTGATAACATTAAATTATACCGAAGCAATATATACCCTGAAACTAAAGCCTGCTTATATTTTTGGTTTTTCTGCGTTTATCGTTTTAGGACTTACCAAAGTTGTTGACCTCGGCACCGGGCTTAATGCACAAATCATCGGCACATCTAATTACTGGCGGTTCGAGCTGGTTTGCGGTATCATCTTACTGGCGCTTACATTACCGCTTACGTATATTTTTGTAAAGCGGTATGATATATTAGGGCCACCTGTCGCATCATTAATCTCAACCATCGTTTACAATACCATACGAATCATTTTTCTCTGGAAGAAATTTAAGCTGCAACCCTTCACCAAAGAAAGCGTATATACATTGCTTGTGGCATCAGTTTGTTTTGTTATTTGTTATTTTCTTTTTAGAAATATGCATGGACTTCCCGGGCTTATTATACGCAGTACTGTATTTCTTTTATTATATGGCAGCAGTATTATAGCCTTTAATCTTTCGCCGGATGTGAAGCCTGTATGGAACACAGTAAAAAAACGAATAGGAATTAAATAGGCTGGCGTGTAGTTTATAATTTTTATACTGTTCTTACAAATAATTTGTTTTAGAAAAAATTAATACAAGCAGGCATAAGGCAACATGTCTGGCAATGCTACGAAACCTTCTCTGTGGCGGTTAATATCTTTACCTCCATATTCCGAACTGGCAAACCAGATAGCATACAAATTAACCTGCAAGCCAGCTAAGTACCCGGTATACAGTATCCCGCATCAATTCTCCCTACATCGTCTTATCTTGCGCTAAACATAATCAATGCTTATGCAAACTGATTTTCTTGTCATTGGTTCAGGTATAGCAGGGCTTACATACGCTTTAAAAGTTGCTAAAGACTGCCCGGATAAAAAGGTATTGATCTTCACCAAAACCACATCTGACGAAACAAATACCAAGTATGCACAGGGTGGGATAGCCGGCGTGTGGGATAATGAAAAAGACAGTTTTGACAAGCATATTGAAGATACATTAATAGCCGGGGATGGCTTATGCAATGAGAAAGTAGTAGAGATTGTAGTAAAAGAAGGCGTAGACCGTATAAGAGAAATTATTGATTGGGGAGCTAAATTTGATAAAGATGATGATGGAGATTATGCATTAGGAAAGGAAGGCGGGCACAGCGAATACCGCATACTGCATCATAAAGATGTAACCGGCCGCGAAATGGAAAGAGCATTGCTTGAGGCCGTAAAGCAGCAGCCGAATATCGAAATGATCACACATTGTTTTGTGGTTGATATCATCACGCAGCATCATCTCGGTTATCTTGTTACAAAAGCAACACCTGATATTGAATGCTTTGGCGTATATGCCTTAAATCTTCATACAAAAAAAATAGAAAAAATCCTGGCTTCTATTACCCTGCTTGCCACAGGCGGTAACGGGCAGGTATACCGCACCACTACCAACCCTGCTATTGCTACAGGCGACGGCGTTGCAATGGCTTACCGCGCAAAAGGCAGGATAGAAAATATGGAATTTATCCAGTTTCACCCCACGGCATTATACGAAGCCGGTTTAAGAGGACAGGCTTTCCTGATTACTGAAGCGGTACGCGGCGATGGTGGTATTTTACGCAATAACGAAGGCGAAGCGTTTATGGAAAGATATGATGAACGTAAAGATCTTGCCCCCCGTGACATTGTTGCAAGAGCCATAGACAATGAAATGAAACGTACCGGTACTGAGCATGTATGGCTCGACTGCCGCCACATGGGCAAAGAAAAATTCATTCATCATTTCCCAAACATTTATGAAAAATGTATGGCGATGGGAATTGACATCACTAAAAATATGATACCTGTTGCACCGGCAGCGCATTATAGTTGCGGAGGCATTAAAACAGATGAATGGGCAAAAACATCTATCAAACATTTGTATGCCGCAGGCGAATGCGCTTCTACAGGATTGCATGGCGCTAACCGCCTTGCGAGCAACTCACTGCTTGAGGCAATGGTATTTGCACACAGGGCTTATGCAGATGCGGTAAAGAAAATAAAAGACAGCTCCGGTGAAGAATGGGGAAAGTGGGACAGGAATAACATTCCTGACTGGAGGGCGGAAGGCACAACGGCACCAAAAGAAATGATTCTTATTACGCAAAGTCTCAAAGAACTGCAATTGCTGATGAGCGATTATGTAGGTATTGTAAGAACCAATGTGCGTTTGGAAAGAGCCATGCGCCGTTTGGATTTACTGCATGAAGAAACAGAAGAATTATATAAAACCACAGAAGTATCTCCCCAGCTTTGCCAGTTGCGTAATATGATTACAGCAGGATATCTTATTGTGAAGTCTGCAACCTTCAGGCATGAAAGCAGGGGGTTGCACTACAATACGGATTATTTGCAGAAGAGCGATATTGTGCAGAATATTGTGTTGTAGAGACAAGGCATATTGTAGAGACAAGGCATGCCTTGTCTCTACGCCTGAAATCCTGCAACCGGTTTTCAAATCCGGGTTATCTTTGCGCCATGTATTATATAGTATTGGCATTGTTGTACCTGTTTTCTTTTTTGCCATTCTGGATTATTTATCGCATTTCAGATTTTTTTTATTTTATCCTCCATTATGTTATTGGCTACAGGAGAGTATTGCTGATGAAAAACCTCAGCATTGCTTTTCCGGAAAAAACGGAGCAGGAGAAAAAACAGATCATAAAAAAATTTTATAGAAATTTTACAGATACTTTTCTTGAAGCAATCAAATTGCTTTCCATGTCGCAAAAAAGCTTGGAAAAGAGAATACAGTTTGATCCTTCTATCTTTAAAAAATTATATGCTTCCGGAAAAAGCTGCCAGGTACACCTGGGGCATAATTTTAACTGGGAATGGGTTAACGTAAGAGTTACCCGCGAGCTTCCTTATGATTTTCTTGTGGTGTATATGCCCATAGGAAACAAAGTGATAGACCGGCTTTTTAAATATTTCAGGGAAAAAATGGGCTCCAAAATGCTGGCGGCTACAGATATGAAGAACGCAATGATCCCTTACAGAAATACCCAATATTTATTAGCACTGGTTGCAGATCAGAATCCCGGCAACCCGCAAAAAGCATATTGGGTTAATTTTTTTGGAAGGCCAACTCCTTTTGTAAAAGGCCCGGAAAAAAATGCACGCTTCAATAATATCCCGGTAGTATTTGCCCGCTTTTATAAAATAAAACGCGGGCATTATGTTATTGAAACCAAACTTGCTACGCAAAATCCGGCCGAAATGAAAGATGGCCAGTTAACGTTAGAGTACGTTCGCTACCTGGAAGAAGTAATCCGCAAGCAACCTGAAGTGTACCTTTGGAGCCATAACCGCTGGAAATTTGATTATAAAGAGGAATATGCTAATTTGAAAGTAGACGATAACGCAGGTACAACTATTAGCGCTTAGTATTACCTGGCAACACATTACTTTTACAACACGCCTTCATATACATCCTGTAGTACAATAGTAAAATCAATACTGTTGATGCGCATCGTACCGGCTTTCTCTTTGTACTCTTCAAAGCGCCACGCATTATCCGGTTGTTTTCTGCCTATGCGGATAAACATTTTTGCCGAATCTATTGTGATGTATTCTTTCAGAGATTCAATCTGCATGTAGTAAAAAAACTTTTTGCCAACATCATAATCTTCCGTTGACGGAGAAAGTATTTCAAATATAACAACAGGGTTTTTGACGGTGTCTTTTATTTCATCACTTAGTTCAGGCTCACCGCATATTATACTTGCATCAGGGTAAAAATATGATTCTTTAGCTTTTACATACACCCGCAAATCGCTGGGGTAAATATTGCAGGATTTACCTTTTAAAAAAGTTCCGGTTGCCGAAATAATATTGGAAAGAATAAGATTATGCGATGGAGATGCTCCAGCCATTGAAACAATCATTCCTGAAACATATTCGTGCTTAGTTTTTTCTTTTCTTTCCCAGGAAAGATATTCAGCAGGCGACATTAACGTTTGATATTTAGGCGCAGGCTCTTCAATAATCATACATAAAAATAACAAATATTCAATACCCTGTCTTAACATGAAACCAATCCCCCAAATTTACCTCTCGTAATTTTTTTTTATCCTGTTAACCCGCTAATACGCCTCTCAAAAAAATCCTGTGATGTTCAATCACAATCTTTTTACCTTTCCGTATAAATATCATCGCTTATGTATGCAAAGAGTTTTTTAATGGCAGTAGCATGTGGAATGCTTACTGTTGCAGCCGGGGCGCAAAAAAAGAGCGCTACACCGCCGGCTGATACTACAAAAAAAGTTGCGCCTCCCGCAGCACCCAAGCCTTCTGTTGCTGATAAAGTAAAATCCAGCAAAAAAACAGACGGGCTTTTTGTTGTATACCAGGATACGGCAACAGGAAGTGTGCAATTGTATATCAAAAAACCACAGCTTGGTAAAGAATATATTTACCAGAGTTTTTCAATGGGCGGACCCACCCAGTTATTTCTTAACCAGAATATGATCCGCCAGACTTTTATTTTCAGTATTAATAAGAGTTATGATAAGCTTGAGTTTACACAGCAGAATACAAACTTTTATTATGACCCCGCCAATGCAGTAAGTAAAGCAGCGAATGTTGACGCAGCGCCTGCAAATTTCTTTACGGAAAAAATAGTAGCCGAAGATTCAACAGGCTATCTTATTGCAGCAGATGGATTGTTTTTGAGTGAGAAGCTTGATCCTATACGGCCTACAATACCCCCGAGTATTCCGCCAACAATGGTGTTTAACCTGGGTATGCTCAACACGGCAAAATCAAAATACTCAAACATCAGGTCGTACCCTGATAATACTGATATTATTGTTGACCTGGCGTATGATAATCCAATGCCATTTAATGGTGGTGGCGCTGATATTACAGATGCACGTTATAACCGCATCCGTATGCAGCATTCATTTTTAGAAGTTCCGAAAAATGATTTTAAACCACGCAGAGATGATCCGCGTATTGGATACTTTGGCGCTGAAGTAAACGATCTCACTTCTATTGCTGCCACACCATATAAAGATTTCATCAGCAGGTGGAACCTCGTAAAAAAAGATCCTGCCGCTGCTGTAAGCGAACCTGTTGAGCCTGTAGTATACTGGATAGAAAATACAACCCCGGTGGAATACCGCCAGATAATAAAAGAAGCCGGAGAAAAATGGAACGAAGCTTTTGAAAAAGCCGGTTTTAAAAATGCCATTGTAATGAAGATCATGCCTGATACCGCTACCTGGGATCCGGCAGATATACGTTATAATGTTATCCGCTGGGTAAGCAGCCCTTATCCCAGCTATGGCGCTATCGGCCCCAGCTTCTTTAATCCAAGAACAGGTCAAATTTTAGGTGCCGATATTACAGTTGAATGGAGAAGCGGTGCAGGAACTCCTGCATTTGATGATTTGTTTAATGGCAATTCAGGTGCAACAGGATTTGCTAATGTAGCGTTGCCCTGGGAAGCCAATGCAACAGCCGATATTACAACACCTCATTTAAGCTTCGGTAAATCTCATCTCGCCTCCTGCAATATTGCACAGGAGCTGCAGGCGCAATATACCGCCGGATTAACCATGCTTGAAACACTTGATAACAAACCCGAAGAAGTAAAGCAAATGCATAAAGAGTTCCTTATCTATCTTATTATGCATGAAATGGGGCACACGCTTGGACTGAACCATAATATGAAAGCCAGCCAGATGTTGAGTCCGGCACAGGTAAATGATAAATCAATTACTGAAAAAATAGGGATGATTGGTTCGGTGATGGATTATCCTTCTATTAATGTAAGCCTCGACCGCAGCAAACAGGGCAATTACTATACTGTAAAAGCAGGGCCTTATGATTTGTGGGCAATTGAATATGGATACACCCCCTTTTCTGCCGGGGAAGAAAAGTCAGGGCTTGATAAAATTTTAAGCCGCAGCACCGATCCACAACTTACGTTTGGCAACGATGCAGATGATATGCGTTCGCCGGGTGGTGGTATCGACCCACGCGTAATGATTAATGATATGAGTAATGATATGGTTACTTATGCAGAGGACAGGTTTAAGCTCATTAATACTATGCTGCCTAAGCTGAAAGATCGTTACAGCCAGCCAGGGCAGAGTTATCAATTATTACGCCAGCGCTATCTTATGCTGCAATCACAACGCTTGCAGATGGCAAATGCAGTTAGCCGTTATATTGGCGGCGTATATGTAGACAGAAGTTTTGCCGGTCAGCAAACCAATGCAAAACCATTTACACCGGTGCCCGCAGAGCTGCAAAAGAAATCGTTAGCGCTGCTGAACAAGTATATATTCTCCCCTTCTACTTTTACAACTGACGGGGCTTTGTTTCCATACCTTCAGCTACAACGCCGGGGCTTTAACTTTTTTGGTTCAACAGAAGACTATAAACCGCAAATTATAGCGCAAAGTATCCAGCTATCATTACTTGCTCAGTTGCTTCACCCGGTAACATTGCAGCGTATAAACAATAGTGGTTTATATGGTAATACATATACTACTGCAGATGTGATGGCTGATCTTACTAAATATATTTTTGCGGAAGATTTAAAAAAAAATGTGAATTTATATCGCCTGAACCTGCAAACAGAATATGTAAAAGCATTATCAGCTATAGCTACAGGTGCTTTACCTTCTACCTATGACAATGCATCTAAGTCAGCGGCATTATCATCTTTGAAAAAGATAAAAGCCTTACTGCCAACAGCAGTATCAACCAATGAGCAAACAAGAGCGCATCGCACTAATTTGAATTTCTTAATCGATAAGGCTTTGTCGGTAAAATAAGCGGGTATTGATTTTATTAAAAAAGGAAAAGCATACATCATGCTTTTCCTTTTTTATTGCACATCATTTATTTTTACAATTTATTTTTTGTAACTATATCTTCACCCTTATACCGCCGGTGAAATTAAAACCGGGTGTGCTATAGCCATATACTTCTGTATACTTTGCATTTGTTATGTTTTTTACATCTGCAAAAAATTTTATCCTGCTTTTTGCAACAGCATATTCTGCATATGCATTCCACAATATATAGCTTGATAATGTAACCGCTTTTTGCGAATAAGTACTCATATCATAATACAAATCACTTCTTTTACCATAGCTGTTAATTTGCGTGCTGATGAAAAATTGCGGGGTAAGCTGGTAACCGATATTCGCGCCAAAGCTATGTTTGGGCCTGCGGATAAGATTGGAATAAGTAGAATCTTTATTGTTTGATTTTGTAGTTACTTCGCCCTCAACATAAGCATAAAACATTTTTACGCGCAGGTTTTTGCCAATGTACAAAGCAGGCTCAATTTCAAATCCATTATCATTTTGTTTGTCGAGATTGATAAGCTGGAAAGAAGGTCCGTAGATAATAATATGTTCAATCTTACGCTTAAAATAAACCGCTCTTATATCCAGTACTTCTGATAGTACAGTTGCCTGCACACCACCCTCAATGGTAGATGATGTTTCAGGTTCAAGATCAGGATTTGCACTATATGGGCCATACAACATAGAGAGTGATGGCGCTTTATATGCAGTAGCGTAGTTGGCAAATATTTTTACTTTACTGTTAATGGTAAATGAAGGATTAATGCTGTAAGTAAAGTTGTCGCCGTATTTTGAATGTTTATTATATCGTCCGCCAAGCTCAAGATTGAAACCTCCTATATCTTTTAAGAAAAAAGAAAGATAGGGGCTGGTTAATTCAGCAGTAGGATTTTTAGGCGTAGCAGTTTCATCATTCAGTTTTTGTTTGTTGTAATGAATACCTGCCAGCAATTGTATATGCTGGTTAAAAGAATAGTTACCAAAAAATTCAAGTGTTTTCTTATTACCGGCATAAGGGTAGGTTCCCCATGAATCACTAAATGTGCGGTTTACTTCATCATAATCATAGAATGCAGTAAGTGCGCCTTTTGCAAAACTATATTCAGCCTGCGCGCCTGTGGTAAACATTTGCGCTTTATAGGTTGCATCGGCATCTGTAAAAGAACCGCCATCATAACCGCCATTAAAATACGAATAGCGGAAATATGGTTTTAAATGCAGGCCTTTGGCAAGCTTCACATTAAAGTCAGCATTAAATGCATTTTGATTAAAACCATCTTTGTCAAAACTTTTTGCCGCGGTAGTATCTTCTGCTTCGGAAATTCCTTTTGTTTGGTAGTGTGTAAAACCGATATTATAAGAGGAACCTTCAGCTGAGCCGCTGATGCCAGCATTAGCCTTAATGGTGTTATATGAACCGGCTGAAAAACCTGCATAGCCCTGCGCCGGTTTATCAGCTCCTTTTTTTGTAATGATATTAATTACACCTGCTATTGCATCTGAGCCATATAAAGTTGACTGTGCGCCTTTTAAAATTTCTATGCGCTCAATTTGTTCAAGCGTAAACATTCTTACATCAAATGCGCCACCTGTACCTGAAGGATCACTAACCGGTATGCCATTAAGTAAGATGACTGTGTAATCCGTTTTGGCACCCCGCAGGTAAACGCTCTTGTCTTTGCCAGGGTTGCTGTAAGCGCCATTAATGATCAACCCGGCTTCATCATTCAGCAACTGCGAAAGATCTTTGCCATTGCTTCTTTCTATATCTTCTTTGGTGATGATGGAAATTACCTTACCTGTTTCACTTACTTTTTTGGGGAATCTTGTTGCGGTTATTACTACCTCGTTTAATGAAGTTCCCTTAGTGCTGTCTTCCTGCGCTGTAACTGAAGCCGACGAAAATAACAAAGCTGCCAGTAGAAAATGTTTGCTGTTCATTTTGATTAAATTAATTAATATAGCAAACAGGTGCAGGGGAAATTATGCGCATAAGACTATGCATATGCAGCATTCATCTCCGGCCTTTCACCCGAAAGCCTTTTGATTGTAAAGCAATATACCTGGCAGGTCTTCTGGCTTGGTTTTGTGCTGGTGCCTTCCCATACCGCTTTTAGCGGTACAGTGGCAGAAGCGTCAGCAAATGAATAATGGAAGTTCAACGTGTATAAAATTCACTATTGCCTATTCCTTATTCACCAACCTTACAGCTACGGGGATAGCGCCGGACTCCATGCCTTCGGCAGACAAGTACACCGGACTTCCCTTTTAATGGCGCTGCGGCGCCAACCAAATATTTTGCAAAGATGATGGGGGAAAGCGAGAATACCAAACTAAACTACAGTGAGTTTTTGGGTATTATCCAGGTTAGGAAAGTATATTTCACGCAGCGTACGCAGCGGGAAAATTATTAATGAAATACCGGGGAGAAAGTATATCAATTTATTGATTATCATTTTTTGAACACCTAAAACTCATGTTAAACTACCTTCAACAAAAAACTCAAAGAAGATACAAAGGACACAAATTTATTAAATGCCTTTTTCTTTAACGGGGTTAATTAATTTTTCAATGGCCTTCCGTGCCATCTCAAACCGTTCATCATAATCACCGCTGATATCTACCCAGGGCACATCCTGGTTTATCATAATGTCTTTATAAATATTATATAACCGCTCTCTTGTTTCAAGATCAGGATATTCGCGCAATTCATCTTTTACCCAGGGCAGATCAGTATTGCAAAGCAGGTATAAATCGTATTCGCGATTTATGATTTGTTCAATGATCCATTCATGACAGTTATTAAAAACAAATTCACACCACACTTTCATTACATACATATTCGTATCTATAAATAATAAAGCAGAAGTATTGCTGTCTTCTTCTTTCATCCTGCTTACATTATTTGCGGCGGTGTCCTCTAACTGTAACTGTCCTTTTGCAATAATAAGGAGGTCATCATAACTGTAAGCTGTTCCATGTTGCAGCAAATATTCTCTTGCATACTCCCTGCACCATATAGTGTCATAGTGTTCGGCAAGCTTATCGCATAATGAACTTTTACCGGTAGACTCCGGTCCAATAATCACGATCTTTTTTATTGAACAATGCTGTGTTGTCAATATCATTAATTGATTTTATACTGTAAGATTAGAACAAAATGCTAACTGCCTGCTTTGCAAAATACGTAGCAATCAAATCTGCTCCGGCTCTTTTAATGGAAGTAAGGCTTTCAATAATTGCTTTGTTTTCATCAAGCCAGCCCATTTTAGCTGCGGCTTTAATCATTGCATATTCACCACTTACATGATAGGCACTAACAGGAACGGTTACACTATTTTTTACTTCGCGAATAATATCAAGATATGCCATAGCGGGTTTTACCATCACAATATCAGCGCCCTGTTCTACATCCTGCAATGCTTCATTAATAGCTTCATGGCGATTGGCATAATTCATCTGGTAAGTTTTTTTATCGCCAAAACCAGGAGCGCTATCCAATGCGTCTCTGAACGGACCATAAAAACAGGATGCGTATTTAGCGCTATAT
This sequence comes from Chitinophagaceae bacterium, assembly GCA_020847395.1. Classification (GTDB taxonomy): domain Bacteria; phylum Bacteroidota; class Bacteroidia; order Chitinophagales; family Chitinophagaceae; genus Agriterribacter. Next base: position 53,526 of record JADLCD010000022.1, read on the forward strand.
GCCATTATACCCACTTTTGTAAAATGTGTTTCTTCAAGCGCTTTGCGTATAGCGCCGATGCGGCCATCCATCATATCACTTGGGGCAACAAAATCAGCGCCTGCTTCTGCGTGACTTAAACTCATTTTCACCAATGCTTCAACAGTTTCATCATTCACAATTTCTCCATCTTTTACAATGCCATCATGCCCGTAAACAGAATATGGGTCGAGCGCCACATCCGTCATCACTACCATTTCGGGTATAGCATTTTTAATCGCTTTTATACTGCGCTGCATCAGCCCGTCGGGATTCCATGCTTCTTTGCCGGTATTATCTTTCACTTCATCTTTTGCCTTTACAAAAATCAATACGCTTTTTATTCCCAATGCCCACACTTCTCTTATCTCTTTTACCAAAAGATCAAGCGAGTAACGATAGTAGCCGGGCATAGAAGAAATTTCATGTTTTACATTTTCTCCTTCATCAACAAAAACAGGTAATATAAAATCGTTTGGAGTTAAAACAGTTTCCGCAACCATGCTGCGGATGGATGAGTTGCTACGGAGTATGCGATTGCGCTTTTGAAGATACATAATGAAGTGGCTGATTTGAGCCGCAAAACTAACCTATCCTGCGCTTATTTGGAGTGATAGATTATCATGTTATCGTCATATTCGGGAAGATTTTTATTATTGCCGTAGTAGCATTACACCCACTCCCTCGGGTGCTGGCATGCATCCAGCAACCTCGCTTCATCGCTCCCAGGCTTTGGTTGATAGTTATAATCAAACCTTACCGTTGGAGGCAAACTCATCAGTATGCTTTCTGTTCTGCCATTTGTTTTTAATCCGAATATAGTTCCCCGGTCGTGGATCAGGTTAAATTCCACATACCTGCCGCGGCGTATTTCCTGCCAGTATTTATTTTCGTTTGACCAGGCTGTGTTTTTTCGTTTTTCTACAATAGGAATATATGCTTCGGTAAAACAGTTTCCATTAGCCTGTTGAAAAGAGAAAAGTCTTTCCGCATCTGCATCGTCAGCAGGGCGCAGATAGTCGTAGAAAACGCCGCCGATACCGCGCATTTCATTGCCGCGATGCTTATTGGCAAAATACACATCGCAATGCTTTTTATACTGCGTATATAAATCAGCGCCAAACGGAGTAATGGCATTATATAATGTTTGATGAAAATGTTTTGCATCTTCATCAAACAGATAATATGGCGTAAGATCAGCGCCACCGCCAAACCATCTGTCTATTACATTTTTGTTAGCATCATACAATTCAAAATACCGCCAGTTGGCATGTGTGGTAGGCACAAATGGATTAAGTGGGTGGATAACCAAACTTAACCCGCAGGCAAACCAGCTATCACCATCAATCTTAAGTTGCGAACGCATAGCATCGCTTACTTTTCCAAATACAACAGAGGTGTTTACACCACCTTTTTCAAATACATTTCCGTTAGCAATTACTCTTGTTTTTCCACCACCGCCGCCTTCGCGCTCCCATTTATCTTCCACAAATTTTGCTTTGCCGTCTGATTGTTCAAGTGCAACACAAATAGCATCCTGCAGAGTATGAATGTATTTTACCCATCTATCACTGAAGTCATGTGAATTTTTTTGTTCTGAAAAAAAACTCATAGAAATTATTTTAGCGAAGGTTATTATTTAATTGCTGTGACAGATGTTGAACATACTCTTCCATTTCCCCCGAGGCAAAAGGTAATTTGTTAGCAGGGATTTTCTCAATCATCATTCTTAGTACATTTTTAGCCCTATCCTTATTACCAATATTAATTAATTGATATACGCTTCTCAAATAAGCCCAGCGAAATCCATTCAAAATGCTAATTGCATCCGGTGATTTGATTACATCGTCAATCCTGATTTTTTCCAAATTATAATTGTGCAGATTCTCTGATATTTCTGATTTCCCATTGTCTACTACCTGATAAGATACCCTGTCAACCAATCCTTCGTTAGTTAAATGCGATGTAAGATGTAAGTTAAAGGTTGAATCAGAAGGCGTAGAGAAAAAAACAGGCCGGTTGAAAAAATTTTGTTGAAAAATATCTAACAAGATCCAGTCTCCGCGAAGAATATAATTGCCCCAATACGTTGGTCTTAAAACCCAACTAAGCTGCTGAGATGTATCGGTTAAATTAATAATATTCACCGTTTTTGCTTCCCATTGTAAATACTGTAAAGTATCTAATGTCGCTTCGGAAAAATTCATCTTTAAGTTCTTTTCCCTTTTTAAATATTTGGGATACCAAATAGCATTTGTAAGACTTCCGTCCACAACAATAATATCAGCTCTATATTGCTCTATAGTTTGCAGATACCAGATTGGAAATGTTATATTATCACCAGAACTAATCAGAATAGCATTTTTTGAGCAACTACTTAATAATTGACGATTAAATTCCAAAATTGGTTCTGAAAAAGCTCCCCTTCTTTTACCTTCCTCAAATGCCCACTTTGCAGAATCAATTAATGCTCTACCCAGGTAAGCACCTGCAAGGCTTCCCCAAATAGCTGTTAGTTTTGAGTATGGGTCCAGAATCAATATCTCGCCTTTGTAAATTGGCTGTAGTTTATTTACCGTTTCAAACTGTTCGCTTGCCCGAATAGACATTTCCTTTTTTGAATCAGGCATTCCATTGCCATCATTTGAGTTCAACCTGTCAATAGTATAACCAAGAAAATATCTCAATTCAGCATTTTCTGGATTTTCCTCAACCTGTTTTATCAGAATTTTATATGCTTTTGTATAATCCGGTGTGTCTTTACCAACCTGAATTTTAAATTCATTCTTCCCGCTATCTGGCAAAATTGTTTGTCCAAAAAGCGGTATTTGCAGAAAAGAAAACAAAAAAATAAAAATCAATATGATAGCATATATGCGTTTCATATCATTTATCTCTTTAAGTATTTACTACCTCCCATTCCTTCACCGTATCTACAAATGCCTTTGCATGGTCTACAGGCACATTGGGTAATATACCATGACCAAGGTTTGCAATATACCTGCCATTACCAAAAGCATTCAGCATTTTGTTTACTTCCTTTTTCAACACAGGGATAGGTGATAATAATTTTGCAGGGTCAAAGTTTCCCTGTAAAGTGATGTTATTGCCGGCCATCTTCCTGGCTAAATCCGGTTTAATGCACCAGTCTATACCTAAGCCATGCGCACCAGTTGCAGCCATATCTTCTAATGCATACCAGGCTCCCTTTGCAAAAATAATTACCGGCACTTCATCTTTAAGCGCAGCAACTATTTGTTTTATATATGGTAAAGCAATCTGGTTAAAATCTTCAGGACTCAGCAAACCTGCCCAACTATCAAATACTTGTATGGTATCTGCGCCGGCTTTAACCTGTGCTTTTAAATAAGCAATGGTGGTATCCGTAATCATCTGCAAAAGCTCATGCGCCAGTTCAGGCTGCGTAAAGCAAAATGCTTTTGCTTCGTCAAATGTTTTGGAGCCTTTGCCCTGCACCATATAGCAAAGCAGCGTCCACGGTGCGCCGGCAAAACCAATCAACGGAGCCCTGCCATTCAATTCTTTTTTTATCAGTTTAATAGCATCAAACACATATTGCAAAGTTTCGTGTACATCAGGCACGCGTACACGCTGTAAGTCAGCCCGTGTTTTTATTGGGTCTGGCAATACCGGGCCTTTGCTTTCAATCAACTGCACTTCTAATCCCATTGCCTGCGGCACTACCAGTATATCTGAAAAAAGTATGGCGGCATCTACACCAATAATATCTACAGGCTGTAAAGTAATTTCACAAGCAAGTTCGGGCGTTTGACATCTTTCGAAAAATCCATATTTCTCTCTTAAAACCATATACTCCGGCAAATAGCGGCCTGCCTGACGCATCATCCATACCGGCGGGCGGCTGGTTGATTCTCCTCTTAATGTTCTTAATAATAAATCATTCATATCGTATACTTCACCAATTATTCATCAGTGCTACGCACTGTTTTATTTTTTGTATTTCCAAAATATTCAATGGTTAACTCAATAAGGTTTGCTTCGCCCGGCCATTGGCTTGTTATTACTTTATTGCTGCAATATGATTCAATGGTTGCTGTAGTTGTTTTACCAATAGAAAATAATACAACTGAAACCGAGATAGTATTGGTTGAAAAAAAACTATGTACCCCACTGGGACTGAAAAATAATATGCCCTGGTAATGTTTGTTAATAGTAACCGGGGTACCCACCGTTTGGTAAACAATAATTTCCGTAACCTTTATACCATTACTCTGCAATGTTTCAGGAAGGTCGTTAAGCCGCTGCTTGCCACAGAAAAAAACAATATGCTTTATATGCTCCTGCTGCAAAATTTTTTCTGCCAGTCCACTCGCGTTTTTAGCAGTGCCGGCAATAGCAGCCTCATCAAAAATTTCGAGCAATGCTTCTTTTGTTGCACCGCCGGTGCAAAAAATTTCCCAGCTTGGCAGTATATCAGGCAGTTCGCTTTTTACAACTTCAACCGCATGTATACTGGTAAACACAGCAACTATTTTTTGCGCGGCAAGCAGTTTTATTTCATTGGCTATTTCAGTAGAAACATCGGGAATATTTTGAATAAAGGAAATCGACTCAATTTGAATGTTCTGAATACCGGCCTTCTCCACCAGTTCAGGATTTAAATTTCGGGTTGATAATATTTCAATACTATTTGCTGCCATTCCGGATTGATTGAATTATTGTGTGACCACCTTTTTCCAATATTTCATTGGCTGCAATCTTACCTGTTTTTTCTGCATCTTTAACAGCTACCGTTCTTTCGCATTCAATTTTATTTTTACCATCAGTAGAAATTATATTTCCCCTGAAAAACAACTTATCGTTTTTAATTTCCGCAAGCGCACTTATTGGTGTTGAGCAACCGCCCATCAGCGTTCTTAAAAAATCACGCTCAATGCCTGTACACAATGCAGTGTTTACATCATTAAAAGTGGCACAAATTTTTTTAAGTTCCGCATCTTCATTCCTGCAAACTGCCACAACGGTTCCCTGTGCCGGCGCGGGTAACATCCAGGTAAGATCAATACTATTTTCAGGACGGATATTAATACGCTCCAATCCTGCAGCAGCAAAGATAGCGCCGTTCCAATTGCTTTCTTCCAGCTTTTTAAGCCTTGTATTTACATTACCTCTTAAATTATCTATCGCATGGCGCGGAAAACGATTCAGCCATTGCGCACGCCGGCGAACACTGCTTGTAGCAATTGTAAGTGCGGCACCCGTAAAATTTTCATCAGGCGTTTGCCATTCGCCACTATGCATATTAAGGTTGCGAAACAGCTTCTCTTTATCTTCTTTAAATACTAATATATCCCTGTAAGAATCTCTTTTTAATACGGCGGCGGTTGCAAGCCCTTTTGCTAATTGCGTAGGTACATCTTTGTAAGAATGTACCGCAAGGTCTACCTGTTTTTTTAGCAAAGCAATATCAAGCGCTTTTGTAAAAATACCCTGCACACCTATTTCATATAATGGTGTGGTAAGATCAATATCGCCTTCGCTTTTTATGGGAACTAATTCGGCTTTAATATGCTGCCCTGCCAGCAGCGCCTGCACTTTTTTTGCCTGCCACATGGCCAAAGCGCTCTCACGTGTTCCGATTTTAACTACCTGCATCATAGCGTGAATGTACTAAGGAAACTTATATTGGAAATAAATCAAACAAAAAATATAATGATTACATAAGAACAGGAAAACCAGTTAAGAATGACTGATTTTTAAATACTCGTGCATGGTATTGATATACTGGCAACCCCTTGCCGTTTGGTTTTGAGAACGCAGGTCAACCGCAAGTGTTTTAACCGCTTTTTGTATAAGGAAGTCTTTACCATCTTTAGGCAACGCCAGGCAGGAATCAACCTCACTTAATTCATACAATTTTGATTTTACCTGGCCCAAAAAATGCCGGTGAACAAAAATTTTATGCCATTCAACAAATTCGCCAAGCGTTTCTTCTATAATAGCAATAGCCTGCGGAATTTCTGCTTTTCTTTTTACGAATGTATTGTTGAGAATGGCGGATATTTCATCCACATCCATTAAAGTAATATCGTTTTTTTCTTTTACCGCCGGGTGAATGCTTTTAGGAACAGAGAGGTCAAGCAGCAATCTTGGTTTTTCTGTTGTAAAAAAACCGGGTAGTATAGTAAAATCTTCAGCGGTTGTGCTTACAATTAAAATATCGCTTTCATTACATTGCTGCGCCAGTGTTTCGTAAGGAACAGGAAGCATATTATGCTCCTGTGCAAAGTCTTCTGCTTTGCTGAAGGTTCTATTGGTAATGCGAACTTTAGCGCCGGAAAAATATTCGCTGATATTTCTTGCAACATTGCAACCAAATTTTCCTGCACCAACGAGTAATATATTTTTATTGGCGATATCGGCAACCTTATCACGAATCACTTCAATAGCTGCGTAAGCAACCGATACAGTGCCGGTGCTGAGTTTGGTTTCTGATTTAATTCTTTTTGATGCCTGCAATGCAAAATTTACTAGCCTGTCGCTTAATGAACCAAGCAGCTCATTGTCTTTTGCATACCTGGCAGCCTTTTTTAACTGCATCAAAATTTCATAATCGCCGATGATCTGCGAATCCAATCCTGAAGCAACTTTAAAAAGATGTTTAACCGCATCCATTCCGGTATAAACATAACCATGTTGCTGAAACATAGTTGTGGGATTTCCTGTAGCCTCACATAAAATCTCTATCAATAATGCTGTACTGGCTAAGCCATATATTTCTGTGCGGTTACAGGTTGAAAGCACAATAATATCTTTCAGCTTTTTTTCTTTTGCAAAGAAGGTGATTCTTTCCTGTGTGATATTGCAAACGGCAAAACTGCTCCTTGTAGCAATATCTGCATTTTGATAATTAATGCCGATAATTCCAAAGTTTTCGAGACCGCTGCAAATATCGTATGTGGAAGAATAATCCATGGGTGAGGGCAAAAGTAATAGACAAAATTCATCTTCACGAGAATGAATTGTCATAATATAGTCATCTCTCAATAACCTGATTTAGATCATAATACGTGCTGACGAACATCATCGCAGAAGTAATTCACAAGGCTTTAAACCGGTGTGTTTTTTAAATGCAGTAGAAAAATGTGATATAGATGAATAGCCAAGCATTAGTGAAACATCCGTAACACTTAACCCTTTTTCATACAAAAGATATTTTGCATGTTCCATGCGCTGGCTTTGGTAAAAATCGAAGATGGTTGTGCCGAAGATTTCTTTAAATCCTTTTTTAAGATAGCATTCATTAATAGCTACCCGGCGGCTGAGATTTTTTATAGTGATGGGATCGCCAATATTCTGTAACAGGATATCTCTTGCCTTCAAAATTTTATCCCTGTCAACATCGTTTGTAAGGAACTTGCAGGTAAATGCCTCCTCCCCTTTATCATTATCGCCCAGCATACATTCAAGGCTGTAGAGTAACAGCATCTGCGTTTGTGCGTTGATGTAAATATTTTCCAGGCTTTCGACGTAGGCATTGTTCAATAAGCTTTCAAGCGACATTCTTGTGCGGCTGCACAGTGGCAGCATTTTTGAAAAAGATGAACTGTGCTTAAAAGATAAAACGCGGTTTGTAAAGCTGGCGGAGCGGGTAGTTTTTACAAACTGTTGCAAATGTTCTGTAAGAAAAGTGAAATGCAACACATCAACCGTTTCTTCCTTTGCCACGCAGTTTTTTGACATTCCGGACCTGCATTCCCCACATTCATAGCTCTTACCATTGCAATACATATTGCCGGTTATACAAAACTTCAGCTCCAGGCTGTTTTCGGCGGGTTCGTTCTTTTTATAATTATATGCAAGCATACCAACATCCTCCGTTTCCCATTGAGATAATTTACGATATCTCTTTATGCTATAACGTACAGAACCAGGTGTTAAACGCTCTCTTTCCTGCAGCAAAGAAAGATCTTCAACCATAATCGGTCGTTTCTGTGCTACATCCAGTATATCTAAAGTCTGCTGCATGAGGCTGCAAATATACAATGGTTTGTATAGTTAAAAACACGCGCTGCAAATGAATGACTTGTTTATGACAAATGAAAGTGACGATTATGATGATAACACAGGTAATATGCAGATTAGCTGAATAACGCCGAGGCTTTCGGTGAGTATCCGTCGCATCTCTTTTTCCGTCCTTCGTATTTAATACTATACCAGGCTTGCTTCAAGTGATATTTCAGTATTCAGTAATTTGCTGATAGGGCAATTTGCTTTTGCATCGGCTGCAGCTTCATCAAATTTTGCTTTATCAATACCGGGAATTTTTGCTTTTAATACAAGATGAGAAGATGTGATTACACCATTTTCAAAAGTAATGGTACAATCTGTATGAATTTCATCAGGTGTAAAGCCTGCGGCATTTAATACAAAACTCAGCTTCATGCTGAAACAGCCTGCATGAGCGGCAGCAATCAATTCTTCAGGATTTGTACCCACGCCATTTTCAAAACGGGAGCTGAAGGAGTACTGCGTATTGCTTAATACCGTGCTTTGTGTGCTTAATACGCCTTTACCATCTTTACCTGAACCATTCCAAATGGCAGTTGCTGATCTTTTCATATACTTGTTTTTTTAATTGTTATAAGTATTATTTTAAAAAGAGATTACCAAGTTCTGAAATCTTTTTAAACCTAACTACTTAACAGATAATTTTATGCCATTAAAAGCAATATAATGCCGGCTTCTATTATATCTAAACTTCCGGATGTAAGTACAACCATTTTTACAGTGATGAGCTCCCTCGCGGCAGAACATAATGCCATAAACCTGGGGCAGGGTTTCCCCGATTTTAATATGAATGATGAACTGATAGCGGGCGTAAACGAAGCAATGCTAAAAGGATTTAACCAATATGTACACATGAATGGCTATATGCCTTTGCGTGAAGTTTTAGCCGAGAAAATATTTGATTTATATAAAACTTCTGTTAACTCCGATACAGAGATTACGATCACTCCCGGAGGAACGTATGCCATATATACTGCTTTAACTACAGTGCTTCGCCTGGGTGATGAGGTAATTGTATTTCAGCCGGGATATGACAGCTATATTCCGAATATTGAGATCAATGGAGCTACGCCGGTTATTATTCCGCTGGAATATCCTGATTATACTATCGATTGGGAAACTGTACAGAAAGCCATCACGCCCCGCACCCGCATGATCATGCTCAATTCGCCCAATAATCCTACAGGCGCGATACTTAAAGAACATGACATCAACGCACTGCAACGCATAGTTGCCGGCACAGGTATATTTATATTAAGTGATGAAGTGTATGAGCATGTAATTTTTGATGAAAAACCACACCTGAGCATGTTGCGCTATCCTGATCTTGCGGCAAGAAGTTTTGTATGTTTTTCATTCGGCAAAACCTACCATTGCACGGGTTGGAAGATCGGCTATTGCGTGGCGCCGGCAGCTTTTATGAAAGAATTCAGGAAAGTGCACCAGTTTAATGCGTTTTCTGTTGATAGCCCCAAACAGGTGGCGCTGACTAAGTTTTTGCAACAGAAAGAACAATATTTATCATTAGGAAACTTTGTGCAGCAGAAGCGTGATTACTTTCTTTCGATGATGGCAGATACAAAATTTAAAATGCATACCAGCCACGGCAGTTATTTTATATTAGCAAGCTATGGCCATTTCAGTGATGAACCCGAAATGGATTTTGTAGTAAGGCTAACGAAAGAATTTGGTGTTGCCTCCATACCTGTTTCTGCATTTTACAAAAACCCGGTTGATAATAAAGTGGTGCGGTTTTGCTTTTGCAAGAAAGAAGAAACGCTGGAGCAGGCAGCGGAGCGATTGAGGAAGGTGTGAAAGAGGCAAGACAACTGAATTTTTGCCTCGTTTTATGTACATATATTGGTCATCAAAATCAATTACCAGTTTGTTTTTTATAAAATAAATAGATAGCCAAACGAGAAAGATCCCGGATATTGCAAGAAGAATGTTTTCTGTTGAATTGAATCGGAAAATAAACCGTAACCTATATGACATTACTAATCCTGCCAGTAATAGTAAAACTTCAATTGTATAGCTCACTTTAAAACTCAATTAAGCTCATTTCATTTAATTTTGAGCTTTAATTTATACTTTTATGAGCTACAAATCCTGTTCATGTGTTAGATGTTAATGAAAATGCGATAATTGAACTTTGGCAGAGGTTGCCGAACTGCTTATTAAACGACTATTCATCCTATCTCCTCTCCGCCTGCCTTGCCTCTACCTCGTACTTATTATTATAATATCCTTTACGCAGTGTTTCTATAAAATATTTAACAATAAAAGGAAGAAAGCCATACCGCCGAAACTGTTCAACATGTTCCAGTTCATGCTTTACCCATTTTTCATCACGCAAAAATTCAAGCTTTGATGCATTATGGAGGTAAATGGTTTTGCCCAGCGTAAAAGCCACATTATCCACGCCAAGCACCCAGGCAGCCAGCCTGGCCTTCCACGATCTTTCCTTTATGCGAATGTCTTTTACGTCCATTGGCTACTTCAATTCATGCCATGCTTTTATAATTTCTTCAGCATGTTGTTTATTCCTGGGGCGAAGAAAAATTTTGCGTATCACGCCTTTTTCGTCAATTACAAACGTTGTGCGGTGCAATCCCATATATTTCCTGCCATATAATTGTTTTTCACCCCATACCCCGTATTTGTCAATTATCTTATGCAAAGGGTCTGCTATAAGCGTAAATGGCAAATTATACTTGTCTTCAAACTTTTTATGCTTTGCAATTTCATCGGGGCTAACGCCAAGTATCGTAAATCCTTCTTTCTTTAATAATCCATAATTATCCCTCAGATTGCATGCCTGCGTGGTACAAGCCGGCGTATCATCTGCCGGGTAAAAATATAATACAATTTTCTGCTCCTTATAATCTGCCAGCGAAACTTTATGATTATCCTGGTCTTTCCCGGAAAATGCCGGCGCTTTATCTCCTTCCTTTAATGTTATCATAATTTATCTTGTAAAATTAAATATCCTTGCGGTTACATTTCCCGCTTCATCCGACACACTGAGTTTTAACGTATGTGCACCGGGTAAGCAATATTCATCAAACACATATACAAAATTGCGTCCTTTATCATTGGTAAAGCGCAGCCATTTGCCATCCAGCTCAGCCCTGAAATTTTTAAACTCATCCAGATTGTCTTTAACCGTAAATAGCATTTTGGTGGCTTTGCTCAAATTGGCGCTGTCTTTAAACCCAACAGGTATAATTTCCGGCGGTTCATTATCAACCACCAACTGAAAACTGCCAAAGTCGCGGAATTTTGCCATTGCCCAATCGCCCTGCCACTCCACTTTGACTATGCCTTTTTTTGTGCCTGCAAAGCGTTGCATTACTATCCTGTTCTTTTGGCCGGGCGTTAATACGGCGGTTGGCTTTATACGCACCACCATCGCTTCCTGCAAAGGTATATATGCAGCGCCTATGGTATGAACAGCCGAAACAACAACCGGACCAGCGGCAGCAGGTGTGCGCTTGTATGCAATGCGTACTGAATCATACAGCCCCTTCTCGCCTATATAAAAATCTCCGTCTTCGCTTCCTTCACCAACATTCAGCATTAACGGGTAAAACATCTTACCGCTCATTGGTGTTGCAGGAGCTTTTACGGGAGAATATTTCACGGCGAAACTTACCGAAGCGCTATTGCCATCCGCGTCTTTGGTAACAATGCGTATATTATGCGGCCGCCCGTCTGAAAGGTTTATGATTCCGCTGCCTTTGCCGTGTGTATAAATGCTGTTGGTATAGCCCATCAATTCAGATAAGTGTTGTAGGTAGGGTCCACCGTTAGCCTTGGTTTTATAATCAATATGCGCGTTCATATAGCGGGTGTCATCATAATTGATGTTATTCATGGTGAACCGCATGCTCTCCACATCATTATCATACAAAATGCCTTCATATATGCCGTTCGGGTTGCTTGAACCGGAATGCGTATCATAGCTGGTTACCGCAAAGCTGATCTTATCTGATTTTACAGGAATAACAGCCGGCGTAGTGATATAGCCTTTTGCCGATCCTTTAACCGGAATAAGAACAGGGCTCTGCTCATAAGTGCTTTTATTGCGGTCGTATATGGCTACCCGCTGTATAGTGGGGGGCACATTATCCGGAATATTTAGCCCGAAAAGCATCGGGTTTAGATTTGTTTCGGAAAGTGTATTGCGGATCTCAAAATGCAGGTGAGGTCCCATTGAGCCCCCGGCGTTGCCGCTATTGGCTATGAATTGTCCTTTTTTTACAGGAAACAACCCTGTGGGAATATCAAGAAACACCTGCCATGACTCAAGCTTGTATTGCTGTTCTTTTATATACTTTTCCAGGTCAGGATAAAAATCATTCAGGTGCGCGTATAATGTTGTGTATCCGTTAATGTGATTGATATAAATAGCGCGTCCGTATCCAAAAGGCTCGATCTTTACCTTAGCTACATAACCATCGGCTGCCGCATATACGGGAATATTTTCCACCCGATTGGTTTTATAATCCAAACCCATATGGTAATGGTTAGGCCTAAGCTCTCCAAAATTGCCTGCAAGGCTTACCGGAATTTTTAATGGATTCTGAAAATATGTTTTTGGATATACAGAAGATGTTTGTGCTGATCCATTAAAAGCCAACAACAGCAACGGAAAAAATAATTTCATCAATTAAAAGGGTTCGTATGGTTATCAGGGTAACAAAACTACCTATGATTGATTTAAGAATGAAATGTTTTTGGAGAAGTGGGCAATTAGCTATCGGCTGTGAGTTTTTTAGGAAAAACTTTGTAAACCTGTAAGGTTTGCCGGGCAGCATTGCAGCGCTGCAAACCTTATAGGTTTAATGCGCATAGCCCACAGCTGATAGCTGACAGCTTTCCCCCATTATTATTTCATTAAAAAGTTGATAAATGAGCGCCATTCACAAACTCTGGCATTTTGTTTGAATAGAGTACACTGTTTGTCAGGAATTTTCTCACGGTTCACTTGTCCGCTGAATATTACTTGATCTTCGCTTCGACCACTGTTGAAGACTTTTTCCGATAATCATTGAGAAGCCTAAACATTAAAACCTACCCGAAAAGTGGTATTGCTTTACGGTATAAGGGTTAACGTTTGATAATAATCTTTGAAAGGCAGTAAATAACAGGCAGAAGCTCACAATTTTTCAAACTATTGTACAGCGTTTTTCGTCTATATATTGTCTACTTATATATATTTTGTTGAACCCTCTAAATTGAAACGTTATGAAAGGAATGAAAAGGAAAATTGCACTGGCTGCAGCGATCATGGCTGGAACATTAATAGGCGCATTTCGTGGTGAAGTAGCAAAACAGAGGTATATGGCGAAAGTAAAAAGTCGCTATGAAGATCATAAGCAGGTTCAACATCAGGAGGAGATATTGCTTGATGAGTTTGAACTGTCTGCTTTCCACAACAGTTAGATAAGTAGCATAATGATATGTAAAGGCTGCCTCAATTTGGTTTGAGCAGCCTTTTTTGTTTCTTTTTTGCGCAATCCGGGCAGTATTATCAAAACCAGAAATACGCATCCGCCTTTCATGTGGGGTTAAATGATGAATGCACCTAACAAAGTGTAATACAAAAAAATATCAGATAGTGCCTATTACTTTTAATTGTGTAAGATCCGGCGTGGGACTGCCTCCCGCTTTTTCAAGTGTAATAGCAAAACTATCCGCCTCAGATATATCTGCCATTTTGCAGAGAATCTGTCCACAATCATCAATCATACCCGCATTAACAGGTTTGCCTTTTATTAAAGCCCATAATTGATATTGCCTGCCCGCAGGAGCGGCAGGCATATTATTTTGCGCCACATACAATGCCTTTGTATTGCTATTCCAATAAGCGGTGGCAAGCATCGCATTACTTTTATTCGGAGGCAACATAGATACAGGCTTCACAGCAGGGTCCATAATTATTTTCATAATATCTTCCATGCCCTTCATCTTCGCCTGGTTTGCGTTCAGGTTAGCCATCAACGACCCCTGATTAGCCAATAATGTTTTGTAATCCTGTTCTATTGCTGCATACTTACTATAATAGTGAAAATTGAGCCAGCCACTTCCCAAAAACAGCGCAATACTTGCTACGGCAACATATTTCCAAAGAGGTGTGCCAGAAGATAAAGCCACCACTTGTGAAGAAATATTACGAATCGGAAGCTCATTATTGTCTGCATCCGAAAATTCTGTTGCAAGCGTGTTGACCAATTGCTCTTTAATATAGGCAGGAGGGTCGATTGCTTCGTTCATTAATCGTTGTTCAAGCAATAGTTCAAAATTTGTAACAGCAGCAGCAACCTCAGGATAGGCAGCCATCATAGACTCCACTTCTGCAGTTTCCTCAGGAGAGGTAAGCCGCATAACGTAGCTCTCTACAATTCCGCTTTCTATGTACGCTTTAATATCCACTATCTAAATATATTATAATCGTTTTTTTAGTTCAAGTAATCCTTTCCTTATACGGGTTTTAACCGTGCCCAAAGGCATGTTTTCCTCTTTGGCAATTTCATCCTGTGTATATCCTTTAAAATAAGCAAGTGTGATTAATTTGCTGTATTCATCTGGTAAACGCTTAACAATAGCAACAATGCCTACATTATCCGTGTTAATTGAAGCGCCTTCAACAGAATCGCTTAAACGCTCGCTAAACTCCGTATTACGTTGGTTATTTTTAAATTGCTTACCGCGTGTAAAATCTATTGACGCGTTCCTGGCTACATTCAGCATCCATGTAAATAAACGTCCTTTGGCAGGGTCATACTGATCAAGCTGTCGCCAGATCTTTACAAATACTTCCTGCAAAATATCATTCGCCGTTTCTTTATCAGGTATTATATTAAGTATTGCAGCATACAAGGCTCCTGAATATCTCGAATATAAATAATCAAAAGCGTTCCTGTCGCGTTGTTTCAGCGACTGAACAAGATCTGCCTCCGTATAGTTTGTGGCGCCTGGCATCAATTATACTAAATTATGTTTTCATTGACGATATACAGCATTTTTTTCCACAAACAGGCTTCAACGACCGTTTTATTATGAGCATACCAGGAAGCGCTTTGTTGTAAAGACTGTGTTATTGTATTTAAGGGTATCGAAAAAGGGTTGAAACTTAATAATCCTTCATTTTTACAGGGCCTGAGTTAAAGCATTGCTGACTTTTTCTTTCTACGTTTACGCAGGTAAAAAGGGATCAACAATCATCAACACCTGCTCCATGGTTAACGGCTCGTCAAAACTCTCTGTTGCGGCTGCCTGGCTTATTGATTTACCATTGATGTTCACAATTTCAATACCTGCCTGATTGGTTAATTCCTCGCCATTATAACTTGCCTGAACCGCGTCACCTATACCACCGGTATCTTT
This sequence comes from Chitinophagaceae bacterium, assembly GCA_020847395.1. Classification (GTDB taxonomy): domain Bacteria; phylum Bacteroidota; class Bacteroidia; order Chitinophagales; family Chitinophagaceae; genus Agriterribacter. The sequence continues at coordinate 68,988 of JADLCD010000022.1, forward strand.
TCCTGTAATCCACGGTTTTATTGTATTATCTGAAGTATTTGCCCGTCTCATACTGCGAATGTGTGCCGCATGTCTCGCCTCCACAGAATGTATGTTTAAAGCGGCTGTGAGTACATCGTTGTTCGATATGAGATTCCCTGCCTGACCTTTATAGGCTCTAACACCCGTATCTTCAAAAGTTTGTGCTACGGCAAGAAACAAACCGTAATTGCTAAAAGCATCTTTAAACGGACCGTTTCCCGCACCTTTTGCTCCCGAAAAATCAAACGCTGGTTTTGCTACGGGTGTACTTCCCATTGCATTAATTGCGGTAGTTAGAAAGTTAACGTGAGCAACCTCATGGTCCCTTATCGTAGTAATTGCTCCTTTAGCTGCGCCGTCTGGCACCAGTCCTGTAGCATCCACAGCTTTTTTATAAAACTCTGATTCAAGATATTCTAATGTTAGCGCATACTGCAATACATCTACAATACTGGTGGTTGTTTGTCCGTAAGCGCTTTTAAACATTGCCCCGAAAGCCAATGGCACGGCTGTAAGTGCAAGCCTCCTACCTATGCCGGCAAATTGCCTGATAGCTTTACGTCTTGAATCAAGCCTTTCGTATACTTCCGGATCAACTTTTTCTATTTCGGATATGATATTATGTAAGTTCATGTTTGTAATTTTTAAATGGCTTTATAATCTGGTGATGCATTTGCATTAATTTGTTGGCAACCGGCTTGCATCAATCTTTGATTTGAGATAGTTTTTTGCTACGCTTAGTACCTGCGGCGGAGACATTGATTTATCCAATCCATTTGTATCAATAACGGTGTTATCAGCAAAAGTTCCGTTACTTATCAGGTCGCGTATTGTTGCTGCATGCCTTGCTTCAACAGAAACTATTTTACCGGCAAGCAATAAATAGTCGGGGCTTTTAATAAGCTGCCCTGCGCCATTATATGCAGATACCCCCAAATCTTCAAATGCTTTAGCTGTACCCAATACACTATCACGACTACCAAAATTGATAGCCGAAAAATCTACCTCCAGTGCGGGAATAGCTTTATCGCCTAATGCATTTTTAAAAAACTCCCTGTGTGCAATTTCATGATCACGGATATCTGTTAAATATGCCTGTTCTGTAGTACTGATACCAGTGTATAAAGAAGCAACAACCTGAGTATAGAAAGCCGCTTCTAATTGCTCCAGTGCATACGCATAATTGAGTATACCAATATCATCGCTCCCAAGAGGAATGCTTCCATCACCGGGATTATTATTATCGTCATCTTTTTTACAGGCTGATATAATTGCAATTGCTGCAGCACTTCCGCCGGCAAATTTCAGGAACTGCCTTCTTTGCAAATATTTACGCGATGAATGCGCTGAATGAATTTTACTTTTCATAAAGATTGTATTAATGTTTGAAGATGGTTTAATACACTTACGAAAAGAAGATTGATCTGGATTTCAGTTTTAAAAAAAAATTTAGAAGTATGTGCGGGGAGAATTAAATTATTGAAACGCCTGCAACACTACTACGAGATAAATAAACCACGCTCTGCATGCCGAAGATACTTATTGCCTGCGGCGATACCCTTACCCGCACGTAGGGCAGCAAACAAACGGCACTCCCTGCTGTTCTTATCCTAATTTCTTAAACCGGCATTGTATAAATAACATGGCTATTATTATAGCGAAACAAGTAGTTTTTAGGCAGCAGGCCAGCCAGCACACAACGCCATTGCCTCAGAGTTACGCCAGGGTGAACCCTTTGGCAAACAGTTGATTTTGCAGGCTCTAATTCCCACATTTCCTGCTTGCCTTTAAACGCTTCTTTCCAAAACTCTGACATTTCCTTAATTTATTTAATCATATTAATCCTGAATTATATTTTTTATTATACTACCAAAATGTAGTCTTACAGAATTAATATGCCATCCGGTTGTTTTATGCTTATTTTTCCATTACAATTCTATTTTGCCACCAGTGGATAAATGATAATCCTTCATGAATTTGTATCTGGCGTGCAATGCTGATTTTGCAGCTATTTGATTTTCGGGTTTGTTTCTTTCCTCTGCACTTTCTCCTTTTTCTTTTGCAATAGTAGCCCTTGTTGTTTGAAAGTTTGCTTTCATTTCTTCTGTTATGCCCGTAATAAATAAATCGCACAATGCTTCTGCGTCCATTAGTGCCATGCTGATGCCTTGTCCACCGGGTCCATAGGGATGTGCTGCATCGCCTATTAAAAACATTTTGTCGCTATACCATTTGTCGGGCACACTACCATTATAAACGGGTTGGTGATATAGTACTGTTTGAGGATTGGTTTTAATTTCTTGAAATATTTCCTGCAAATAGGGCGACCAACTTTTTGCTTTTTCACTGATTTGCTCATAAACTTCTTTATCAGTAATGGCTGAAGCTTCTGCCTCAGTCATATGTATGTGTGTCCACAGGAAATTATTTTTATGGGTGTCATTTGAACTTATTTTGCCAATAGAACCAAGACCGATATTGCCGTTGATGCTGTTAAATAAAGACATTTCTATTTTTTCATCACTTGGATATATGAAACCAAGTCCCAGATAACCTGCATATCTTTTCTCTGAATTACCCTCTGGATTTAAAATTCTTCTCACTTTAGAACCAACGCCATCAGCACCTACTAAATAATTTCCACTAATTTTCTGTCCATCAGAAGAAATAACTTCCACTCCTTTGGCACTTTCAATTACATTGTTTAATTTAAAATCGTAAATAACCGGTATTTTTAATTCATTGATTCGTTCACGAAGTTTCTCAAAAACAGCCAATCGTGTAACGATAATAGCAGGACTTTCGCCTGGTTTATTTTCAATATCAAATTTTACCTTATCCTCACCAAAGTACATTAGTAACTCTTCGGTGCTTTCACCAATATTATAAACACTCATTTTTTCTAAAATTTTTACCCCTTTAGCTGAAATCCTTACACCAGTTGTAGCACCACCAAAATTGTCTCTTGCCTCAAGTACTACACAGGATATGTTTTTGTTTGTAAGTTGAATGGCAAGGCTTAAACCCGCTATACCTGCACCAATTATTATTACTTGTTCTTTGTTATTTGTCATCGTTTTGAAAAATTTAGTTGCGATGCAAAAGTAGCATACAGGGCAAGTGCAGAATAGTAAAAATCGGTCGTTTTAGAAGTCGCCGATTATTTTTTCCTTCTGTCTTTAAATAAAAAAGGAATAAATAATATGATTGGACTTTTGAAAAATAAAAGAAAGAATGCAACATATTGATGCCAGGGCAAAACTAAATCGGCAAACGACAGGTGCTGTGTATCAGGAATTTCAACTTTTAGCTCCAACGCTAACAGCGTAATAGCGCTGGCAACAACGGCATCGCAGAAAATAGTACTCGTTCAAAAGGCGTTTCTTTTTTATTATGCAAGCTCATTGGTTAATTAATTCTCATTGCAAAATTAACGTTACGAAATTGCTGACAATAGTATAAATCGGTCGTTTGTATTTTTTGAAAGTTCCTTTGGCGTTACCCCTGACATTTTTTTTACTTCCTTTATAAAATGTGTTTGATCGGTGAAGTTTAATTCAGGAAAAAGCTTTCCTTTTTTGATGTGTGTTAATGAAGATCTGAAACGAAAAATATTGCAGTAGGATTTTAATGAAATACCAAAAGTTTGAGTGAAATAACGGTTGATTTGCCGGGGGCTCCAAAATACTTTTTCTGACAGCTCTTTTACTGTCAGCGTACCATTGGATAAATAAATTAAGTCGAATAATTGTTTTTTCCGTTTGTCAATATTGGGTTTTATTAAAGAAATCATTTTATCAGCAACTTTCTCACAAAATGAATTGAAATCAGTAAAATCATGCTTTGAAATTCCCCAAAAATCATTAGCCAAATTAAAACCTCCGTTGAGTAACGAAGCAACTTTTTCATCTAACAAATATTCAATGGCAAGCATTTTTAAACTCACGGCATACATACAAGATTTTGCAGGGATTGCTGTTTGTTTTGGTTCTATGTCTAATCCTTTGAGTGTAGGTTGAAAAAAATCTTTATCGTTGAATGAAAAAATAATATCAAATCTTCCGTCAGGTAAAACCACTATTTGGTGTTCGTTGCCCGATACGTTTGAAATCATCCAAAAACTTTCCACAAAGTCATTTAGCCCGAAAGGTGGTTTTATTGTTCTGAATGCTATTTCATTGGTCTGCATTGTATGTTCAATTTTTTATTGTCTGCTGAATGCTTGCAGGTTGTCGCTAAAATTGCCCATAACGGTAGGGCTTTATGCAGAATTCCGTCTGCCAATAGCTGCTGCTGATTGAACCCGCCGGCAGGCAGGAATATCTTGTTGAAGTTATGTACAAAAGCTGATAGTAATTCGTCTGCTGGAACTGAAGCTGGGATTTGCAAATAGCTGATGTTACAATGTCAAGGCCAACTTGCATAAAACCCAATGTTGGCTGTTCGTGCCGTTTTTCATGCAGGCTGTTTTGTGTTAGGTTTAGTTCGTGTCGCTTTACGTTGTGTTCTCAATTTCCGTTTAGCTTTTGACGCTTTTATGTACTCGCTAATAGCAGCGAATTCTTCTTTTGTCGGCATTGGTCCACCGCCGATGAAGTCAACATCAAGTTCTACTCTCTTTTTCATAATCCATGATTTTTGAAGTATTTATCAATAAGTCGCAATGCTGCTGGCGTGTCAATAATCATGATATGTCCAGTTAATCAATCTTAAAGCGAAAAACTCCATTTTTAGCAGGTCTTCCGTCTGCCCGGTACCGCTGCCAGGCTTTTTGATAAAGTTAAATATTAAGAATTAAAGCTGGGCTGTATTCGTCAAGTCCCGAACAACAGCGTAGCAGAATTGCCGCTGTTGATTGTTTCAACGTCGAGCCCCACTATTGGCACCAATGTTAGCGGTAGTTTTTCGTCTTATCAATGAATGCTGAAATTGTATTGATTTTTGTCTTGCCAAATTTTATTAGGTCAAGTAAGTCTTTGTCTCCTGTAAGTATGTAGTCTGCTTTGCCGTCTTTAGCAAGTGCAAGTAAGAAATTATCTTTAGGGTTTCTACAGACTGTAACGATACTTTCAACTTCAATTAGGTCAATAAAAGGCTCAAATGTTGTAAGCATTTCTTCAAGAGCATTTGTCTTGAAGTATTTTTTTAGTTTTGGCTTCGTTATAGTTTCTTGAATTTCCTTTATAGTTCTGAACTGAAAAGAAGTCTTGCTTCTTCATTAAATAGGAATGAGTCAAGTAAGCTTTGTTTGTTAGAAATAATAAAACTAACCCATAGGTTTGTGTCAATAATGAGTTTAAGCGGCTTATTTTTTTGCATAACGCTTCGCTCTTACCTCGTCAACAATTTTGGTGATTTCGTCCAAACTTGGAGCGGTAGAGGAATTGCGCCTCATTTTTTTAAGATATGTTCTCAGTTTAGAAACTGGCTCATCACTTACTTTAATAAGTTTAAGCTCTTGCATTCCTTTTATAAGTTGCAAGGCTTTAGGATTTAATATTTCAATTTTTAATGCTTCCATGTATCAAATTTAAAAAAATCACTGAAATAAAGAAAGTGGTAAACTTTGCGCCGTATTGTCAGTAGAAAATCAGATAACAGGTGGTAAACTTTCAACTGAAACACTGGTAAACTTTCAACTGAAATCTGTGGTAAAGTATTGACCGTAATATCCAATATAACCTGCCGGCAAACTACAAATCTTCATTGTCTAACAAATCGGGCTCAACATATTGTCCAACCCCGCCTTTTAATATTGTCCGAACATTTGAAACTTTATACCCTGATGAAAGCTCTATCGCTTCAATTCCAAAGATTACAAAAGTCGTGTCTTTGTAGATAAAGTTTAGATGTCCAGTTAGAGATTTTTTGTCTGAGTTAACCGGCTTGTCTTCTTTGAAAACAAACTTTGCTTTCTTAATCTGTGTCCAGTCTATACCAAGTTTAACGCCTTTGTTCAATAGCTTGTTAAACTCCTTTTGGAATTGAATGTCGGCAGAGTCTGCAAAAAGTTTTTCCTTTCCTGCAAATTCTTTCTGCTCTGATTCCGAAATATGATTGGTCTTAAAAAAGTCATTTAGAAATTCCTTATAGTCCGCGGTCGTAATCAATAATTTTCTATAATCTGCAAAGTTTTTTGTCTGAAATGAAGCTACGATTTTGTCAGCCAAGTCATTTGGTTGCAGTATTTGTCCAATAGAATTTGTTGTCATAAAAACGATTGCTAAAAAAAGGAATTTGAATTTTCGCATAGGTGTCCAAATTGCTTGCAGGTAACGGCCAGAGCTTGCTGCTGTGCTGGTATTTTATAATGTCCTGCCCGGAGCCGCTGCCGATTGAAAAACCTGATGATGAAGATAACAACAAAAGCTAAATTATTAACGTCCAGCCGGAACAAAAGATGCCACATTGCTGATGCTAAAAATTACAACGTCCAGCCCCACTTGCAGCAACCCATGTTACCTGCATACCCTTTTTTGTCAGCCTATGGGTTTGTCTTTATTACTTTCCAAAGTCTTAACACAGCCCAAATTTCAAGTCCTGCCAAAACTAATAAGCCAAATGTGTTTGCAGTTACTCCATCGTTTACTAATCCAATTACTCCATCACCTAATTCAATAGCAATTCTTGAAATTAACGAAATAAAAAGCCAACGGGGATTATTAGCTACCAATGAAATGAAAAGTGCAAGTAAACTTCCTAAAATACGAACACCTGCACTTTCAAATCCTATCTTAGCAGAATAGGTGTCTAAATTTGCGTTAGGGAAACTCAAACCTGGATTGAAGGTATAAACGTAGCAGAAGAAACCGCCTGCACACAGCAGAATTACAGTAAAGATTTTTACTGGTTTTGGGATAGTCAGGTTACTTGTCGTCATTTTATTTTTTTTATTTTAAAATTAATTTTCGTTGCCGTCTTTTGTTACCACTGCCCAATAAACCCACATTAAAAATGTAAGTGCTAAAGCTGCAGTTGGTGAATAAAATGAAATGGCAGTAGCTACTCCATAAATAATAATAGCAGCAACTTGCTGCCTTATTTGAGTTTTAAACCAGCCTGCATTTTTTTCAGGATTTATGATTACTGACTTATTTTTAAGAATTGCAAGATTTAGAAAAAGCATTGATAAAACTATTATCGCAGTAAATGCTGCATAAAAAGCAACCGCAGTACCTACTGCTGGTGTTCCAATAAATGCTCCTACAGTTTTTGTAGGATAAGGAAACAGAACAACAAATAAAAGCACCAAACCATTAAGTAAAATAATCCAATGATTTGCTTTCCATATTCTATTAAAAATTTTGTGATGCCCCATCCAAATTAAAAGCACTGTTGCAAATGAATTGAAGTAGGCAAAATACTAGCCCATTTATCAATAATTTTTTTCCAAAGATTTTGATTAGTTGGATTTTGGTATTCGCTAATACCAATTTCTATGGCTAACAGCGTAATTGCTACTCCAAAAATGCCATCGCTAAATGCTTCTAATCTTCCTGTTTCCTTTTCCATCAACTATTTATTTGATAGTGAAACGTATTTACTCAATTCAGTAGGGTTTTCAGCTTGTTTAATCAAAAAGTCTGCAACATCAGTTCTGTTGATACTCCCTATGTTAATTCCATTGAACAATTTTGTTTCAACTCTGTATTTTTCTGTCAATGGTTTGTCTTTAAGAAGTCCTGGTCTTATAATTTCCCATTTAAGTTTTGAGTTGCTAATAATTTCTTCCATTTGGGTTTTGTCGGCATACACATCTTTAAGCAACAATTTGAAAAATAGTTTCATAATAAATCCATTGTATTGCCCACTTTCCCCAGCACCAAAACCAGTTACAACAATGAAAGGAATTTGTGTGTTTGTTTCTGTCTGAACTTCCACCAAAAGTTTTGCGAAGTCTGAATACAAAGTTGTTGGCTTCATACTTTTTCCTGTTCCCAGAGCCACAATAACTGCGTCAGCTTTCTCAATAGATTTTTTAAAGTCGTCTTTGTTAGTTGCACTTCCTTTTACTGCTGTCAATTTTGGATTACCTGGCAAACTAATTTCAGAGCGTGAAAGTGCTGTTACATTGTGATTTCTGTCCAATGCTCTTTTTACTGTTTCAAGTCCAACCCCTGCTGAAGCACCTATGATTGTTATATTCATTTATAGAGAATAATTTGGACAAAGATAACAGGTAGTATATTTTTGATACTACATTTGCTAAAAATACCGCTATCTTTTAGTATACTACTTTAATAGAAACGTAATGAAAAATAAACAAAAACAAATTCAATTAAGAGATGTGCAAGATGTGATTGACATTATTGGTGGTCGTTGGCGAGGGGCAATATTGGCAAGTTTGTGTGATAAAGAAAAACGCTTTAATGAACTCAAAAGAGATTTAGGAACTATCACGCCAAGAACATTGACAAAAGAATTAAAGTATTTGGAGTTGAATAAACTTGTGAGCCGTGAAGTAGATGCTTCAAGTGCTG
>JADLCD010000023.1 GCA_020847395.1 Chitinophagaceae bacterium
AATGGAACAACTGTTTACAGTAAAAAAATAAGCTTGATCCCTTTACAAACTTTTTCAGATTCTGTTAAGGCCGATGTAAATGCGGAAGCGCTGATAGCAACACTCGGAAAAAATAAACTTATATATAACAGCAACCCGCAGCATAATGTAATCAGTCGCCCATTGGCGTCAAATGATGTGTTTAACTGGAATACTGCATACGGCTTATATGTACAAGGCAAAGAATTGTTTGATCAGAAATTATATGCTGAAGCGGAAATAAAATTGAAAGCAAGTCTTGAAAAAGATGCTTTGTTCACCCCTGCATTATTGCAAACAGCTATACTGCAATACAGGAACCTGCAATATGAACCGGCATTACAAAACATCAAAAAATGTTTGCAGTTTAATACGCATGATGGAGAAACCAATTATTATTACGGGTTGATTAATCTTGCGTTGGGTAATGAAACAGACGCTATTGAAGGATTTAGCATCTCAACATTATCTCCTTCTTTTAAAAGCCCGGCCTTTACGGAGTTAGCCAAACTATATTGCAAAAAAGAAATGTATAAAGATGCCATAGCTTATGCTGATAAAGCGGTACTTCAGAATGCAACTAACGTTAACGCATACCTTGTTAAGGCTGTTGCACACAGAAAAGCCGGGAATGCGGCAGAAGCGGAAACTACTCTTAAAACCATTTTGCAAATTGATCCTATCAATCATTTTGCACGCTATGAGCAATATCTTTTACACCCGGATAGCAGCGCTAATAAAAATTTTTATTCATTAATAAGAAATGAATTACCCGGAGAAACGTATACCGAAATGGCAATATGGTATTATACAACAGGATGTATAGAAGAAGCGAAAGATCTTTTTAAAAGAATGGAGCCAAATCCTGAATCAACCGGCTGGCTGGCATTCTTAAATAATCAGCCTGCTGATTTTACCAATGTTTCTGCTGCCCTTGCATTTCCTTTTCGTGCTGAAACTGCAATGGTATTTGAACAATTATTACAAAAGCAGCAAGACTGGATGCTGAAATACCAACTGGGGCTTATTTACCACGACCGCAACAGGATGGCTGAGAGCAGGGGTTTATTATTGTCCTGCAAAGACGAGCCTACGTTTGCTCCTTTTTATGTAGTGAGATCACAGGTAATGAATACCGATACAACCCAGGCGCTGGCAGATTTAAAACGAGCAGCCCAACTGGATGCCACAGGATGGCGCTATCAAAAATTATTGGCAGAATATTATATGAGCCACAATCAACCGGAACAAGCTTTGACAATAGCAACGGTTTTTCATAAACAGCATCCCGATAATCTTATTATGGGAATGCTGTATGCTAAAGCACTTTTGCTGAATAAAAACTACGTAGAAACAGATAAATTATTAACCGGCTTACAAATTCTTCCTTTTGAAGGCGCCACAGAGGGAAAACAATTGTATCGTGAAGCGAAATTGATGCAGGCCGTAGCGGCATTGCAACAAAAGAAATATGCTGTTGCTAAAAAACTTATAGAACAGGGGAAGTTATGGCCGGAAAATCTCGGCGTTGGTAAACCTTATGAAGATAATATAGATACAAGGCTGGAAGACTGGATGCTGTATTTAACAGAGCAGAAAAAAAATGGACCTAAAGCAAAAGCGCTGCTCAATAAAATAATCAATTTTAAACCTGCTACAGAAAATACTATCAACAATTTCCTTCCTTCCAACGCATTAATAACAGCTCTGGCTATTTCAAAAGCTAACGATAACAATCAGGCGAAGCTATGGCTGGAACAGCAGGCAACTAAATTTCCGGGATATAAAGAAGTTTTTAATTGGAGTGCGGGTATATTAAAAGGCGAAGCGTTGGAAAATAATCCTGAAGGAGCTGAGGATAGAAATTTTAATATATTGATGGCTTTGAAGGAGGGCGGCTTTTTGCAATAAGAGCAGTCAATTGGCGGGCGGGGAAGTTCAGTTTTGGTTAATTCGTTAGCGAATAATTTTGCCTGTGCGATTACTGTTTCTACAGTTTTTAGGAACTTTGTAAAGCCGTTGATATATGCCCTCAGGGCAATTGTGCAATGGTCTGTTGCACAATTTTATATTCTTCATTATCAATTGCTTGTATTTGTGTAACCCCTGGTTGCACAAATAAAAAAAAAGGGTAGGCTTCGGCAAAAGCCCGCAGATATTTTATATTCCGGGGGGATAGCCCTTTCATATCCGCAAACTCAAGTTTCAAATCTGCAATAATCCTGTCTATAACTTTTGTGCCCCAACCTTCTTTTTTCTGCTGCTGCATCTTTTCGTCAAAAGCCTGCCCGTCCTGCGAAGTTTGTTGGCTGCAGTCCAAAGGGTTTTCTCCAGCCCTAAACTATCTGTCATAACTGCTTTGCAGTTTTAATAAATCAATGTACGGAATTTTTCTTGCCGCACCTGTATCCCTCATAACTAAGATACTATCTTTTGCATGAGGGTCGGCATTGTTCAAATAAAAAGCACTGAGGAAATCAGTGCTTTTTATTTGAATCTGGTATATAATTACAACCCTATGGCGTTGGTATTATCTCCGTTGGCGGAACGCCGGCGCTTATTCCTCCTTCTTCATGGTGTGTTCCCTCCTGTCCATTATGATGTACAACGTCTGCGGGCTTCTTTTCTTCAAAAGGTCTTTTACCAATCAAATGCTCAAGATCACTCTGGAATAAAACTTCTTTTTTCAACAACTCTTTCGCCAGTATTTCAACCTGTTGTTTCTTTTCAGTTAACAGGTTTTTTGTTCTCACATAAGCTTCATCAATCAGTTTTCTAACTTCTTCATCAATCAGCTTTCCCGTTTCTTCACTATATGGCTTGGTAAAGTAATTGTCTTGCTGTGGATCATAATAACTGATATTACCAATCTTATCATTCATACCATACACGGTTATCATGGAGTATGCAATTTTGGTAATCTGCTGCAAATCATTGCTTGCACCGGTAGAAATTTTTCCGAAGAAAATTTCTTCGCTGGCTCTTCCGCCAAGCGTCATACATATCTGGTCTTTTAACTGGTCGGTATTGTATAAGTATTGCTCCTTAGGCGTATACTGTGCATATCCCAATGCTGCTGTACCGCGTGGAACGATTGTTACCTTCAACAATGGGTAAGCGTGTTCCAGATACCATCCGCATATTGCGTGACCTGCTTCGTGATAAGCAATGATTTCTTTTTCGTCTGGTGAAATGATTTTGTTTTTCTTTTCCAAACCACCAATCACACGGTCAATCGCATCCTGAAAATCATCCATCTCCACCTCTGTTTTGCCTTTGCGGGCTGCTATCAGTGCAGCTTCGTTACAAACATTTGCTATATCTGCTCCGGCAAATCCAGGTGTTTGTTCTGCAAGTTTGTATACATCCAGCTTAGCCGAAGTTTTAATAGGCTTAAGATGCACATTGAATATTTCCTCTCTTCCTTTTACATCCGGTTTGTCAATGGTTATCTGGCGGTCAAAACGGCCGGGGCGCAACAACGCGCTATCCAATACATCCGGGCGGTTGGTTGCAGCAAGAATAATAATGCCGCTATCTGTTCCAAAACCATCCATTTCCACCAGCAACTGGTTAAGGGTATTTTCTCTCTCATCGTTGCTCATCATCACATTCTTGCCTCTTGCCCTGCCTATCGCGTCAATCTCATCTATAAATATGATACAAGGCGCTTTTTCCCTTGCCTGTTTAAACAAATCTCTTACACGGCTGGCGCCCACACCCACAAATAATTCAACAAAGTCTGAGCCGCTCATACTGAAGAAAGGAACCTGTGCTTCGCCGGCCATTGCTTTTGCAAGCAAGGTTTTACCTGTTCCGGGCGAACCGACAAGCAACGCGCCTTTTGGTATTTTACCTCCCAGCGCTGTATATTTTTTGGGATTCTTTAAAAAGTCAACAATTTCCATCACTTCCTGCTTTGCTTCTTCTAATCCTGCAACATCTGCAAAGGTGATGTTCACTTTCGTGCCCTTTTCAAACAAGGTAGCTTTTGATTTTCCAATGCTGAAAATTCCACCAGGGCCACCGCCCCCGCCGGGTCCGCCAACTTTGCGTATCATTAATACAAACAACAACGCAAACATTAATAAAGGAAATATATAGTTCAGCAGAGAGCCGAACCATTCCGGGTCGCTCACAATATTTACAGGAACTTCTTTTACGGTTGGATGTTCTTTATAAAACTCTGCCAGTGTTGTACCCTGGTAGGTTTTTGCATCAGGAACTTCAAACTGAAAATGAGGGCCGTCGGTTTTTGCTACAATTGCCCACCTGTCGCCAAGCGCTTCCTGGTAAATTTTTTTATTTAGGCTGTCTTTATTTACAAAAACCCTCACAACATCTTTATTACGTACCAGCTCTAGTTTTTGAATATCATTGCTTGCAAGCATTTCATTCCTGAACTTGAGATCAGTAATTACCGTTGCTGTGGGAGAAACGCCTTTGTATAACTGAACTATTACCAATGTAAGTGCTACTATTCCATATACCCAGTATATACTGAAGCGAGGTCCCTTTTTCTGAGACTTATCTTCACCTCCATCGCCTCTTTTATTGAACCCGGGTATTTTATTCTGATTATTGTCTTGTGCCATAAAACATCTACGCGTATTAAAAATTAGTAGTTAAAACAGTTTCTTATAATTATTATTTTATTCTGCCGGGTAAAAAAATTTATGGTTCATGTTCCACCTGTTCTCCATCATTCCACATTTCTTCAAGTTTATAAAACCTGCGGGTTTCCGGTTGAAAAATATGAACAACAATATTTACATAGTCAATCAACACCCATTGCAAAGCCTGGTAGCCTTCATGATGGTACGGGCTTTCGCCGCATTTTTCTTTTACTTCTTCCTGTATAGCATCCGCTATCGCTTTTATCTGCACATTGCTTGATGCTTCGCAAACAATAAAAAAATCTGCAACAGCTTCATCCACCTTACGGAGATCAAGTGAAATAATATTTTCACCCTTTTTATTACGTATTGCGTTTATGATAGTTTTAAAAAGCTTGCTGTTCCTCGTTAATCTTGCAGAACGTTTGGGGCGTTCATTTAACACTTGTAATGATGTCAATAGAAAGAATTTTTAGATTTACCCTGCTTTTACGGGGTTGATTTTTTGTTTTGTTTAAATGCATTTTTCAAGATGCATATTTGTTTGCTTATTATCTAACTTGCTCAAAAATAGTAATTAATTCCGGTAATTCACCATGCATTCATTTGGACGGTTTTTAAGCATTTTAGACAGTGTGGATAGCACCAACAACTATGCCATGCAAAAAGTACATGCCCGTTTGGCAAAACACGGCGATGCCTGGCTTGCATTGCAACAAACGCAGGGAAAAGGGCAGCGTAGTAAACATTGGATAACAGAACCGGGGCAAAATATTACTATGAGCTTTGTTGCAGAGCCTCATTTTTTGCGTCCCGATAATTCTTTTTTACTTATTGCTGCCGTAGCATTGGGAATTTATGATTTTTTTAAACATTATGCCGGTGAAGAAACAAGGATAAAATGGCCTAATGATATTTATTGGCGTGACAGAAAGACAGTTGGTATATTGATTGAAAATATAATAAGAGATAAAAATTGGTTATACGCCGTGATTGGCGTTGGAATAAACATCAATCAATCAGATTTTGGCGATTTTAATGCAACCTCTCTTTCCTGCATAACCGGAAAAAAATATGATGTAACCCTTTTAGCAAAAGAGCTGTGCGGCTTTTTGGACAAAAGATATGAACTGCTGAAATCGTCTCCGGAAGTTATTCTTCACGACTATCAAAATGCTTTATATAAACTGAATGAAAAAGTATTATTTAAAAAAGAAAATACAACCTTTGAAGCCGAAGTGCTCGGTATTACAGATAGTGGCGCGTTAATTGTGAACACAGGAGAAAAAGTATTTTTAAACTGGGGTTCTGTGGAATGGGTGATCGGAGAGTGATAAGTGATTTGTGGTAAGTTTGCCCGCAGACCTGTGGTTACCCGGAAATATTTAAACGTTTTAGTGATGACGAATTTTATTCCTGTTTTTCCTTTGGCTATTGTTGTTTTTCCAGGAGAAGATTTAAACCTGCACATTTTTGAGCCGAGGTATAAGCAATTGATAAATGAATGTTTTAAGGAAGGAAAGAATTTTGGTATTCCCGCAGTAATCAATAATAAAGTGAGCGAATGGGGAACTTCAGTAAAAGTAGAAGAGATTGTAAAAATCTACGATAATGGGGAGATGGATATTCGCACAAAGGGAATAGCTGTTTTTCGCATCCTTGAAATCATTAAAACCATTCCTGATAAACTATATGGTGGCGCAATAGTAAATTACCCGCCCAACAACTTTGCCGGCAGTAAAGACCTGATGAAAAAGGTGCTGAACGGAATGAAGGAAATGCACAGGATTTTAAATATCTCCAAAACATATAAAAAACCCGAAGAAGAATTATCGGCATATGATATCGCCCATCATTGCGGGCTTTCTGTAGAGGAAGAATATGAATTGCTTACCCTGATGCTTGAATTGCAGCGGCAGGAATACCTGAAGCGGCATTTTGCAAAAGTATTACCGGTGTTAAACGAAACAGAAGCCCTGAAAGACAAAATCAAATTAAATGGTCACTTCAAAAACCTCGGCTCTTTTGATGTAGATTCCGGGGGAGAAAAATAAATTTCAGCCTCCGTGAAACGTGAAAAGGGAGGCGTGAAGCTTCTTTTCACATCTCCCTTTTCATTATAATATCCAAACGCGTTTTCTTCTAACTATTCATACTTGCCAAAAACTCCTGGTTATCTTTTGTGCCGCGCATGCGTTTCAGTAATTCATTCATCGCTTCTTCAGCGTTCATATCTGCAAGATAATTGCGGAGCAAATGCATTCTTTTCAATACATCCCTGTCTAACAATAAATCTTCACGACGGGTAGATGAAGCAACCAGGTCGATAGCAGGGAAGATGCGCCTGTTAGCTAATCTTCTGTCTAACTGTAATTCCATGTTACCGGTTCCTTTAAATTCTTCAAAAATCACTTCATCCATTTTTGAACCGGTATCAATTAATGCTGTTGCTAATATGGTAAGAGAACCCCCGTTTTCAATTTTTCTCGCAGCGCCAAAAAACTGTTTTGGCTTTTGCATCGCATTCGCTTCCACACCACCGGATAATACTTTACCCGATGCCGGCGCAACGGTATTGTGCGCTCTTGCCAAACGGGTAATAGAATCCAGCAAAATCACCACATCATGCCCGCACTCTACAAGGCGCTTTGCTTTTTGCAATGCTATAGTAGAAACTTTTACATGCTTTTCTGCCGGCTCATCAAATGTGGAAGCAATTACTTCTGCTTTCACACTTCTTTCCATATCGGTTACCTCTTCCGGTCTTTCATCTACCAGCACAATCATCAGGTAACATTCAGGATGATTTTCCGCAATAGCGTTCGCTATCTCTTTTAATAAAACGGTTTTACCGGTTTTTGGCTGCGCCACAATCAAACCACGCTGACCCTTACCTATCGGGGTAAACAGGTCAATCATGCGGGTGCTGTATGCAGACGGCTGCGTAAACAGGTTTAATTTCTCAAATGGGAAAAGCGGTGTAAGATAATCGAATGGCACGCGGTCTCTTACTTCTTCAGGCGACTTACCATTGATGGCTTCCACTTTTAAAAGAGCAAAATATTTTTCACCTTCTTTTGGCGGACGAACAGACCCGGAAACCGTATCCCCGGTTTTTAAGCCAAATAATTTTATCTGTGATGGAGATACATAAATATCATCAGGAGAAGAAAGATAGTTATAGTCGCTGCTTCTTAAAAAGCCATACCCATCAGGCATCATTTCCAGCACGCCTTCGCTCATCACTACGCCATCAAATTCAATATTGAAATTTTGCTCGCGGCGTTGAGGATAGCTCCTTCTTTCGGCCTGGGGTTCTTCTACCACCGGAAGATCAACCGGCAACGAAACTTCGTTTACCTCTGCTTCAGGAGCTGCATCATCTTCTGTAACAGCATCTATATTTAAAGGAGTTTCTGCTTCATCCGCAGCGTCTTCTTCAGCCTCGGCTAACCTGGATTTCTTTATAATTTTTTTCTCCGGTTTTTTTTCAGGCTCTCCGGCAGCTTTTTTTCTTTTTGGAGCCGGTGCAGCAGGAGCTTTCCCGCTATCAGACTCAACAATAGCCTCCTCGGTACTGTTAGCGGTTGTGGTTTTTACAAGCCTTTTGCGTTTACCTTTTTCTTCGGTTTTAGCAGCGCCGGCGCTGTTTACAATCGCCTGCTTGTCTAAAATTTTATAAATAAGATCCTGCTTGTCTAATTTTTTTGCATTGGGAATGCTAAGTTGCTCAGCAACATCAAGCAGTTCAGGAACGAGCATATCGTTCAATTGCAAGATATCATACATAAATAATACACTATAGGTTTAACATCTCATCATCAAACACCATTACTATTTTGAAATTTGAAAGAGAAAATGTTGAAATGAATTTTTGGTTGAATGAAAAGGCGCGGAATGATTAAACTGAAAAAATCCTGGAGCAAGGTTAGAACTGTTCAGCTTGATTCCGCAGCAATGTTACATTAAATTTCTGGAAAGTAAAAAAAATTTCCCTCTTATCTTTGCCCTCATTTATTTTTCAACTATACTATAACGCCAGTAAAACAGGGTTTCTTATCTAAAACAATAATATGTTCAATAACCGCGTAAAAATAAAGCAATTGCTCACTCAAGAGCCTAAAGAACAGGAAGTTATCGTAATGGGATGGATTAAGAGTTTCAGAAATAACCAGTTTATAGCGCTTAACGATGGTTCAACCAATGCTAATTTACAGGTTGTGGCGGAATTGGGCAAATTTGATGAATCGCTTTTAAAGCGCTTTACCACATCTGCGGCTCTAAAGGTTAAGGGTATTGTTATTCCCTCGCAGGGAAAAGGGCAAAAGCTGGAGCTCAGGGCAAGCGAAATTGAAGTATTGGGCGATAGCGACGCTGAAAAATATCCTTTGCAACCCAAAAAGCACAGCCTGGAGTTTTTGAGAGAAATTGCTCACCTGCGGTTCAGAACAAATACTTTTGGCGCAGTATTCCGCATTCGCCATAGCCTTGCTTTTGCCACACACAAGTTTTTTAATGAAAGAGGCTTTATATATCTGCATACACCTATTATTACCGGAAGTGATGCGGAAGGGGCCGGAGAAATATTTCGGGTAACCACTTTACCTTTTGATAATACACCTCGCAACGATAAAGGACAAATAGATTTCAGGGAAGATTTTTTCGGCAAATCAACAAATCTTACGGTTAGCGGTCAATTGGAGGGAGAGCTTGGCGCAACAGCACTTGGTGATATTTATACTTTCGGACCAACATTCAGGGCCGAAAACTCCTACACGCCACGCCACCTTGCCGAGTTTTGGATGATAGAGCCGGAGATGGCGTTTTATGACCTGGAAGATAATATGAACCTCGCGGAAGAATTCATTAAGTACCTTATTAAATATGTTTTTGAGCATAACAGGGAAGATCTCGACTTTTTAGCACAGCGTCTTGCAGAAGAAGAAAAACAACTGCCGCAGGATAAACGCAGCGAAATGGGGCTGATAGAGAAGCTTGATTTTGTGTTGAATAATAGTTTTGAAAGAATTACTTATACCGAAGCGATAGATATTCTGCTGCAATCTCCACCTTACAAGAAAAAGAAATTTCAGTACGAGGTGAAATGGGGTATAGATATGCAGAGTGAGCATGAGCGTTATCTTGTAGAAAAACATTTTAAAAAACCGGTTATTGTTACCAATTATCCTGCTGCTATAAAAGCTTTTTATATGCGCCAGAATGATGATGGTAAAACGGTTGCCGCGATGGATATTCTTGCACCCGGCATTGGCGAAATAGTTGGCGGCTCGCAGCGTGAAGAAAGATTAGATAAGCTTGAAACCCGCATGAAAGAAATGGATATTCCGGCCGAACAATTATACTGGTACTTAGATACACGCAGATACGGCACGGTTCCCCACGCCGGCTTTGGACTTGGTTTTGAAAGAATGGTTCAGTTTGTTACCGGTATGAGTAATATAAGAGATGTAATTCCTTTTCCACGCACGCCAAAGAACGCGGAATTTTAATCTTCCTTCTCGTGGATAGATAGTATTGGAATCCGTGAATGAAATACAAGTTCGGAAGCATGACTTTTTTGAAACAGTCTTTCAAAAAGGTTGTGCTTTCTCGGAACAACAATCAACAGGTCAAGGTTATTACTTTCCGCAAACTCGTTAATGCCGGTTTCCACATCTTCATTATTGATAAAGAAAAATCCGGTTTTTACCCCATCGCCCAATAAAGATTGAAGTAATGTGGTTTGCGATTTTATTTCATCGCTGAAGCTGTCTTTATTATAATCAACATTCAGTACATCGAGCTCTGCATCAAAAGTTTTTGTCCATTCTTTGAGATATTCAAGAGGAGTGGTTTGTTTTATCTTCTTCAGGTCGCAGGCAAACCCTATTTTTTTTATGCCACTGAATGTAGCGCCGGAAGGAACAACCACAATCGGCCATTTTAAATTTTTTATGGCAGATAATGTAGAACTTCCCACCAAGAATCTTTCAACGGCGCCGCCACCTTTGTTTCCCATTACAATAGCAAAAGGTTTTACGGTTTCACTTAATTCTTCCAGTTCTTCGGTTAGCATTCCCATTCTTACATCCGTATCAATTTTTATTTTGCCCGAAGTAATATGTTCTAATTGCTCTTTAAGCGTTTGAATTTTCTCTTTATTAATTTCCTCCATCTGGTTAATATCAATTATCGGCAGAGGAACATCCATATTGTTATTATAGGAAACAGGCACCTGGTAAACATGCAGCAGTAAAACAGCAGCATTCAGCGCAAGCGCCATATCAACGGCATAATTGGTTGCACTTAGTGCGGTAGGCGAAAAATCCGTTGGTATTATGATTGTTTTCATCTGTATGTTTTTTTAAAACTTTGATGCTAATTTCATACAAAATTTCTTTTCATCAATTTTTAAGAAGATATAAATTCTTTCTTTATGAATATTCCTTCCGTTGACCTCTCACAATTTACACAAGGAACAGCAGAAAGTAAAAAAGCTTTTGTACAGCAGTTAGGCAAAGCATATGAAGATGTTGGGTTTGTAGCTGTAAAAAATCATGGCATTTCCGATGACCTGATTAAATCGCTCTATCAAAATGTGCAACAGTTTTTTTCGCTTCCGCTTCAAAAAAAACTTGTTTATGAAATACCGGGGCTTGCAGGGCAAAGGGGGTATACTTCTTTTGGGAGAGAACACGCTAAAGGAAGTGAAGCGCCTGACCTGAAAGAATTTTTTCAATACGGGCAAACGGTAGAAGACGTTGATGTGATAAAAGAAGAATACCCCGGTAATGTAGTGGTAGATGAAATACCTTCATTCAACCCTGTTTTTCTTGATGCTTACCGGGCTTTCGAAAAATCGGGCAAAGCGTTATTGCAGGCTATTGCTTTATACCTCAGCCTTGATGAACATTTTTTTGATGATAAGATTCATAATGGCAACTCTATCCTCAGGGCTATTCATTATCCGCCTATACTAAAAGAGCCGGCATCCGCAATTCGCGCCGAGCAACATGAAGATATAAACCTGATTACTTTATTGGTTGGCGCAAGCGCTGATGGATTACAGATTCTTACCAAACAAAACCAATGGGTACCCGTTACTTCTTTGCCTGAGCAAATAGTAGTAAATGTTGGCGATATGTTACAGCGGCTTACAAACAATAAATTAAGAAGCACAACACACCGCGTTGTAAATCCGGCGAGAGAATTATGGCATACCTCTCGTTTTTCTATTCCTTTCTTCCTTCATCCAAAAGGTGATATATCTCTTACCTGTCTTGAGAGCTGCATAGACAGCGCACATCCTAAAGCTTATACTGATACAACTGCCGGAGAATACCTGGATGAACGGTTGAAAGAAATTGGTTTAAAAAAATAGTCTCCTTCTGTACTCATAAGAAAATTATTGATGCCTTGAAAATGCTTCGCCATATTCCCTTTTTAAAAGCTGTTTTTCTATACAGTATCACCGCTTTTGGCGGTGCACAGGGGCATTTGGGTATGATGATGAAAACCTTTGTAGCAAAACGGAAAGACATTACAGAACAGGAGTTGCTTGAATACAATGCGTTTTGTCAATTGCTGCCGGGGGCATCATCCACCCAAATAATTACCCTTATCGGGTATAAAAGAGGCGGATTGCCGCTCGCTATTCTCACATTGATAATATGGATTTTGCCGGCTTGTATGCTGATGAGCGGTTTTTCTTTCTTACTAAGCTATATAGATAACACAGCGCTGCAGAATGATTTTTTCAAATTTATAAAACCGATGGCTGTTGGATTTTTAGCTTTCGCAGCTTTCAGGGCTTTTTTGCTGGTATCTGCCAACAAGGTGGCAAGGTTAATAATGGCATTGGTGATGATTATTACCTATTTTCTTTTTAAATCGCCCTGGGTTTTCCCCGTGGTTATTTTATTAGGGGGCATTATTACCAATTTTACGGAAAAGCGAACCCAGCGTATTGCAATTGAATCAAGACCAATCAAATGGGGAAATATTGTAATATTTTTTGCCCTGTTTATCATTGCCGGTACGCTTAGTGAATTGGCCAGGCGGCATAGTTGGAAAGAAAGAAAAGCGCTAAACCTTTTTGAGAATACCTATCGTTTTGGCAGTTTGGTTTTTGGCGGTGGCGATGTTTTAATGCCCATGATGTATGAACAGTATGTTGTTCGCCCAAATACGGAGAGAATTTTATTGAATAACAAAGACGTGCTCAGGATTGACAAGAATGAATTTTTAAGTGGCGCAGGTATTGTAAGAACTATTCCGGGTCCAACATTTTCTTTTTCTGCCTTTGTGGGAGGAGAGGCTTTAAAATCAGAAGGCACAAGAATGCAGATTATTGGTTGTATTATTGGTTCTTTTGGCATTTTTTTGCCCAGTGCTTTGCTGGTGCTTTTCTTTTTCCCGGTTTGGCATAATCTTAAAAAATACAGTGGTATTTACCGGGCCCTAAAAGGCATTAATGCCTCGGTGGTGGGTATAATGGCTGCTGCTACTTTCTTCCTGATGAAAGACATTTCTTTTTTTGGCGCACATGAATCTTACACCATTAGCTTTTTGAATATGGGTGTTATAGCTGGTACATTTTTGTTGCTGCTTTTTACAAGGTTACCGGCGCCGGTTATAGTGCTGGTTTGTTTATTACTGGGTTGGATTTTTTAATACTCTTTAGCTTATTACCTGTAATAATTATTTTTCTCTATTTCTTCCTTCACACTATCCGGAACAAGGTAACGGATGGATTTACCATTTTTAATCGTCTGTCTTAGTTGCGTTGCTGAGATTTGCAGGAAGGGAGCATCCAAAACAATGATATTTTCTTTTTCATGTTTCACTTCAAAACCGGGCCTGTTGTATACGAATATAGGATAGCCCTGCATTAAAGTTTCAGCGTTTTTCCATTTAGGCAGGTTTTGATAACTATCGCTTCCCATAATGATAGAGAACTGGTGTTTGGGATATTTCTCTTCCAGGTAAGCGAGTGTATCAATAGTGTAAGATGGCTTGGGCAGGTAAAATTCTATATCCGAAGCTTTAAGTTTATCTTCTCCCTCTATAGCCAGCCGAACAAGGTGTAAACGCTGGTATTCGTTCAATAATGTAGCAGAAACTTTAAAAGGGTTTTGAGGAGATATTACAAACCAAACCTGTTCAAGATCGGTATTATTGGCTATAAAACTGGCAATGATTAAATGTCCGTGGTGAACAGGATTGAAGGAACCAAAGTAAAGACCAATTTTCATTCCGAAGATGTTGCAGTATTATAAATCCTCTACTAACACATTATCTGCTTCATTCAACCGCAAACTTAGATTATATCCGGCAACTGTTACTGATATAGGGTCGCCTAATGGAGCCACCTGTAAAATTTTTACGGTTTCCCCGGGTATAAAACCCATCTCCATCAGTTTGAGATAAAAATCATTATCCTCAATTTGTTTAATTACTACGGTTACGCCGGGATTTATTTCTGAAAGCCTTTTCATTATAGCACAAATCTATTGGTAGTTTTACAAACTGAATTACGATTTTTGGAAAACTGATTTATATAATGACTGATATACAATTCTTCTTTCCTTATAAAAAGAACATTCTTACAGATAGAAATAAGCTTAAACGGTTTATTCAACAGCTATTTAAAAAAGAAAAAACCTCGCTTGGCGCTCTTCAATACATATTTTGTTCTGATGATTTTCTGCTTGATATAAATAAGCAGTATTTAAAACATAACTACTATACAGATATTATCACT
Organism: Chitinophagaceae bacterium; assembly: GCA_020847395.1. GTDB lineage: Bacteria > Bacteroidota > Bacteroidia > Chitinophagales > Chitinophagaceae > Agriterribacter. The sequence goes on from JADLCD010000023.1 coordinate 14,398, forward strand.
TTTAATTTAGGAGAAACTATGGTTGATGGAGAAATATACATCAGTATAGACAGGGTAAAAGACAATGCTGCAACCTATAAAACCAGTTTTAAAAGAGAGCTGCACCGGGTAATATTTCATGGAGCATTACACTTATGCAACTATAAGGATAAGTTAAATGAAGAAATAGAAGTAATGAGAGCGAAAGAAGAGCGTTACTTGCAGGAATATTTTAAATGAAGTTCCACGTGAAACGTATACTTTCTGTTTTTATTGCTTTGTGCTTTATAAATTTCGTTCATGCCCAGGGAAGTATTGTATTGAGAGATGCTCCATTTATAATTGAGGCAGAAAAGGACCTCGTCTTGCAACAATGGTTAGATTCCAATGCGGTTTATAACAAACTTTCAACCGACCAGCAGGAATCCATTTACTGGCTTAATTACGTAAGAAAGTATCCAAAACTCTTTCACCATAAAATACTGGTTCCTTTCCTTGAACAGTTTCCCGAAGTTAAGAGCGCTTATTCAAAATCTTTATCAGCAACTCTTCTTTCAATGACATCCGTAGGATTATTAATTCCCGATGAAAAGCTTACAAAGGTTGCGGCTGAACATGCTACTGATTTGGGTAAACATGGAGCAAGTATAAGTCATAACGCTACTTCAGGCAGCAGTTTCCAGGAAAGGATGAATAAAGCAGGTTACTTCGGCAATGTTGCCGAAAACATTTATGAAGGAAAAAGAAGTTCACTTGAAGCATTAATATTTCTCCTTATTGATGCCGGCGTAAGAAATGTTGGTCACCGGAAAAACATTCTCTCAAATGAAATGAAAAGGGTAGGTGTAAGTTTTTTTGCAATCAAAAACAGGCCAGATATGTTCTTTCTTGTTCAGGATTTTTCGGGTGAATAGAAGTCGTTTCACGTGAAACGTTGATGTATGGTAATGAGGGGAGGTAGAAGGTGAAGGGTTGATGGAAGGCCGTTAACGTGATATAGCTTCTAACAATGAAGTAAGGAGTTTACTTAGTACAGAATAATGCACCGAAGCTTCTTATGCCCTACACCTTAAACCATCTCCCTTCCACCTTATTATCCAATTAACTACTTTTGCCGAATGTTTCAGGAATATGATGTAATAGTGGTTGGCGCTGGTCATGCCGGTTGTGAAGCTGCTGCTGCTGCCGCCAATCTGGGTAGCAAAACTTTGCTGGTTACCATGAATATGCAAACCATCGCCCAGATGAGTTGTAACCCTGCTATGGGTGGTATTGCCAAAGGACAAATTGTTAGAGAAATAGATGCGCTTGGTGGTTATTCCGGAATAGTAACGGATGAATCTATGATTCAGTTCAGGATGCTGAATAAATCAAAAGGTCCTGCCATGTGGAGCCCGAGGGCACAAAGCGACAGAATGTTATTTGCTTTGAAGTGGAGAGAAAAACTGGAACAAACGTCTAACCTGGATTTTTACCAGGATATGGTAAAAGGCTTGCTGGTAAAAGACAACAGGTGCGTTGGCGTAATTACAGGACTTGGGCATTATATAACAGCAAAAGCAGTAGTACTTACCAATGGCACTTTTTTAAATGGCATTATTCATATTGGAGAAAAACAATTTGGTGGTGGAAGAGTAGCGGAAAAAGCAGCTTCTGGTATTACTGAACAATTGGTTGAACTGGGTTTTGAAAGCGACCGTTTAAAAACAGGTACACCCCCAAGAGTTGACGGAAGAAGTTTGGATTATACTAAAATGGATGAGCAAAAAGGTGATGATGAAATTACTGGTTTTAGTTTTACGGATACAAAGAAGATAAAGCCTGAACAACAAAAGAGCTGCTGGATTACTTATACCAACCAAACAGTACATGATACTTTAAAAACCGGGTTTGACAGAAGCCCCATGTATGCCGGCAGGATAGATGGTGTTGGCCCAAGGTATTGCCCAAGTATAGAAGATAAAATCAACCGCTTTGCAGAAAGAGACAGGCACCAGCTTTTTGTAGAACCGGAAGGATGGAATACGGTAGAAATATATGTAAATGGTTTTTCTACTTCATTACCTGAAGAAGTACAGTATGAAGCTTTACGCATAGTTCCGGGTTTTGAAAATGTTCGTTTTTTCAGACCGGGTTATGCTATCGAATACGATTATTTTCCACCAACGCAATTACAGTATACTTTAGAAACCAAACTCATTCAAAACCTTTTCTTTGCCGGACAAATTAATGGAACCACCGGTTATGAAGAAGCTGCCTGCCAGGGTTTGATGGCTGGTATTAACGCTCATCTTAAAACTAAAGAAAAAGCACCTCTTATATTAAGCAGGAGTGAAGCTTATATTGGTGTTTTGATTGATGACCTCATCAGTAAAGGAACAGAAGAACCTTACAGGATGTTTACCAGTCGTGCTGAGTTCAGAACATTATTAAGGCAGGATAACGCAGATTTGCGATTGACTAAAAAGAGTTTTGATTTAGGTCTTGCTTCACAAGAAAGAATGGACGCTGTATCAGCCAAAGAAAAAGCGGTAAAAAATATAATAAACGAATTAAATAATTTTACAATATTACCTGAAGAAGTTAATTACTTCCTTGAACAAATTTCTTCTGCTTCATTAACCCAAAAGCAAAAAGCATCTCAGTTAATACTGAGACCAGATATAAATCTTGCCGCACTTTTAGAAAATGTTCCACGGTTAAAATCAACACTTTCCAACAATACCAGAGAAGGAATTGAACAGGCTGAAATACAAATTAAATATAATATATATATAGAAAAGGAAAAGGAGCTTGTAGCAAAAATGAGTAATCTTGAAAATTTAAATATTCCTCAAAATTTCAATTATACCAATATCCCTGCGCTATCTGCAGAAGCAAGGCAAAAATTTATTAAGATACAACCAAGAACATTAGGACAGGCTTCCAGGATTTCAGGAGTTAACCCAAGCGACGTACAGATATTAATGGTTTATATGGGCAGATAAGCCCTTTATAATCCGAGTTGAGCACTTATCTCCAACATTCTTTTAATCGGCTTTAAAGCCGCCTTTCTGAGCTCCTCATCCATATTCAGCTCAGGTGCTTCATACTCCATACACAAATACAATTTTTCAAGTGTATTCAATTTCATGTGCGGGCAATCGTTGCAGGCGCAGCTATTATCTGGCGGCGCTGGAATAAATATTTTACCCGGCGAGTTTTTCTGCATCTGGTGCAGAATACCTGTTTCTGTAGCTACAATATATTCTTTTGACTTATCTGCCTCCGTATACCTGAGTAGTTGAGTAGTTGAACCAATATAATCTGCCAACTGTAATACCACATCTTCACATTCAGGGTGAGCAATTACTTTAGCTTCCGGGTATCTAACTTTAAGTTTAGTTATTTTCTCCCTGCTAAAAATTTCATGTACCATGCAAGCGCCATCCCACAGCACCATATCTCGTCCTGTTTTTTTATTGATGTAAGCCCCCAGGTTCTTATCAGGCGCAAAAATAATTTTCTGGTCCTTTGGCAAGCTTTCCACTATTTGTTTGGCATTAGATGAAGTGCAGATAATATCGCTCAAGGCTTTAATGCCGGCAGAGCAATTGATATAAGAAATAACAAGATGATCGGGATATTGCTCTTTAAATTTTTTAAACAGCGGCGGCGGCGCAGAATCAGATAAAGAACAGCCCGCTTTTAAATCAGGCAACAACACCTTTTTATCGGGATTTAAAATTTTAGCGGTTTCCGCCATAAAGTGAACACCGGCAAATACAATAATATCTGCAGTGGTTTTTTCTGCCTGTTGTGCCAGCCCAAGGCTATCGCCAATATAATCAGCAATATCCTGTACATCCGGCTCCTGGTAATAGTGTGCAAGAATAACAGCGTTCTTTTCTTTTTTAATTTTTTCAATCTCTTTAAAAAGATCGAGACGGGAATCAATATCAACATCCAAAAATCCGACTTGCTCAACATTTCTTTTTGCCTCTTCAATGTTAATTACTCCCATAGTATTTAATATTATTTATTATTTATTTAAAAGCCCTATTACTATTACGGCTGTGAATTTGGGGAAACAATCCAAATTAAAACGCTTGCAAAGTTAAAACTATTCATTTATACACGGTTATTAACATGTATTTGCACAACAGTAAATGAATACTGTATGGCATCTTAAACTGTTATTAACAATGTTGATTAAAAAAGCTTGCGGAAAAAAAGAAAAAGAAAAATGAAAAATATTGTGTTGAAAACAAGCGGTTAAAAATATTTTTATGAGGAAATATGGAGACAAGGGTAAAGAATAATAAAAAACAAATGAAATATTAAGCAATATTCCCACCATAAATTTTTATAAAAAAGAACTATATCAACAAAAAAATGCCTGTTTCAACACAGCTATGTGGATTAATAAAAACGAAAAAAGAGGAGGATTTATTGTTTGATGCAAAATGAAAGATATACACTGTAAAAATCCAATGGTAATGCATATTTGAGGCTGTTTTCCACAATTTGTTGATAAACTTTTATTCCCCTATTTTTGCCGTCCTAAAAAATACATACCATATAATATGTCTATTATTCAGACAATCAGAGACAGAGCAGCGATTTTGGTTTTTGGAATTATTGCCATAAGTCTTATAGGTTTTTTAATACAGGATGCTTTTGTTGGAAGAGGAAGAGGAAGTTTTCAATCGGCTTCTAAAACAATCGGTGATGTAAATGGAACAGAAATAAGCCGCCAGGAATATGATACCCGTGTTAAAATGATGGAATCGCAGTATCAATCGCAGGGATACAGGCTGGAAGAAGGTATGCGCCAGGAAATTCAGAATCAAATTTGGAATGGTTTGATTACTAAAGAACTTATTTTGTCTGAAGCAAATAAATTAGGATTACAATTTACTTCAAAAGAATTTTCTGAACTATTATTTAGTGATAACGCTCCCCAGGAATTTAAACAGCAGTTTACCGACCCTAAAACCGGTGTATATAATATTGAAGCAGCAAGAACAGCATTTAACAATCTTAAAAAATCAAAAGATGCTAACCAGTTAAAACAGGTAAATGAACAACTGGTTGATCCTATTATATTAGGGCAGTTACAGCAAAAATTCATGACCATTTTTACGAATGGTCTATATATACCAAAATGGCTGATAGAAAAACAAAATGCTGTTAACGGGCAGGTGTCTGACATTTCTTATACAGGGTTGGCATATTCAACTGTTGCAGATTCTGCGGTAGCAGTTTCTGATGCTGATATAAATGATTATGTGCAGAAACATAAAGATCAGTTCAAACAGGAAAGATCAAGAAGTATTGCTTTTGTAACGTTTAATGCAGGAGCAAATAAAGAAGACAGCACCAACCTCTGGAATAAAATGGAAGGAATGAAACAGGTGCTTGCCGAAGCGCCTGATGCAGGTATATTTGTAACAAGAAACGGAACAAAATCTCCCTTTTTTGATGGCTATATTAATAAGAGCAGAATACAGGTTCCTGCAAAAGATTCACTTTTTGCATTACAACCCGGACAGGTGTATGGACCGTATTTTGATGCCAGCACAATTGTAATAGCAAGAATGATAGGTTCAAAAGTTTTACCTGATTCCGTAAAGGCACGCCATATATTAATTGGAACAATTGACCCGCAAACCCAACAACCATCAAGAACAGATTCTGTGGCAAAAGCACTGGCAGATAGTATTAAAAATGCTATTTCCGCAGGCGCTTCTTTTGCTGAGTTGGCTGCAAAATATTCTGATGATCCCGGATCAAAAGATAAAGGAGGAGAATACAACTTTTTTCCTAATGGACAAATGGTTAAAGAATTCAACGATTTTTGTTTTGAAGGAAAGGTGGGAGACAGAGGAGTGGTAAAAACGCAGTTTGGATATCATGTAATAGAAATACAGGATCAGAAAAATTTTGAAACAGCGTATAAGATAGCATATCTCGCAAAAGCAATTGAGCCCAGTAAAGAAACAGATGATGTAGCTTCTGCTGCTGCAACAAAATTTGCTTCTGAAAGTCGCACAGAAAAAGCTTTTGATGATGCTGTTGCAAAAAATAAATTCAACAAGAGGATTGCGGATAATGTAAAAGAAATGGATTACCAGGTTGCAGGATTGCCGGCATCAAGATCCTTTGTAAAATGGATATATGAAAGCAAACCCGGAACTGTTTCTGATCCAATATCTGTAGGCGATCAATATGTGGTTGCTGTTATAACCGGCGAAAAACAGGCAGGCGTTCAATCTGCAGCTACAGCAAAACTTGTGGTAGAACCCATTTTGCGCAACAGGAAGAAAGCAGAAATCCTTCGCCAGAAATTTGGTAAATATGCTACCATTGATGATGCTGCAAAAAATGCAGGTCAGCAGGTACAGGTTGCAGATAGTATTCGTTTTTCAGATAATTTTAAACCCGGGTTTGGAAATGAATTGATAGTTATAGGAGCAGCTTTTAATAAAGCATACCAGGAAAATCCTTCTCAGCCATTAACCGGCACAACCGGTGTATATGTTGTTAAAGTAAAAAGTATTGGCGCATTGCCTAATGATGCGGCAAATGTAGAAGAACAAAGAAAGGCTGCGCTAATGCAAATGAAACAAACGATGGGCTACGGTTTAATGGATGCGCTTAAAGGAGCTGCAAAAATTGAAGATACCAGGCTGAAAGCCGGATTTTAAGTATAAAAATTAAAAATTGTTGCAGGCTGCTGTTTAAAAACGGCAGCCTGTTTTATTTTGGTAATTTTGCAATATGGAAGAAACAATAATTAATAAGGTTGCCGAAAGCGGCATTATTACTATAAACCTGGAAGATTTTTTTCCAAAGGATGAAATTGTAATTTTTGATTTAAAACCCTGGCTTTTCAGGGAAATGATTCTTAAAGAAAAAGAATTTCGCGAAGCATTAAAAAATGCGGATTGGACGCAGTATAAAGACAAAACCGTAGGAATAACCAATACTGCAGATGCTATTATTCCCATGTGGGCGTATATGCTGGTTGCCAGTTATCTTGCACCTTTTGCAAAAGATATATTATTTGGCGATGAGAAATATGTGATTCAATTGCTGATACTTAAAAATATTGAACAGATAAATGCCGGGGATTATATTGATAAACGCATTGTTATAAAAGGGTGCGGCGATATTGTTTTACCAGAAGCTGCATATGTATTTATTACTAATAAACTGAGACCGGTTGTAAAAAGCCTGATGTATGGCGAGCCTTGCAGCACGGTGCCGGTATATAAGAAACCGCTGCAACCTAATTAAATTAGTTTGACTAATTCAATAATATTTTAGGGTGAAGGGAAAATACTTTTTTTAAAAGGATTTGCGACAAGAATTTCTTCGCTTTATCATTAATATAAAAAGGAAAACAAATTGTTGAAGATACTTTTAGTTCATACGCATTATCAAATTCGTGGCGGGGAAGACGCTGTTTTTGAACAGGAATATAAACTATTAAAAGAAGGAAATGATGTAGAAACACTTATATATAAGAATCATTCAGGAATAAAAGGGCTTTTGCAATTTTTATTTTCTGTTTGGAACCTTACAGCAACACAAAAATTGATATTTCGCATAAAGAAATTTCGCCCTTCGGTTATACATATTCATAACTGGCATTTTGCTTCCGGACCTGCTATCATCAGGGGTGCAAAAAAATTTAATATACCAGTTGTTCTTACATTACACAACTACCGTCTTTTGTGCCCTTCGGCTAGCCTGATGAATGGAGAAAAAATTTTTCTTGATAGTGTTCACCAGCCGTTTCCCTGGACAGCAGTAAAAAAAGGACTATATAGAAATTCCGTTATTCAAACTTTTTGGTTAGCCTTGGTTGTTTGGTTTCATAAAAAGATCGGCACTTGGAAAAATGTAGATCGGTTTATTGTATTAACTAGGTTTGCACAAACATTATTTCTTGATTCATCATTGGGTATAACAGCAAAACAACTGATTGTGAAACCCAATTTTGTATTGGCGCCGATATTGGAAAATAAGAGAATCCGTTCAGGTTTTTTATTTGCGGGCAGATTGACTGAAGAAAAAGGTATTAAAGTTCTTTTAGAAGCGTTTTCAAAAACAAATATACAGTTAAAAATTGCCGGGGAAGGGCCTCTGTTGGAATTTGTAAAAGAAGCAACACACAAGAACCCCAATATTCAATATATGGGAAAGCTTGACAATCATTTATTAATCAATGCAATGTCATCCTGCGAAGCGTTAATATTCCCTTCTGTTTGGTATGAAGGAATGCCTGTAACAATATTGGAGGCATTTGCATCAAAGACTCCCGTAATTGCCAGCAATCTTGGCGCAATGAAATCGATGATTGAGGATAACTATAATGGATTGCACTTTGAACCAGGAAATGCGGAAGACTTGGCACATAAAGTAATATTATGGGCATCATTTTCCAAAGAGCAAAAACAAAAGATTGGGCAAAATGCTCACCAGAGTTATATACAACAATACACACCGGAAAAAAATAAGGCGTTGCTGATAGATATATATAACAAGGCGATTAATAATAAGTTGAGCTAGCTGTCATCAATGATCGCGCAAAGGCTACCACCCTAATAACCACGCAAAAATTAGCGGCGCTACTATTGTTGCATCACTCTCCACAATAAATTTGGGGGTATTAATATCCAGTTTTCCCCAGGTAATTTTTTCGTTTGGTACCGCACCGGAGTATGAGCCATAGGATGTTGTTGAATCACTTATCTGGCAGAAATAGCTCCAGAAAGGAACGTCATGCCATTCCAAATCCTGGTACATCATAGGAACAACACAAATAGGAAAATCACCAGCAATACCACCGCCAATCTGGAAAAAGCCTACGCCTTTGCCACTACTGTTGTTTCTGTACCAGTCAGACAGCCATACCATATACTCAATACCGCTTTTGATGGTGGAGGCGTTTATTTCATTCTTTATTATGTAAGAAGCAAAAATATTTCCCATAGTACTGTCTTCCCAGCCTGGCACAACAATCGGGATATTCTTTTGGGCTGCAGCTAGCATCCAGCTATTCTTGGGATCAATTTCATAGTATTGTTCCAGAGCTCCGCCAAGCAAAAGTTTATACATAAACTCATGTGGAAAATAACGTTCACCCTTTGCGTCTGCCTCCTTCCATATTTTAGCGATGTGCTGTTGAATTCTCCTGAAAGCCTCTTCTTCCGGAATGCAGGTATCTGTAACGCGGTTATAATGATTCTCTAATAAATCCCATTCGTCCTGCGGACTCAAATCCCTGTAATTAGGCACTCTCTTATAATGTGTGTGCGCCACAAGATTCATAATGTCTTCTTCAAGATTAGCACCTGTGCAACTAATAATATGCACTTTATCCTGACGGATCATTTCTGCAAAAGATAAACCTAACTCTGCGGTACTCATAGCTCCGGCAAGAGTTACCATCATTTTACCACCATCCAGTAAATGTGTTTCATAGCCTTTAGCTGCATCCATAAGTGCTGCTGCGTTAAAATGACGGTAATGATGTTGTATAAATTGAGAAACCGGACCTTTACTCATGATTTTGATTTTGTAAGCGGCAAAAATAGTGTTTTACGATATCATTAAGACGCGGGAAACGACCTCTTTTTATCCATCCATATAGGCTTTTTATCCTGCGTAATTTTATAAGGGTTTCTTAGAGCCCTACCGGGAGTTACAAACCGTTCTGCAAACTATTTGCAGAACGGCCCTTTTTTTATAATAATATTTGTTGAGCATAAAAATTAGTATCTTGAGATTGTTGCTGTAACTATTTATAACACTAAATACTGTTAACCATGTTCACCAAACCTGTGGCGATACTTTTAATGTATTGCTTTATTTGCGCCCGCACACTATCCCAGGATTATTTTTACAATAACCGTTATTACGACCAGGACTTTTTGTTTGAAATAAATGCTTCTGTTGGGGGCATAAATTGTTTTACCGACCTTGGTGGCAGACCCGGCGAAGGAAAAGGCTTTATAAAGGATCTGAATATACCTTATACAAAACTAAGCGGTGGTATAGGTGCCGGATTCATATATCGGTATGCATTAGGAGTAACACTGGAATTTAATGCAGGAACTATTACAGCCGCAGATAATATATTGCGTGGAGATGAATCAACCGGTGGTAAAAATCGTTACAAACGTAACCTGCATTTTCGCAGCAATATTTATGAGATTTTATTGCTGGGCGAAGTATACCCATTGGTTGTGTTAGGTATAGCAGGAGATAAACCCTCAAGAATTTCGCCTTATTTAACCTTGGGCACAGGTGTGTTTTTCTTTAATCCGCAAACTAACTTAAATGGTAAAATAGTAGATCTGCATCCGCTGCACACAGAAGGACAAGGCTTTACCGAATACCCGGATAGGCCTAACTATTCGTTACGCGCAGTAAATTTTCCGCTTGGCGCAGGAATTAAATATGAGCTGTCTCCGTTGTGTAATCTCCGCCTTGAAGTGCTTCACCGCATTACTACCACAGATTATCTTGATGATGTAAGTACGCGGTATTTTGATCCTGCATTATTTCAAAAATACCTTTCGCCGGAGAATACCAGTATCGCCATGCAACTACACGACAGGCAGGGAGAAATAGATCCGGCGCATATTACACAACCAGGTTCAATAAGAGGGAGAGGCACTAAAAACGATTCATACTTTACCATTCAGGTTAAGGTTGGAATTATATTAGGGAGAGAGTTGCGATAAACTATACCATTATAAAATTCCTTTTATGATGGGAGATTGTTTTATGCACTACGAACCTCGTATAAATGCTTTTGAAATTCAATAAACAGTTCCCTTATTCTTGATACGCCGCCCAATCTTTCTGAAGCATCGCTTACAGCGTGATATTTTAATTCGAGCAAATGCGGAAGCTGTTCCTGGTCAAGCTCTTCCACACCGGTTTCTATATAGCGACTAAGTACAAATTCAATAAACTCACGCTCGCTGCTCTTTAATAATGAAAAAATACTGTTTTGAGCAGATGCAACTCTTGCTTCTCTTGTTATAGGCTTGGCCGCATAAGCAATAAATTCCAGCACATCAAATAAGTCGCTCTTTTCAGCATCAATCACCCGTTGTAAAGTGGTAAGTTCATCTTTTCCAAAACCGGCTTCATCTAATTTTTCCAGCAAGGTTTTTCTTGTGAGCGGGTTTGACCATATTCTTCTCAGTTCAGCATCATCTTTAAATATCTCAGGAAGCTTACCATATAAACTATCCAGGAATTCCTGCACTGTCATGGGGTTGCCGTCAGTCCCCATAAATGTAGTTGAAACAGCGTGTTCAATTATTTCTACTTTTCCTGTGGCAAGCCGGATTTTTATTTTAACCGGTCGCTCAAATGCCTCCCTCTCATTCCCTTCGTCTTCTACTATAGATTCCGGATGCTCTGTTTCATCGGGAGTGGGTATGGGGTCAGTTATGACAGGCTCTATTGGCTCGCCGTCCCATTCCGGGTCTTTAAACCGTTCACTTGCATTTACAAAATCGTAAATGGTAAAGAAATTTTTACCTTCAAAAAGCCTTGTGCCGCGACCTACGATCTGCTTAAACTCTACAATATTATTTACAGGCCGCATCAACACTATATTGCGGATATTACGTGCATCTACTCCTGTAGACAATTTTTGAGAAGTAGTAAGAATTGTAGGGATGGTTTTTTCATTATCCTGAAAGTCGCGCAGGTATTGCTCGCCTAATTCACCATCGTCCGCAGTTACCCTTACACAGTAAAGCGGGTTGCTGCTTTTTTTATATTGGTTGATCAAATCTCTTATCGCCGCTGCATGTTCCTGCGTGGCGCAGAATACTATGGTTTTTTCCTGCTGGTTGATCAGGTTCATAAAAATTTCAACCCGCTTCTGTTCTCTCTCTTTTATTTCTATAATACGGTTAAAATCCGTTTCAGTATATACTTTGCCCTCTTCAATTTCCCCTTCTACTATATTATCGTCTGAATGATAGGTATATTGATCGAGTGTGGTAGTGATCTTCTTTACCTTAAATGGCGTAAGAAATCCATCGTTAATTCCATCTTTTAAGGAATAGATATATACAGGGTGCCCAAAATATTTATACGTATCGGCATTCTCTTTTCGTTTAGGTGTTGCCGTTAACCCCAATTGTACGGCAGGAGAAAAATATTCCATAATGCCGCGCCAGTTGCTTTCGTCATTAGCGCCGCCACGATGGCACTCATCAATGATGATTAAATCAAAATAGTCTTTGGGATATGCTCCAAAATAGGGTAGCGGGTTTCCCTCTTTATCAGTGCCAGACATAAAAGTCTGAAAAATGGTAAAGAAAATACTTCCATTGGTAGGTACTTTTCCTTTCTTTTTTATTTCATTGGGTTTAATGCGCACCAATGCATCTTCAGGAAAAGCGGAAAACGCATTATAAGCCTGGTCAGCTAAAATATTCCTGTCAGCTAAAAATAATATTCTCGGTCTGCGTTTGCCGTCGTACTGTAAATTCCAGCGTGTTTGAAACAATTTCCAGGCTATCTGGAAGGCGATAAAGGTTTTGCCTGTGCCGGTTGCAAGAGTAAGCAGTATGCGGTGTTGCCTTTGCGCAATGGCATCCAATGCATGTTCCACTGCAATTTCCTGGTAAAAACGACCGCTCATGGTACCGCCTTTAGTTTCATCAGGCACTTCATCAAAATGATCCTGCCAGTCGTTTTGTGCAGGAAACGCCTTGCTCCAGAGTTCGTCTGGCGAGTGAAAGTTATCAGCCGGGCCTTCTTTACCGGAATCCATATCAATGTGGTATATCTCTCTGCCGTTTGCAGCATAGGCATCATCAACCTGCAGCTTCAGGGCATAATCTTTTGCCTGGGCTACGCCTTCGCCCACTTCGCATTCATCACTTTTGGCTTCTACTACCGCCAGCTTGCGGCCTTTATAGGAGAGCAGGTAATCTGCAATAAGCGGCTTGTGCCTGCCGCCACCGGCTTTTATTTTCCCGGCCGTTATATGATATTCACGATGCACCTTCACCTCCGGGTTGGTTTTACCATCCCAGCCATTCTCTTTTAGTTTGGGGTCTATCAGTTCGGCCCGGGTTTCGGCTTCATTCATATTATCAGAATTACTACTTTATCAAATAACCATCAAATAAAAAAGGATTGATTATCAATAATTTAGATTTTGAATATGTATACATTATCAAATAACGATCAAATAAAGCTATGCCCAAAAGGGAATATAACTCGCATATTTCCTGGACTTGCTTTCCGGGTCATCCTCTTTTATCGCTTTTTCTTCTAATGCATCACGGATGATGCGGGATGCTATTGCCGCGTTCTGATCTTCAATTTTAAACCTGTCTCTTAATGACTGGTTTGTCATCTTTTCGTTAGAAACATATTTTAAACAGGCATGCTGATAACATGCTCTGATTTTTTCCTTTTTATCTAAGTTATTTAAAGTTTTATAACTGTAAATAGTTACTCTGGTTCTGTTTTCTGCTACAATTACATTTACAGGTGGCAGTTGAAACAATTCGTTATAAAAAATTACTTTATCCATTCCACTGCCTTTTTCTTCACAAAATCCCATCCTGCGCATTAAGTCGGCCAGCTTTTCATTTCTGGATATGTACGCATCAATAAAACGTTCGGGGGTTACTAATGGTGTTCCGGGATTTGAAATTTCAATCCTGTCTGTAAATATTTCTACCATAGGAAACCCTTTCTCTGCCAGATCCTGGTGTACCAGCGCATTGGCTACTAACTCACGAATAGCAATTTCAGGATACATTCTTGTTTCTGTGCGCAGGGCCTTACCTATCTCTTCATTCGCAGGTAACTGGCTGTTTATCCAGTCAACCATGCCTTCAAAACCTATTGCATATCCTCTTATGCCTGTTTGTTCCCTCTCTGTTTCAACTTTATTCCTGCCTTTATAAACAATCACCCGTACCGATTTTCTTTCGACGCTCTCAAAATCCTTTAAGTTTTTGGCAAAGAGGATCGCTCCTAATTTAGTGATGGCATACCCGTTATTCTTTACAACTAAACTTTCATCAATAAATTTGTCTATTACTCCCTCCTGGGATGACGGATATCGAAGCTTCATCAAATCAAAATAAGTTTCAGCACTCAGCAAGCGTGTAATATCAGAGATGGTAAGATTATCTTTTGCTATCTCTTTTTCAAATGGTGTAGTATCTTTCTTCCAAATTTTTGCCTGCTTTGCAGGAAATTCACTGAGCTTCCTGGTAATGCTGCCTACTCTGATATGTGCATGATGCAGAAATTCTACGGGCTGGTTCTTAGCTGCCGGAATAATATACATAGAGATATGCCGGGAAGCATCATATTCAAATTCATGTACCGTAAAGTCTATCCTGGGATTAAGTCTTGTAGCAAGCCAGTTTTCCAAATCTTCGTTGCCTTTCTTATATGTTTTGGCTTTAAATGTTGTTCCCTTTATGATTTGTGTTCTATCCTCTACGCCAAATACCATATAGCCAAAAGGCTGGTTGTGTATGCAGGCGCCGTTTGATAACGCAGAAATGCATTCTCCTATCTCATCCGGGGAATGAAAGTTTAATTTAAACTCCACCCATTCGCTTTCATGTGGTTGTTTTACGAGTTCATTTATGAGTTCTATAAGCTGCTGCCGGGTCATACTTATAATAGCAGGTGTTTGGTTTGCAAATGGTTTATCATGAATTTATAGTTTTGCTTTTTTCTAACACCAACTTACCATTTCCCTCCGGTACTAAGTCATTCGTTCTCAAAAATTCAATAGCATTTTCAAAATCCTTATCTGTAAACCTATTTTTCTTCTGATGCCAACGGCCTTCTTTTGCAATAGATTTTACATTCACCTCTTTCTTCTGCATTAAAAGATTATTCCATGCGGTATAGGTTGTTGCATATAAGTCTATGGTATCAGTATTTAACGGAAGGAGTTTTGCAAGTAGCTCGTTTATTTTCTTTATAAAAGGACGGAAAGCCATCATTGCCTTTCCCATATATTTCATGAAGTTTTCTCCTTCAATATATTTTTTATAAGAAGCGCTTTTTTCATAGATAAAAATACAATTTGCTTCTGCAAAGTCGTGCAGCTTATAGAGCCGCTCAAAGTCTGCCGGACCATTCATTGCTTTAAAAGGATTGCGATTAAAATGCAATTGCTTAATAATCTTTTCTCCAAAATGACAGGATTTTTCCATTTTTACTTCAGCCAGATATTTTTGTTCTGCCTTGCCGTTATGAAAACTAATATTAATGAGCATGAAATAAAGCTGCAGCCACTCATCTTCTGTTAACTTATCTGTAGTTTCAGGTGCATATGCCGCCTTGCGCTCCGCTGCCATTGTTAACGCCTCAGACTCCTTTTCATATATCCTGGCATCTGCTGTTAACTGCCCGCTAAACGCTTTTTGCAAAATGCTTTTTTTAAGTTCGTCTAAAGAGGTTAGTTTTTGCTGATACTTCAAAACAAGAAGCTGTGTTTGCTCGAAAAGTATTTGCAGATTTTTGACTATTGAAATTTGTTGTCTTAACGATGGCAAATAAAATTTAAAATCTAACACTGCATTCATGTTAGCTCGAGGCATTCTTGCGCCAGTCCAGGTCGAGTCAATTTCTTTTACTGTATCAGATTTAATAAACCAATAAAACAAAAATCTTCTATCTAAGTTTTTGCCTGGTATTATTGGAAATATTTCTGTTGAGCAATGCCCTTCAAATTCCGGTAATAACACTTTATTCAAGTATGGTCTCAATCTACCGTATAAAACATGTTTTTGAGAGAATAAAAAAGTTGAACTCTTAACAGATTGTGGTTCTCTTGAACCTAAGAACTTACCGGTATTTGATTCTATATGTTCAAGTCCAACGTATGGCAACTTAGCTTTGTTCTGAGTCTTATCATATTCACAGACTTCTCCCAACCTCTTCTCCTCCCAATCCTCACCCCTCTCCTCAAACACCCCCTGCAAATAACTTTCAAAAAGCGCTTTTGCATTTTGCAGGTTTCTTTCAGTATTAGCTTTCGCTTTATCTATAGCGGCAAAAGCACGATCTAATATGGATACAATGCGTTTTTGTTCGGAGAGTGGGGGAAGAGGAATGAGTACATTTTGAATCATTCCTAACTTCAAGAATTTAGTGTTTGCCCCAACCGACTGTTCTTTGAACACTTTTAAGTGATCAATTAAACAATGAAGTAAAAATTTATACAATACTATTCTTTCATTGTTAACCGTAATTATATAGGTTCGTTGATATGCATTAAATTTTCCTTTAAAATGTTTTACATTAAAATCACCGCTTGCATTATTACCGGCTAAAAGAATTGCTTCACAATCAAAGGCATAATTATCTATTGAATAAATTTCCCTAGAACAGGTAAAAAAAGGATATTTTCCACCTTCAACCATCGCATTCGCATCAAGTTTGCCAGTTTTTATCGTAACCAAATCACCCAACGTCTTTATCTCCCATCCCTGCCTCATATCATCTCCTTTATTGCATTCAAAATATCAGCCGTTTCCTTATCCAGTGCTTTCATTTCTTCTAAAATTTCCTTTGGTTCACGTAAAGTATTCTCTTCTTTTTTATTGGGATTTTTTACGCCCAGGTCGTAAGTGGTGGTATTTATATCCGCAAGCTTTACCGTCCAGCTATTAGGGCTGTTCTTTTTATCTGTTTGCAGTTGTATAAAATCGGCAAGATCATTTTCGTTGAGCGGGTTGGTCTTGCCCAGGTTGCGCTCCAGGTTCAACTGGTAATACCATATTTTTTTGGTGGCGCTGCCTTTTTCAAAAAACAATACCACCGTTTTTACCCCTGCACCGGTAAAAGTGCCGCCGGGCAAATCGAGTATAGTGTGCAGGTTGCAGGTTTCCAGCAAATGTTTGCGCAGGCTTATGCTGGCATTATCGGTATTGCTGAGGAAAGTGTTTTTTATAACAATACCTGCCTTACCGCCCGCGTGCAGTATTTTAATAAAATGCTGTAAAAACAAATAAGCGGTTTCGCTGCTCTTAATCGGAAAATTCTGCTGCACTTCTGCCCGCTCCTTGCCGCCAAAGGGCGGGTTGGCAAGTATAATATCGTAGCGGTCTTTTTCCTGTATATCATTCAAGTTTTCGCCAAGCGTATTGGTATGTATAATATTCGGCGCTTCCACTCCGTGCAGTATCATGTTCATGGTGCCGATAATATAGGCAAGCGATTTCTTTTCCTTACCGTAAAAAGTTTTGGTTTGCAGGGTTTTGTCCTGTGCGGTGCTGCGTTTGGGGTTTTGCGCTTTCAGGTATTCAAAAGCTTCGCACAAAAAGCCGGCGCTGCCCGCTGCCCCGTCATAAATGGTTTGATCAAGCTGCGGCGCTATTATTTTTACAATAGTTTGTATTAACGGGCGTGGTGTATAGTAGAC
Organism: Chitinophagaceae bacterium; assembly: GCA_020847395.1. Lineage (GTDB taxonomy): Bacteria > Bacteroidota > Bacteroidia > Chitinophagales > Chitinophagaceae > Agriterribacter. The sequence goes on from JADLCD010000023.1 coordinate 31,814, forward strand.
CTCTTGCATTAAACGATATCCACATATGTTGAAAACTTAAAACAGAAAGGGTATAAGAGTTGATGCGAGTATATCATGATATGGAAAAATATACCAAAGAACATTTCCGGTAATCAATTTCA